>JAIENA010000374.1 GCA_019751755.1 Burkholderiaceae bacterium | reverse complement strand
GTCCGCCGCCGCGCGACGGCATGCGGCCCCGCCCGGGCGACGGGCCGCCGGAAGGCCGTCCGCGCGAGGGCGAGCGGCCGCCGCAAGTCGAGGGCGCGTTGCCACAAGCGCAGCTGTACCGCGCCGCCTATGGCGCTGCGGCGCAGGCCGATGACGACCCCCGCCGCGCCCGCGACGGTGCGCCCTTTCCGCCACGCGCGGACGGTGGCGATGAGCGTGGCCGTCGTCCGCGCGGACACCAGGGCCGTGATGGCGGTCCGCCGCCATTCCGCTTCGTGCTGACCGATAAACACTACACGGTGTTGCTGGGGGCCGGGCAATATGGTCCCGGCTCCGTGCTGCCGGAAAAGGTGCGCGCCAATGCGCGCCCGATCGTCGTCAAAGGCAACACCGTGGCTTATGTCTCGACCGAGGGCGTGATGGCCCCCAACAAGCAGGAACTGGCGTTCCTCGACGCGATGCAGTCATCGCTGCTGGCCGGCGCCGCAGCGGCGGCGGCGCTGGCGCTGGGCCTGGGCTTGCTGCTGGCCGGTGGCCTCAGTCGCCGTCTCAGCAAACTGACGGGGGCGGTGCGTGCCATGCAGGGCGGCGCGCTGCGCCAGCAAGTCGTGGTGGAGGGGCGGGATGAAGTGGCGGCGCTGGCCGGCGCCTTCAATGACATGAGTGAAGCGCTGGCGCGCAGCCATGAAGAGTTGAAGGCATCGCACCAGACCATCCTGGAACAGGCCGAGCAATTGAAAGAACTGAGCATCCGTGATGCGCTGACCAGCCTGTACAACCGGCGCCATTTTGATGAGCAGGCCAATACCTTGTACCACCAGGCCGTGCGCTACAAGCGCCCGATCAGTCTGGTCATTGGCGATATCGACTTCTTCAAGAAGATCAACGATAACTTCTCGCACGCGACGGGCGACCTGGTGCTGCGCCATGTCGGCGCGATCCTGCGCCAGCACGTGCGCCTGTCCGACCTGGTGGCGCGTTACGGCGGTGAGGAGTTCGTGCTGGCGCTGCCGGACACCGACGCCAGCCAGGCCGCCGCGCTGTGCGACAAGCTGCGCGCCATGATTGAAGCGCACCCGTGGCATGAAGTGCATCCGAACCTGAAGGTCACGATGAGCATGGGCGTGTATGCCGACTATGCGGCGGGCACGGCGGAAGCCATGCTGCAAAAGGCGGACGAGTTGCTGTACAAGGCGAAAGAGGCGGGACGCAACCGCGTCTGCCACGCGTGAGGTGAGCGGCGCTTATGGCGCTGCTTCGGCGGCAGCCAGCGCGGGCAAACCGTGCGCCGCCCGCGCTTTATCGCATTCCGGTGTGCCTTCGGTGAATTCGCGGCAGGTCGATGAGCGCTGCAGGTAAATCGAACAGCCGACCGACTGCCCGACCACTCCTTGCAGCGCAATGCAGCGCACCGGCTTGCGCTCGGTGCCGCGCATGGCCACGTGGTGCGGCGTAACGGGAATCACCAGGCGGGCGGGGACCGATCCGCCCGGATGATCGTCGGACTCGGCCCAGTAAAACGACACACGGAAGTTGGCGCAGCAGGCGCCGCAGCTTTGGCAAGATGACATCGGATCACAACGAAACACAGACCAGCCGCCATGATAGCGCGCTTGCCGCGGCGTGTCGTGGCGCTGCCGCGATGGTCATGCTCGGCTATACTGAAATCATGATACCTGCTATACCATGAAATCCATCCCGACCGCCCTGCTGACTCTTGCCTCCCTGGCGCACGGCGCCGCCATCGCACAGCAGCAAGACCTCGTCTTTATCGCCCCCACCAACCACACCATGCCGATGGCGCAATTCCGCGACGGCCTGCTGGTCGATGGTGTGCTGAAAGACTTGGGGGACCTGATTGCGCGGCGCATGGCGCGCCGCGCCGTCTATGTCAGCGTGCCCAGCAAGCGGGTCGGCGAGGTGCTGTCGGCCGGCGGCGCCGATGCGCTGTGCTATGTGGTGCCGGCCTGGATCGATGGCCGTTATCACTGGAGCAAGCCGTTCATCACCTCGCACGCGGTGATCGTGGCGCGCAAGGAGGCGCCGGTCGTAAAGTCGCTCAGCGAACTGGCTGGCCAGCCAATCGGCACCGTGGTCGGCTACCGCTATCCGGAACTCGAGCGTGTGCTGGGTAAGCAATTGACACGCGAAGATGCCCCCAACACGGAACTCAATTTCCGCAAGCTGCTGGTGGGCCGCATGCGCTATGCGACGCTCGACCAGATCGCGTTTGAATATCGTCTGCGCCAGGAACCGGCGCTGCCGTTGCGCAAGGACGTCGTGTATTCGACCGTCATGACACAGTGCGCATTTTCATTGCGCTCGAAAATCCCTTTTGCCCAAGCCGAGCAAGCCATCGACACGCTGGTGCAGGATGGCAGCGTGGCGGCGGTCTTGAACCAGTACGCAAAGTGAATTAACTTACTGCGCGTTGCGCCGGATCGCCTCGCTGTGCACGATGATTTTTTCCGCGTCTTCCTGCAGCAGGCGGATGCGCCGCTGCACCAGCGGCCAGCCGGACCACGCCACCGCATCGCCCGGTACGGCCGGTTGCCGCGAGGGCGCAGCTTGTGCGTCCGCTTGGGCGGCGGTGCTGCCGCCTTGCTGCGCCAGGGCGCGCGTCAACGGCTGACACACTTGCGCATGGCTGTGTGCCAGTAGCGCGTTGACCGGCGTGGCCGGGAGTTCGCCCACGTGGCGGCGCAGGATCGCGCGCAGCGCCGCCACGTGCGCCACCAGCAGGTAATTTTGCACCACGAACAGATTGATGTCTTCCGCCGCGCGCTGCTTGCTGGCCGGCTCGTCAAGCATGCGCACCATCGCGGCCGACAGCGCGGCCAGGCTGTCCATCAGGTGCTTGCGGTCGATGCGGTAACGGAAGTCGTTGCGGCACTTGCCCTGCAACAGGTCGAAGCTCGACTCCATGTAGCGTAGATTCGCTTCCAGCACTTGCCGCACCAAGCGTGGCAGTGACTGGAATTCCCAGTTCGGCAGCACAAAGCTGAACAGCGTGGCCACCGCCGCACCGATCAAGGTATCGACCAGCCGCTCCATCACCAGATTCGTGTTGCCGGGCGCGACCAGGTGCATTTGCAGCAGGATCATCACCGACACGGCAATCGCCGCGTAGCGGTAGCGCACATACAGGAAGGTCGGCGTGGCCACGGTGGCCAGGATCAGTACACCGATGATGACCGGCGTGTAAGGCAAGAACTTCAGCACCAGCGCCGTGATCACGCAGCCGATCACGGTGCCGACAATGCGGTCGGCGCGGCGCTGCCGGGTGATGGCGAACGACGGTTTCAGGATAATGACGATGGTCAGCACGATCCAGTAACTGTGCGCCGCATAAGGCAGAGACTCGGCCACGACCAGACCGGCTGAAATCGCCAGCGCCACGCGCAGCGCAAAGCGGAACACCGGCGAATCGCGCCGCAGGTGCGACCACATCAGCTGCAATTCATATTTTTGCTGCGACAGGAAGGGCTGCATGTCGGCATCGACCCAGAACGGCGTGCCGTCATAGGCCTTTTGGCTGGCCACGTGCAATTCGCCGATGGCGCGGATCAGGGCGCGGAACTTGTTGCGCTGCGCGCGCAGCACGGCCAGCGCTTCCTGCGCCGGTGCGCCTGCCGCCACCTGTTGCTCCAATTGTGCGATATGGCGCTCGACCGACGCCAGTGCGGCGCTGTAGTCGATCGCTTGCCGGGAGGCCAGCTTGCGCGTGACGGCATAGCCGACCGATTCAATATCGCGCGCCGCGCTGTACGCCAGGTCGTGCAGCGCTTTGAGCACCGGCGAATCGGCCAGGTGGGCGCGTAGCAGCGCGTAATCGGTATGGGTCGACAGCACCAGTTCATACAAGTCCAGCATGCACACGTGGATTTGCACCACGATGGCGTCCTTGCGGTTATGGTGCGCGCGCAGGATCAAGTCGCGCGAGGCCTGCTGGCGGTCGGCCAGCACGCTCTGGTGGCGCACCAGACGGTTGAACTGCTCCGTCAGGTTAAAGCGGGTATCGTAGAAATCGGCCTTGATGTCGATGTAGGCGGCCAGTTCAAACAGCGCTTCGGCCAGCACCTGCTGTTTGATGCGGTGGCGCAGCAGCCAGGCCAGCGCCATCGCATAGCCGAGATAGGCGACACTGCCCAGCAGGAACAGGCCGGTATGGGCGAACGCCTGGCGCGCGCTCATCGTGTGCTCCATCGACATGGTCATGATGAACAGCGCCGCCAGTTGCAGTGGCATCGATTTTTTACCGTATACCACCATCATGCAGGCAAAGAAGCTGACCGCCACCATCATCGGCATCAACAGCCACCGATACGGCCCGCACAGGCTGATGACCAGCGTCACGCCGGTGCACAGCAGCACCGACGCCAGCATTTCATTGAACTTGTGGCGCAGCGGACTGGGCATGTCCATCAGCGCCGTGCACAGCGCGCCAATGCAGACCGTCATTGCCGTGTTCATGTCGGACAGCGGCAAGGCGATCAGCGTGACGCCAATCAGGCCTGCGGCAAAGCGCAGGCCCAGGTGGAAGTAATGACTGTGGAAGAAGGTGCGTGGATTCAGTGCATAGTGCATCAGAACACCGACAGCACCGGGTAGCGGCGCCATTCAGGTTCCGCATGGCGTTTGCCGTGGTGGAAGATGAACGTCAGCACCGCATCCTGGTTGGCCAGCAGTTCCGGGTTGGCCTGTTTCCATGCGTCGAATTTCGCGCGCAGTTCCGGCTCGGTTTCCAGCATCTCCAGCGCCAGGTCTTCGAACACGTAATCGGAAAACGCTTCCTTCTTTTCCAGCACGCTGTTGAAGAAGCCCCAGCGGAAGAAGCTGTCGTGGCCTTGCGGCTCCAGCGTCTCGACCGCATAGCGGGCATGGTCCTGGTCCAGCGGCACCAGGTAATCGCCCACCGCCAGCGCGAAGGCGCCGTTGCGCGCTTCCACCTGCACCTCGTCATGGAACATGTGGCCTTCGTACGCGGTCGGCCGCGACGTGACGGCGGCGATGTGGTAGTACTGCGCATCGACGGTGGTGGCCTGCTCGACGCGCGTCATCTGCACGCCGTTCCATTGCAAACGTTCGATGACTTCACGCCACTGCTGCGGCACCACGTACATTTTCGGCGCGCGCACCGCGACGCTGACCGGGAAGCTGTTGTAGTACTTGATGTCGCGTTCCCATGGCTGCGCGCGGTCATACGACAGGCGCGTGTAATTGCCGATCACGCTGGCGTGGCGCTTGGCCGCATAGCCCTTGAAGCGGAACGTCGCGGGATTGGTTTCATCGAGCTGCCACATGACGGGCCATTCGGCGCGGGTGCGGCCTTCGGCTTTGGCGGCGGCGCGCAGTTGTTTGATGTGGGCGCCGTTGGCAATGGTAAACGCCATCACCGATTCCACCAGCGCGCGCATCGAATCGTAGCGGTCCGCGTAGGGTTTCAGCATGTGGGTTTCCGGCATAAAGCCGATGATGTGGTGCAGCGCCGTAAAACCGGTCGAGAAGCGCGGCACTTCGAGGAATTCCACCAGGCCGTCATCCGGAACATCGGTCATCGGATTGACGTACGGGCAGGTCGGCCAGCCGCGCTGGTCCATGTCCGAGTAGATTGCCGGCAGCATGGTGTTGCGCAGGAATGGACCGAGGCCGCCACCGAGCTTGTCGGCCTGGGTGTGGATCAAGGTCATCGTGTACGGGTAATCGGCGCCGTTCGAGGTGTGGGTGTCGACCATCACGTCCGGGTCCCAGGCGGTGATCAACTGGTTGAACACTTGCGCATTGAGACTGTCGCACTTGATGAAGTCGCGGTTCAAATCGAGGTGGCGGCTATTGCCACGGAAGCCGAATTGTTCCGGACCATCCTGGTTGACGCGCGAGGTATCGGCGCGGTTCAGGCAACCGTCGACGTTATAGACCGGCACGAACAGCAGTACGGTGTCGCCCAGCGCCGCCAGGCGCTCCGGTTCGAAGCACAGGTCGCGCACCATGGCCATGCAGGCGTCCACGCCTTCCGGTTCGCCCGGGTGGATGCCGTTGTTGTTGAAGAACACGGTGCGGCCGGCGCGCTTGATGGCGTCGCGCTCGAACACGCCGTCGGCACTGACCACGCCGTGGTGGATCGGGATCCCGCCGTCGGAAACGCCAATCTGGCCGAAGCGCAGCACCTGCGGGAAGCGGCGCGCCAGTTCTTCATAAAAGGCGATGCATTCGGTCCACAGGGTGGTCTGGTTACGGTTGCCCTTTTCGTAAGGCGTGAGCATTTCTGGGTGCATGGCGTCTGGATCTCAGAGGATATGTCGATGGAAACTGCGGGATCGGCCGGGTAGGCGCAGGGGTGGAATTGTATCACCGGTGTGGCGCGCCAGCCTCGCCCAAGGTACCCCGGCGGCCTTTTTGCAGGCGCATTGCGCCGGGCTTGCGCTGCTTCATACGGCGGCCTGGATGGCCATGCTCCACTGGACTTCCTGCCGGGCCGCGCGTGCGCCGGGCGTTTGCGTGTGGAGGTGGCAAATGAGGTGGCAAATCAGGTCGCAAATCGGGTCACAAATCGGGTCACATCAGCATCATCGCCAGCAATTGCATGTCGGGTTGAAAGTCGGCATTGGCACGGCGCTGCTGGCGGCGCTGGCCACGCTGGCGATTGCGCCGAAGGTCCAGGGCGCCGGCGCCACCGTGCATACGGCGTCGCCGCAACGCGATGGCGGCGATGCGATCCGCCTCGATGGCGGGCGGGCGCTGGTGCGTTTTAAAGGGATGACGGTGCTGGTCGACCCCGATGCCGGGGCGGCCGACCTGCCGCCG
>JAIENA010000103.1 GCA_019751755.1 Burkholderiaceae bacterium | reverse complement strand
ACGAATCGAGCTACTACCTGGGCTGGCTGGCGGAAGCCATCGTTGGCGCCGAACCCGCCGCCCTGGCGCTGGCCATCAGCATGCCGAATACGCGCGAACTGGCACTGCTGCGGCTGCCGTCATTGGCGGCCGCCCATCATTGGGTGCGGCGCAATAGCTGACGCCGCCCCTCACCCACTACGCGGGCTACGCCTGGGTTTTCCCCTTCAACACCGCCTCACGATCATGCACAGTAAATGGTTGCGGCGGCTTGGCCAGCCGCGATGCCGGTTGCAAGCGCTGGTGTTCCAATTCGCCGGCGGTCTCCAGCGCGGCATAGGCGGCCGAACAAATGTGGGAATGAATGCGCTTTAAATCGCGCAGGATGTCGATATGCAGCGTGCTCGTTTCCATGCTGTCGATGCGGCCTTCCTTGAGGCGCGCGATATGGCTTTCCGCCGCCGCAAACTCCATGGCGCGCACCCGCGCCTTGTCCTTCAACAGGCGGCGCGCCGCTTTCACGTCGCCCGACAGGAAGATCGTCATCGCCAGCCGCAGGTTGTCGCGCACCACCCGATGGAATGCCTGTAATTCGCGCTCGCCCTCCTCGGAAAAATGCAACTGGCGCTTGATCTTCTTGTTGGCCAGCTCCATCAGATTTTTATCGATGATGTCGCCGATATGTTCCAGGTTGATGGCCAGGCTCAGCACCTCCAACGCGCGCCTCGCCTCGGCTTCCTCCAGCGGCCCGTGCGTGACATTGATGACGTACAACTTGACCGCCTCGTGCAAGCCATCGACCGCGTTGTCCTTTTGACTGACTTCGGTCACCAGTTTGCGGTCATTGGTGACGATTGCGGTCATGGCCTGCTCCAGCATGGAGTCCACGATATCGCCCATGCGCAAGGTCTCGCGTGCGGCACAGGCCAGCGCCACCGAGGGCGTGTCGTTGATGCCTTCACCCAGGTACAGGGGCACCGACAGATCACTGCTGCTTTTTACATCGGGCAGCAGGCGTTCAAGCAGCCGCGCAAAGCGCGCCAGCGGAAAGATGAACAGCAGCGCCATGACCACATTGAACAGCGCGTGGAAATGGGCCGCGAGGCGCACCGGACTCGGATCGATGGCGCGGATCACATCAGCGGTCGGGCCCAGCAGCGGCAGGAACAGCAAACAGCCGGCAATCCGGTTCATCATATTACCGACCGGCAGGCGCCGATGGGCGGGATTCAGGCTGCCGGTTTCCATCAGCGGATTGAGTGCGCTGCCCAGGTTGGCGCCCAGCACCAGCGCCAGCGCCGCCACCGGCGACACGAAATGTGACGCCGACAGCGACATGGTCAGCAAGATCGTGGCCACGCTGGAATGCGTGGCCCACGCCATAACAGCACCGATCAGCAGCGCCAGCACCGGTTCGCCCGTCACGGCCGCGAACAACTGGCGCGCGGCGGGCGCATGCTCGGCCGGCGCCAGGCTGTCCAGCAGCAAATGCAGCGACAGCAGCATCAAGCCCAGGCCGACCGCAACCCGCCCCATATCCTTGACGACGGTGCGCGTGCCGCGCTTGAACGCGGCCACGCCGCAAATAAGCAAGACTGGGGCAAAGGCGGACGAATCAAAGGACAGCAACTGGACGATCAGCGTGGTGCCGACATTCGCCCCCAGCAACACCGCCAGCGCCGGCACCAGCCCGACCAGGCCCGACGCGGTGAATGAACTGAGCATCAGCGCCGTGGCCGTGCTGCTTTGCAAGATGGCGGTCACGCCCACGCCCGCGGCAAACGCACGGAAGCGGTTTTGCAGGATCAGGCTGAGAAAGCGCCTGATGCGCCCGCCGAACGCGCGCACGATGCCGCTGTGCACCATGTGTAAGCCCCACAGCAGCAGCGCAACGCCGCCCAGCAAGTCCAGCAACACCTTGGCACCCATGATTCCCCCCCATCCGCCGCCAAAGGCCAACGCAGGCGGCATCTTGCAGCATCGGCCCCGTCGTTGCGGGCCTGCCATAATTCCATACTAGCACTGATGAGCATGATTTCTGTGCGCCGGCGATCACCGGCGCAACACCGCGATCATCCGACTGCGCCGGACCAGCCGCTCGCAGTCGGCATGGTGACCGGTTTTCTGGCAAACTTGCCACTTTTTTCCACGCCACTTTTCCACACCCCATGCAACAACAATCGACCTCCCAACGGCTGCGCGACCTGCTGCGCACCCTGCCCCGCAGCGGCATCACGCTGAGCGACTTGATCCATCAGGTCGGCAACGATGGCCTCTTGATCCTGACCGCGATGCTGACCCTGGTATTCCTGATCCCGGTTTCGATCCCCGGCGTCAGTACCGTGTTTGGCGGCGCCATCCTGCTGATCGGCGCCAGCCGCTTCCTGCGCCGGGAACTGTGGATTCCGGCGCGTATCAAGCACCGGCTGATTCAAACCAAGAAACTGCGGCCGGTCATCCGCAAGGCGCTGCCGTGGCTGAAGAAGGTCGAATACTTGAGCCGTCCCAACCGCATTCCGGTGCTGGTGGCGAACGGCCCGGCCGAACAGTTCAATAACCTGGCGCTGGTGCTCGGCGCGGTCTTGCTGATGCTGCCGTTCGGGCCGATCCCATTTACCAATACCCTGCCCGCGTTGGCGCTGCTGTTCCTGGCGATCGGCTTGCTGCAGCGCGATGGGGTGTGCGTGCTGCTGGGTTATATAAGCTTTGTGGCGACGTTCGTGTATTTCGGTTTTTTGATTGCGGGCAGCGGCTGGGCGGCGCGCGAGGTGTTTGCACGCTTGATGGGGTGAGGTAGCCAGGCCAGCGTCGTAGCCAGCACGATGCGGTTTTTGAAGGGGCGCGGAACGGGTCCGCGCCCGCCTCGATGGTCAGGACATTTGCTGCAGCAGCACGGCGGCGGCCGCTTCCGACGAGGCCGGGTTCTGGCCCGTGATCAGCAAGCCGTCACGCAGCACGAACGAGGCCCAGTCCGGGCCCTTGGCGTACAGGCCGCCGAGTTTGTTGAACTCGTCCTCGACCAGGAATGGCACCACGTCGGTCAGACCCACAGCATCCTCTTCGGTGTTGCTAAAGCCGGTCACTTGTTTACCTTCCACCAGCGGCCGGCCGTCAGCCGCCTTCACGTGGCGCAGCACGCCTGGCGCATGGCACACCAGCGCCACAGGCTTGTTGGCGGCAATGAACGATTCAATCAGCGCGATCGAGTGCCGATCTTCCGCCAGGTCCCACAACGGGCCATGGCCGCCAGGGTAAAACACGCTGTCAAAGTCGGCTTGATCGACGCTGTCCAGGCGCACCGTGGCGGCCAACTGCGCGGTGGCGGCCGGATCAGCTTCAAAGCGGCGCGTCAGGTCGGTCTGGGACGCCGGCTCGTTACTTTTCGGGTCCAGCGGCGGCTGCCCGCCCGCAGGCGACGCCAGCACGATCTCAACGCCGGCATCCTTCAGGGTGTAGTACGGCGCGGCCAACTCTTCCAGCCAGAAACCGGTTTTGTGGCCGGTGTTGCCCAGGGTGTCGTGCGAGGTCAATACCATCAGTACTTTTTTCATGCTTTTTCTCCAAAAGGTTGTCGTTCAATTTACAACTATTAGACCGGTCGTCTAGCGACTGGCTCAAAAAAACACATTCCAGTCGGAATGTGTCCTCACACTTCCTTATGCCGGCGGCAACTGAAGCAATTGACGGGTGGTGGCCATGGCGGTGACAAAGGCGGTGCCGTCACGTTCAATTTTGACCATGATGCTGGCGCCGAGCCACAACTGGTACAGGCTGCGAGCAACGCTGTTGGCGTCGACGGCAACACGGAGCGAACCTTCCGCCACGCCCGCCTCGATCGCTGCCGCCAGGCGACTGACGATGCCGCTCGTGCCACGCGCCATGGCCAGCCGCATCGTCTCCGACAAGTCCGCCACCTCCGCCGCCATTTTGACGGCCAGGCATTTTCCCTGGCAATCGACGAACGACTGGCTGGCCTGCCATAGCTCGAAATACCTGACCACGCGTTGCGCCATCGTCAAGTCAGGCTGAGCCAGCGTGACATCGATCTCGGCCAGGTATTGCTCAAAATAGTGGTCCAGCAGCGCCTCGCCAAACGCATCCTTCGAACCAAAATAATGGTAGAACGAGCCCTTGGGCACACCGGCGCTGGTCAGAATTTCATTCAGGCCCACCGCTGAATACCCTTTCCCCGCCATCAGGCGCTGGCCGGTGGCAAGGATGGTGGCGCGGACATCGCCGCTGGCAGCGTGGGTACTGGTGTTCATGGCCATGACTATAGCACAAATAGACCAGTCGTCTACAAGGCTTTTTTGATTTCCCGGACAACAAACTCATGGCGTGCCATCGTGCCTGGCCCGATAGCCACGTTCACAGTCACGGCCGATCTCCATCAATACATTAAAAAGCCCTGACTGTAGAAAAAAAGTTGACGGTCTGCGGACCGCCAGTCTGTTTATCCGCAGCGCCGCACCGCTTAAGCTGACCGCCTTCTCAAACAGATAGACGATTGCACGCAATGACTCTCACCGATTTAATCCAAACCCGTACCTCCGCCAGCAACTACGACTCATCGCACCAGATGTCGGCAGCGGAAATCGGCGAACTGGTGGCGCTCGCCACGCAGGCGCCATCCGCCTTCAATTTACAAAACTGGACATTCATCGCCGTGCACAGCGACGAGGCGAAAGCACGCTTGCTGCCGCTGGCATTCGGCCAGCCTAAAGTCGTCGCAGCAGCGGTGACGTTCATCATCTGCGGCACGCTGGCGCCCCATTTGACGGTATCGGCGGCACTGAAACCGACCCTCGATGCCGGCATTATCGACCCGACCATCTACAACGGGTGGGTCGGCGCGGTGCAAACTATGTATCGCGACAATCCGTCATTCCAGCGTGACGAGGCGATCCGCTCGGCGTCGCTGGCCGCCATGACACTGATGCTGGCGGCACAGGATAAGGGCCTGGTGAGTTGCCCGATGATCGGTTTCAATCAGGCCGGCGTGGCTGAAGCATTCGGCCTGACGCAGACCGAGGTGCCGGTCATGCTGGTGACCGTCGGCCGCCCGGGGCCGGGCAACTGGCCCAAGAAGCCGCGCAAGCAGATCAGCGAAGTGCTGACCTTCGCTTAAAACAATTACGTCATTGACCCAACCAGGAATAAAAAATGAACCAACTCTGCCACCTGACCCTGGCCACCGCCACCAGCCTGCTGGTGACGGCAAGCGCCGGCTCGGCCGAACCGCTGGCGCTGCCCCCAATGAAGCCGCAAGCCACACCAGAACTGGTACTGGCCGAGCATCTGGACGCCGTCGACCACAGCGACTGGAATCGCCTGGTCGCGCAATTCCCGGAACATGGCGAAGTCCACATGCTCGACGGTCAGGTGCACAAAGGACGTCAAGCCATCGGCAAGCTGTTTATCGGCTTTGTCACGCCGCGTCCGAACGGGCTGAAGGGCATCCGCTTCATCCCCCAAAGCAGCGCTCAATTTGGCGACACGCTGGTGGTGTACTGGAAGGCTGAAGCGCCCTTTCTGGCGGAACCCTACTACGGGTCCGATGCTTACATCACTCAGGACGGCATGATGGCAGGCATGGTGACCACTTTTGACGGCTCCAAGCTCAAGTTCAAGCAGTAGATCAGGACAAGCAGCTACCGCGCCGGGCCACCGCATCGCCGCCAGACGCCGCCAGACGCCGCCAAATGATGACTAGTCTAATTTGCCCTGCTGCGCCAGGGTCAGTAAAGTGTCCACCAGATGCCGCACCTTGGGTCGCAGGTGCGACGTCCTTGGCCATACCGCATGGACCGGCACCTGATGGGTGGTGTAGCCATCCAGCACCGTCACCAGTTGGCCAGCTTCAATATGCTGTCGGAACAACGCCAGCGGCATCTGGCATAGCCCGATTCCGGCCAGCGCGGCATCGATCATCGCGGCGCCATCGCTGATCTGATACGTGGGCGGCGGCGCAAAACGGCTTGGCGCCCCGTCTTCGGTCAGGTGCCAGGCCAGTGGCCTGCCGCGACGATAGCCAACAATGCAGCGGTGGGCCGCGATGTCGGCCAGCGTACGTGGCTCGCCGAACTGGCGCAGATAGCCCGGGGTGGCGCAGATCACCCATCGGTGACTGGTCAGCTTGCGCGCCACCAGATCGCTCGAATCCTGTAGCGCGCCAAAACGGATGGCCAGGTCAACGCCCTCCTCCAGCAAATCGATGACGTGATCGGTGAAGGTCAGCGTCAATTGCAAGGCCGGATAAGCCTGGCCGATCTCGAGCAGGATCGGCAACATGACTTTGCGGCCAAAGGCAGCCGGCATATCCACCCGCAACCTGCCGGCCGGTTCCAGCAAACGGCTACCCAGGCTGCCTTCGGCCTCGGCGATCCCTTCCAGTGCCTGCGCACAAACGGCGAAATAGGCCTCGCCATCGGCCGTCAGCGACAAGTGGCGCGTGGTGCGGTGAAACAATTGAACCCCCAGCCGTGCTTCAAGCCGGGCGATCGCCTTGCCGACCGCTGATTTCGAGATCCCCAGCCGCTCGCCGGCCTCGGTAAAACTCGAGGCCCGCGCCACGGCGACAAAGGTGGCGATACCGCTTAAGGATTCGATCCCGATCACACCAACTCCAGTGCGGCCATCGCCATCGCGTTAGTACAGCACCACCGAACGGATCGACTCGCCGCTCTTCATCAGGTCGAAGCCCTCGTTGATGCGTTCGAGCGGCAGGCGGTGGGTGATCAGGTCATCGATGTTGAGCTTGCCTTCCATATACCAGTCGACGATCTTGGGCACGTCGGTGCGTCC
>JAIENA010000446.1 GCA_019751755.1 Burkholderiaceae bacterium | reverse complement strand
TGGGGTGCTATGTCCGCATTAGGATCGCTGGTAGTAAAACTGGCGCTGGAGTATGCCGAGTACACGCGGGGGTTGGAACGATCCGACCAGGCGGCGCTGTCGTTTGCGCAACGGGTGCAGCAGCACTTCGACACTGCGTCGAATTCGAGCCGGGAATTCCTGGCCGGCATGGCGCGTAATGCCATTGGCGCCGTGGCAGCGCTGGCGACGGTCAGCAGCGTGGTGGATAAGATTAACCGCTCCATCGACAGCCTGGCCGCGCTGGACGATCTGGCGCAAAAGACAGGCGCCGCCGTCGAGAACTTGTCGCGCCTGCAGCAGACGGCGACCGCCTTTGGCGTTGAGTTTTCCAGCGTCGATGGCGCGTTGACCAAGCTGGCCAAGGGCATGGCGGCGGCGGACGAAGAGGGCGGCAAGGTGCATAAGGCACTGGCCGCGCTGGGCCTGAAAGCTAAGGATGCGAACGGCAATTTACGCGATGCCTCCGACGTCTTTATCGATGCCGCCAAAGCACTGCAGAAATATGAGGACGGCGCGGCCAAGGCGGCACTGATCAACGACTTGCTGGGGAAATCTGGCACGGACATGCTGCCGTTCCTGAACGACGTCGCCGAGAGCGTTGACAAGTTTACTGGCGTCACCCAAAAAGCAACGGAAGAGGCGGCGCGTTACCAGGACCAACTGGGCATGTTGCGTGCGCAGCACGACCGCTTCACGACCACGATTGTGGCGGATGCGTTGCCGGCGGTGAACGACCTGCTGGGCGCGTTCACCGATATGTACAAGGCCGATGGCGATTTGAATGCCGATGCGGGGGCGTGGGCCGACGACCTGGCGCTGGGCATTGCTCGGGTGGTGGACGTGGCGAAAATCCTGCCGGGGATTTTCTCGGCCATTGCCGGCAGCTTCAAGGCCGTGTATGCCGACATCGAGCTGGTGGCAACCATTTCCCACAATCTTAGTCCAGCCGTCGTGGCGCTGAAGTTGGCGCGTGGCGAGAACCCGATCGACGATATGCGCAAGGCGCTGGCTGAGCGCAACAAGGTGCTCGACGATGCCAATCGCCGCTACGATGAGCTTTGGAACAAGCCGGCCAATCAGATGGAGCAGGCCATGCTGAAGCGCATGGCGGAGCGCAAGGCAGCGGCAAGTTCGCCGGAATCGGATGATCCGCCAAAGGACAAGCTGGGCTACACATCTGGCAAGGCGCCCGAAGAGAAGCAAAAAAGCGACTACGATCAGTTGAACAAGGCGCTGCAGGAGAAGATCGCCTTGTCCGAACGCGAGCTGGAATTGTCCCGACCGTTGACGGAAGCGGAGCGCATGTTGGCCAGCATGCAGCGCGGCCGTACCGAAGGCACCGTCAAGCTGTCCGATGGCGAAATGAAGATGCTGGAAACGGCGATGCTGACCTTGAGCCTGAACCAGCAGTTGCTGGCCAGCCACAAGGAAGTGGAGCAGCAGCAAAAGCAGGCGCGCGAAGCGAGCGAAAAGTTGATCGCCTCGTCCTTCGATGCCGCCAGGGCGGCAGAGGACGAAGTCGCAAACTTTGGCAAGCTGCCGGCCGAACTCACGCGCGCAAAAATCGCCAAGCTAGAACTGCACAAGGCGGCGCTGGAAGCGAATGAAGGCAGCGCGCAAGAAATTGCCACCACCGAAGGATTGATTCTGGCTAATGAGCGGCTGGCGACGGCGCAGGAGCGGCTGGCTGCATTGTCGGGTGGTACGGACGTGGCGCGGGCCAACGAGCTGCTGCAGGTCATGGAGGCGGTGGACGATGCCGCCCAGCGCGCGGCCGCCGGCATGGAAGCATCGTTCGGGCGCGTTGGCGCGGCCATTGGCAAGCTGACGACGTCGTTGACGGGCTATTCCCGCACACAGGCGTCGATCGCGGCGCAGCTGGCGGCGGCGACCAAGGCGGCCGGTGGCGACCAGGGGAAGATCCAGAAGGCAACGGCGGCGGCGTCACTCGAATCCGCCCAAGCGCAAATGAAGCACTACGGCGACCTGGCTGGCGCCGCCAAGGGCTTTTTCAAAGAGAACTCGGCGGGCTACCGCGCCATGGAGGGCGCGGAGAAGGCATACCGTGCGTTTGAAATGGCGATGGCCGTGAAGAATATGCTGGAAAAGAGCGGCCTGCTGACGGCGTTTACCGGCCTGTTCGTGGCCAGCAAGCAGACAGAAACGGCGGCGACCGTGGCGAGCGTCGGCCCTGACGTGGAGGCATCGATGGTCAAGGGGCAGGCGGCGGCGGCCGCTGGCGTGGCCGCCCAAGCGATAGGCGACCCGTATTCGGCGTGGGCGCGTATGGCCGCCATGGCGGCCGTGATGGCGGCGCTGGGCTTTGCCGTGAGCGGTGGCGGCGGCAAGGGTGATACCACGGCCAAGGATCGCCAGGCGGCTGCCGGGACCGGCTCGGTGCTGGGCGACGATGACGCGAAGTCGGACTCGATCAAGCGCTCGATCGACATCCTGGCGGACAACTCCAGCATCGAGTTGGCGCACACGGCAGGCATGCTGTCGGCGTTGCGCAAAATTGAAAACTCGATCGGCGGCTTGGGCAACTTGCTGGTTCGGGAGTCTGGGCTCACAGGCAAGATAGCGCCGGCCGATGCGGGCAGCGCGGCCCGGTTCGGCAATTCGACGCTTGGCGTGGCCATCATGGGCGGGCCGATTGGCCTGGTGCTGGACAAGCTGCCCAACGGGCTGATCGGCAAGTTGACGGGAAAGATTTTTGGCGCTGTTTTCGGCGGCAAGGTGACCACCCAGGACACGGGCTTGACGGCATCACGCGATACGCTGGGCGGGGTGCTGGATCATGGCGTGACCGCCAGCCAGTACACCGACACTAAAAAATCCGGCGGTTGGTTCCACAGCGACAAATACAACACGTCGCTGGCCGCACTGGGCGATGAGGCCGACCACCAGTTCACCCAGGTGATCAAGGACCTGGCGCTCGGCGTCACCGAGGCCGGGAAGTTGCTGGGCCTAGGCGGTGATGAATTCAGCCGTAATCTGGCCGGCTTCGTTGTCGATCTCGGCAAGATTAGCCTCAAGGACCTCAAGGGGGAGGAAATCCAGAAGCAGCTGGAAGCGGTATTTTCCAAGCTGGGCGACGATATGGCGCGGCATGCAGTGGATGGCCTGGCGAATTTCCAGCGCGCTGGCGAGGGCTACTTCGAAACGCTCAGCCGGATCGCGGCCAACTACGCGAACCTCGACGCGATCCTGGCATCGATGGGAACCGCGTTTGGCGCCACCGGCATTGAAAGCATTGCGGCGCGTGAGCGCTTCATTGATCTTGCCGGCGGCATCGATGAGCTGGCGGAAAAGGCGTCGACGTTTGCCGAAAGCTTTATGAGTGAAGCGGAGCGCCTGGCGCCGGTTCAGAAGTACCTGGAAGAGCAGCTGCAGGCGCTCGGTTATGCGGGTCTCAAAACCCGTGACGACTTCAAGGCGGCGATCCTCGACCTGGCCAATTCCGGCGCCCTGGCAACCAAAGCCGGGGCGGAGACGTACACCGGCCTGCTGTCGCTGGCAGAGGTGTTCGACAAGGTGCATCCGGCAACGGAGCGCCAGTCGTCTGCGCTGGAGTTGGCTCGATCGAAGCGCGAGCTTGAAATCCAGATCATGATGCTGCAGGGGGACAAGATCGGCGCACTGGCAGCCAAGCGGGAGCTTGAACTGGCCGAAGTGGACAAGACGCAGCGGGGGCTGGCTGGCATGGCGGCCGCGTTGCAGGATTTGCAGGACGCGCAGCAAGCCTATGATTCTGCGGTGTCGAATGCGAACAGCGCTGTACAGACCGCGGCGTCGCAATACCAGGCATTTGTTGACAACGTCGAGACCGCACAGAAGGCTTTCAATGAAGCTGGTAAAGCGATCCGTGACCAGTACGCCAAGACGCTCGATGCTGACAAGACGGCGCGCAACGCGATCAAGTCCGAACAGGACAAGATCACAGCCGGCTACGTGGCGGCATCGGACAAAGTGGCGGCCGCACAGCAGAAAGTCATCGACAGCTTCTCGAAGCTGCGCACGACGTTGACAGACTTCTTGACGTCGCTCGATACGTCAGACCTTGCCGGCGCATCCCTGGCGGACCGGCAGGCCGCCCTGCAGGCCCAGTTCGCGACGAAAGCCGCGCAGGCTCGTGCCGGCGACGTGGGCGCCGCTGAGAAGTTGCCGGAAATTGCGAAGGAGCTGCTGACGGTTGGCAAAGAAACCAGCGCGTCAGCGGTCGAGTTCGAGCGTCTGGTTGCATACGTGCGGACCACCATCGCCGACGTGGTTGAGCTGGCCGCGAAGAAGGTCGGCAACGGGAAAGCTTCCGATGAAACGTCGGAGCTGGACAAAGCGCTGGCGGAACAGAAACGATGGGCTGAAGCAGTGAGCGCGTCCGGCGCCAGCCTGACGCAGGCATCGGGTAGCCTGCTGGCTGGCTACAACGAAGCGGTTACCGCGCAAAAGCAAACGGGCGCCGAGCTGGCGTATTGGGTCCAGGTCGCGCAGGCAACCAACGTATCGTTGGACGCGAATAAGTTTGCGACTGCGGAACTGGGGGCAGGCTTAATCAAGGGGTTCTTCGAAGCGCAGCACGGGCTTGTAAAAGCACAGGCTGAACTGGAAGCCGCCAACCGGATCAAGGCTGACCTGGAGCTGCGGCAGACCAGCGCCCTGGAAAACTTCGTGACCGCCATCAAGGATGTCAACACTGCCGCAAAGGACGTGATGGCGGCCGGTGCCGTGCTGTTCGCGGCTGCAGGCAACAAGCTCCTGGAAGGGAGTGCCGCAGCGCTGGCAGCGCAGCAGGCGGCCCGTGAAGGCATGAACTACTGGGGCAGTGTCGTGACCAGCACGGCTGCAGGCATTGCCGCTTCTGTCAGTGCGATGGCCGATGCGGCCGCCAAGATAGCGGCCAGTCAGGCGGCCAGCCAAGCTGCGGCAGCCGCCGCGATCGGGGCGGCAAATGGCGGCTCGAACGACGCCATGGTGCGCGGTTGGTACGCCAACAACGCGCATTACAAATCCGGCGGAAAGCCGGTGGAGCAGTTCGAGGTCGATTACTGGCTCGCACGGCTGCGAACTGAAGACCCCGCCTACATCAAGGAGCGCTTCGCGGAAGCGGCAGCGCGGGACCATGGGTTCAGTACGCCCCTGCCGGTCAGTGCTTTTGCGCTGGGTGGCGATCATGCCGGCGGCGTGCGGTTGGTAGGGGAAGAAGGCCCGGAGCTGGAAGTCACTGGGCCTTCGCGTATCGTCAGCGCGCGCCAGACGCGTGACATCCTGCGCGGTGCTGCCGACAGTCCTGACCTGGCTAAGGCCCTGCAGGAGCTTTCCAAGACCGTAGCGCGGCAGCAGCAATTACTGGAAGACATCGAGCGCAGTACGCGCAAGACGGCTGGCAATCTGCAGTCGGCAACGCGCGACGGCCAGGGCTTTGTCGCGCTGAAGGAGGAAGCATGAGGGTAACTGTTCCGGTGCTGATTGGTGACTCACAGCTGATCAGTACCAACGTACCTGGGTTCACGGCCGGCGAGGTGCCTTATAACGCTGATACGACCTATGCGATGGGTGGTCGGTGCGTCAATCCTGTCACGCATCGCCTGTACGAGTCGCTGCAGGCTGGCAATGTCGGTAAAGCATTGCCGGTTTATCCGGTGCGGAAAAATGACTGGTGGATTGATGTCGGCGTTAAGAATCAGCGCGCCATGTTCGATTTGGAGCGCAACACGCAAACTGTCGGGGTAGATCAGCCGGGTGGTGGCTCGAAAATTATCGTCACGATTGCGCCAGGTGAGCGGGTCAACACCATCGGCGTGCTTGGGATGGATGCCGACAGTATCACGGTGACGGCGAGTAATGGCGGTGTGCAAGTCTACTCCGCGACGGAGGATCTGCGCATCCGTGAGGTGCTGGACCACTACATGTATGCCTACAAGCCGTGGTCAACCAGGGCGAGCTTCGTTCGCTTTGACTTGCCGCCGTTCACGGATGTTGCCATTACGATCACCATCACCAAACTGACCAGCGGCGTGAAGTGCGGTTCGGTGGTCGTTGGAACCTACGCCTATATCGGTGACACGCAATTCGGTGCCGATTCGGACGAGCTGAATTTCTCGACCATCATGCGCGACCCCTACGGCAATTCGTCGGCACTGATCCCACGGCGGGCTGTGCCCAAGACCACGCAGCGGCTGCTGCTGCCGAAGCACCGCGTGAACGATGTGCGTGCAGTACGGACGGCATTGAACGCCGTGCCGGCGCTGTACACCGCGCTGGACGAATCGAGGGATGGTTATTTCGACCTGCTGCTGATCCTTGGCATTTACAAGAAATTCGGCATCACACCTATCAATGAGGTGGAGGCCGAAGTCAATATTGAGTTGGAGGAAATTTAATGGTACTTGCTTTAACCAGGCCGCCAGTGGCGCCAAGCACGCTGCGGCCGGAGACGTTTGCGGAAGAGATGGATGACCGTCTGGCGTGGCAGGACATCAATGTAAACGAGATGAACCAGGTGCTGCCGCTGGTGGAGGGCGCCGCCAGCGCCGGCACCAGTGCTGCGGCATCAGCGGCGGCCGCAGCACTGAGCGCGGCCAGTGCGTTGGCGGCTCCAGGCACGAACGCGACGTCGACCACTCCCTTGACGGTCAGTGCAGGCGCGCTGGCAATTGTGATCCAGGCGAACAAAGATATCGTGCCTGGCGCCTGGCTTATGTGTGCCCGGACTGCGGACCCTGACGGGGT
>JAIENA010000145.1 GCA_019751755.1 Burkholderiaceae bacterium | reverse complement strand
GTCGGAGTACAAGGATTCGAACCTTGGACCCCCTGGTCCCAAACCAGGTGCGCTACCGGGCTGCGCTACACTCCGAAGAAGCAAGACTATATCTGGTCTTGCGGAAACGGTCAACCCTTAATTTGCAAGGCCCGGTCATACAGCGCATTTTTCTTCTTGCCGGTGATCTGCGCGGCCAGCGTGGCCGCTTGCTTGAGCGGCAATTCCGCCAGCAAGATGTTCAAGATCCGTTCGGCTTCCGCCTCGTCCGCATCGCTGGCCTGTGGCGCGCCTTCCACCAGCACCACGAACTCGCCTTTTTGCCGGTGGGCGTCGGCCGTCAGCCATTGCACGGCTTCCGACAATGGGCAGCGGTGGATTTCTTCGAATAATTTGGTCAGTTCGCGGGCAAACACGACTTGCCGCGTGGGCTCGAACGCCGCCGCCAGCGCTTGCGCGGACTCGACAATGCGGTGCGGCGCTTCATACAGCACCAGCGTGGCGGGCACGCTGCGCAATTGCTGCAAGACGGTGTCGCGCTGCTTGGCCTTGGCCGGCAAAAAGCCGACAAAGTGGAATTGATCATGTACCAGGCCACTGGCCGACAGCGCCGTCACCGCCGCCGAGGCGCCCGGCAAGGGCATCACGCGCAAGCCGGCCGCCCGCACCGCATCGACGATGCGCGCGCCCGGATCGGACACGGCCGGCGTGCCGGCATCGGACACCAGCGCAATCCGTTCCCCCGCCTGCAAGCGCGCGATCAGTTGCTCGGCCGCTTCCCGTTCGTTGTGCTGGTGCGCGGCGATCAGCGGCTTGTGCAAGCCAAAGCGGGTCAGCAATTGCGCCGTGTTGCGGGTGTCTTCACAGGCCACCGCATTGACCAGGCTCAACACATGCAAGGCGCGCACAGTGATATCTGCAACGTTTCCGATCGGCGTCGCCACTACATACAATGTTGCGATAGGATAGGTCTGGTTTACCGCTTCGCCCAGAACGGGCAGGGTGGCAATGCTGGGTGCTTGATCTGTCATTGGAGAGTGGGATGCTGCCGATAAAAGTGAAATTGCTGCTGGTTTGCCTGGTAGCCGGACTTGCCAGCGCCTGCAACTCGCCCATGCCAACCATGGCATGCGGCACAAGCGGCCAATTGTGCGCGTCCGGCCAGCCCGTGACAAGTGCACCGGTACCGAAAGCTGTTGCGCCGGCCAGGCCGACGCTGGCGGCGCAGGCGGCAAATGCCGCGCCGCGCCGCGAAATGGGGCCGCCGGCCGACGTGCGCACCTTCCCGGTCGACCTGGCCGGGGTGCTGCCCGGCGCGCAGCCGGGGCTGCGGATCGAAACCCTGGCGCCGCCGGCACAGGACGTGGCCGGCGGATCGGGCGCGGATGGCCAATCGGGCGCCTCGGAACCGCAGCACGACAACCTTGCCGGTGCCGTGGATGGCGGCCATGCCGCTACGCCCATCACCGGCGTGTCGGGCGTGTCCGGTGTCTCAGGCGTTTCCGGCGTCTCCGGCGCATCAGGCGCCACGGTGCTGCCCGCCGGCCGTGCCCCGGGCGGTGGCGCGGTCCCGGAACGCGCCGCCACGTCCGCCCCTCACTCCGTCCCGCAAGGCGCCCCGGCCGCGCCATCGTACCGTATCGGCCTGCTGCTGCCGCTGCGTTCGGACGCCCTGCGCCAGGCCTCCGAAGCGCTGCGCGCCGGGTTCCTGGCCGGCTGGGAGCGCGACAAGCAGGGCATCATAGTGTCGGTCATCGAAACCGGCGACGCCGCGCCGGACGTGCTGGCGTCGTATGTGGACGCGCTGGCGCAGCAGGACATGATCGTCGGGCCGCTGGCCCGCTCCGCCGTGTCGGTTGTGGCCAACAGCCGCAAGGTGGCCAAACCGACGATTGCGCTGAATTACCCCGACAACCGCGACAGCGCGGCCCTGCCGCCGCAAATGATGGTGATCGGCCTGTCAATCGAAGACGAGGCGCGCCAGATGGCCGACTGGGCCGGCCGCGAACAGCCCGGCGCCACCGCGTATGTGGTGGGCGGCAGCGTGGCGTGGCAGCGCCGCAGTGCGGGCGCCTTTGCCGCCCAGTGGCAGCGTGGCGGCCTTGCCGTCAAGACGGTGGAAGTGAGCACGGTGAACGGTTACCTCAACGATGGCGAACTGGTGGCGCTGCGCGGGCGCCTGCAAACCGAGCCAGGCGCCGTGGTGTTCGCCGCGCTCGATCCGGACCAGACCCGCCAGTTGCGTATCGCGCTGGCCGCGCCGCCGCTGGGCGAGGTGCCGATCTATGGCACTTCGTCGCTGAACCCGGGG
The DNA here is from genome assembly GCA_019751755.1 of Burkholderiaceae bacterium. Taxonomy (GTDB): domain Bacteria; phylum Pseudomonadota; class Gammaproteobacteria; order Burkholderiales; family Burkholderiaceae_D; genus Rugamonas. Next base: position 4,453 of record JAIENA010000145.1, on the reverse strand, counting down.
CGGGCGCGGCAAGTAGCCGGGGCGGAAATGGATGGCGTGCGCCTGCTGGACATGCCATGGCAATTGCAGCGCGACCATCCTGCCGTCATGGTCTATCCGCAACTGGCGCCGTCCAGCGAGCGCAAGCCGGATGCCGACATGGAACGCCTGTATGCGCTGGGCATCGATGCTTACCGCGTGGCCCGTGAAATCGCCCGCCAGCACGACCAGCCGGCCGCGCGCTTCCGCCTCGACGGCGTGACAGGCCAGTTGAATGTCAGCTTTGGCGATGGCGCGGCCCGTTTCGAGCGGCGCGAGTTGCAGGCCGTGTATAAAAACGGCGTGCCGGTGCCGCTGGCCGTCAGCCAGCAGCCGTGACATGGGCGCCACCGGCCGCCAGTTGCATGGCCAGGCGGGCGAAGACCGCGCGCTCGATTACCTGTCCGGGCACGGGTTGAAACTGGTCGAACGCAATTTCCGCTGCAAGGTGGGCGAGATCGACCTGGTCATGAACCACCAGGGCTGCCTGGTGTTCGTCGAAGTGCGCCGCCGTGAAAGCCTGGCCCATGGCGGCGCCCTGGCCAGCGTGACGCCGGCCAAGCAGCGTCGCATGGTGCGCGCCGCGCAGTGGTACCTGAAGCGCTACCTGCAGCGCTACCGGCAGATGCCGCCGTGCCGCTTCGACGTGGTGGCCATCGATGGCGATAGCCTGAACTGGCTGCGCAATGCTATCGTGGAAGGAATGTAAGCATTTTTTACAGCGCTTGTCAGAGCCCGCTGACGACTGCACTATAATCCTGACCCATGAATACTCAACGCATCCTTTCCCACTTCCACGAAAGTGCCGAAATCAAGATCCAGTCCGCGACGGTACTGGCGCAGCCCATTGGGCAGGCGATTGAAATGATGTTTTCGGCTTTATCCAACGGCAACAAGATTTTGGCGTGCGGCAATGGCGGTTCCGCTGCCGATGCCCAGCACTTCGCGGCGGAGCTGGTAGGACGCTTCGAGCGCGAGCGCTTCCCGCTGCCGGCGATTTCACTGGCGACCGACACCTCGATCCTGACGGCGGTGGCCAATGATTACAGCTACCGTGAAATCTTTTCCAAGCAAGTGCAGGCCTTCGGCCAGGCCGGCGATATCTTGCTGGCGATTTCCACCTCCGGCAATTCGGCCAACGTGATGGCGGCGATTGAAGCGGCGCTGGAGCGCGAAATGCGCGTGATTGCCTTGACCGGCAAAGGTGGCGGCGCGATCGGCAAGATGTTGACCGATGCGGATGTGCATATTTGTGTGCCGGCGGAACGTACCGCCCGGATCCAGGAAGTCCATTTGGTGACGATCCATGCCTTGTGCGACGGCATTGATGTCGCGTTGTTTGGTGGAGATGCGAATGAATAAAGTGGTACGCCAGGTTGCTGGCAAGATCCAGCGCCCGCTGGCCGTGGTGTTGCTGGGCGCCGCGCTGGCGTCGTCGTTGTCCGGTTGCGTTGGCCTGGTGGCCGTCGGCGCCGTGAGCGGCACCCTGGCGGCGTCCGATCGCCGCACGTTCGGTGCGCAAACCGAAGACAAGGCCATCGCCGTCAAGGCGGAAGTCAAGTTTCCCAACCTGGTCGGCGGCGCCGGCAACGTCAATATCGCCAGCTTTAACCGCCGCGTGCTGTTGACCGGCGAAGTGCGTGACGACGACATGCGCAATGCCGTCGAGCGCGAAGTGCGCGCCATCGAAGGCGTGCTGTCGGTGACCAATGAACTGGAAATCGCGGGCGTATCGAGCTACACGTCGCGTTCCAACGATGCGATTTTGACCACCAAGGTCAAGGCCAGCCTGGTCGATGCGAAAGATATTTCCGCCAATTCCGTCAAGGTGGTTTCCGAGCGCGGCAATGTCTACCTGATGGGCCGTGTGACGCAGCGCGAAGGCAATATCGCGTCCGACATCGCCCGTGGCGTGCCGGGTGTGTATAAAGTGGTCAAAGTCTTCGAATATATTTCTGAAGACGAATGGAAGCAGTACCAGGCCAAGGCCGGTAACTGACGCTCCCCGGATGCCTGAGATGACGACTTCCCGCGCCTGGATCAAACCCGCACTGGCCGCTGCTGTCCTGGCCGGTGTCGGGCTGACTGCTTATTTTTCGCTCAACAGCGCCAATCCGGCGCCGCCAGTCACGTTTGTCGGCATCAAGGGCGAACAGATCACGCCGGCCAGCTTGCAGGGCAAGGTGGTGATGGTGAATTTCTGGGCCACGTCGTGCACCACCTGCGTCAAGGAAATGCCGCAAATGGTCGACACGTACAACAAGTACAAGGCGCAGGGGCTGGAATTCATTGCCGTGGCGATGGATTACGACCGCCCTGATTACGTGCTGAACTTCGCGGAAAACCGCCAGCTGCCGTTCAAGGTGGCGCTCGATGTCAAAGGCGAAGCCGCCAAGGCGTATGGCGACGTGAAAATGACGCCGACCACCTTCGTCATCGACAAGCAGGGCCGCATCATTAAACGCTACGTGGGCGAGCCGGAATTCCCGGCCCTGCACCAGTTGCTGGAAAAGGCGCTGCGCGGCTAAGCGCCGCCGGCCGCTTTGGGCGGCGTCGGCTTCGGCCCGGCGCCCCCGGCAACACGACCGTATTGGCTTATTTTCCGCCTTACATGCCGACCTGCAGCGACAGGTACCACCCTTTTTGTGTCTTCGGATTGAACACCGTGATGGTGCCCAGGTTCGCATACGCGGCCGTCACCGACATGTTCTTGTTCGGGAACCAGGCGGCAAACACGTCGTAATACGCTTTTTCCGGATCGACGCCCAGGTTGTGCGGCTTGCGCCGGTATTCGGCGCCGATGGCCAGCGTGCGGTGCGCCAGCCAGGCCACCGAAATTTCCGGCTGCAGTTTGACATGGTCGCCCTGGTCGCCGCCGAAGCCCAGGATGCCCATCTGGTTGGCCTTGGTGGCGCGCAGGGTGCCGTTGACCAGCAGGCTGCGTTCGAGCCAGATTTTGGTCGCCGACAGGTAGTAATCGTAGCCGCTGTCATCCTTCGCGCCCAGCTGCTTCACATTGGTCACGCCCAGTGCCCCCAGGCCGCTGATGCCCTTGTTCTTCTTGTACATCATGCCCAGCGCCACCTGCGGCATGGCGCGGTCCTGGTCATACACGGCTTCACCGGTCAGTTTGACTTTCAGGCCGACGATATCTTGCTGGATACGCAGCAAGTTCAAGGGGGCCAGGTCACCCTGGAAATCCTGCCGCGCCACCGATAATTCCAGCCGGTCGGCGACGCCGATGGCGACGCCGCGCGTGCCCAGCGAATAATCCTGGGTCTGGACCCGGGTGTAATGCGCATTGCCGCCCCAGCTGTCGCGCGTGCCGTAGCCGGTAATCAGCGCCCATGGCGAAATACCGCCGCCGCCCGACCCTTCCACCGTGCTGACGCCGCCGGTGGCCAGTAAGCGGCCCATATCGGGCCGGGTTGGCGCCGGCGGGGCGGCGGCCGTCACGATATCGCGCTGCATCGGCGCCAGCTTGGCGATCAGCCGGTTCGACGCATAGGTCGAGACGCCGTGGCGTTCCATCGCCAGCTGTAAATCTTCCGCCAGCGCATTGAACATCGCGTCGGTGATTTTCAGGTCGATGTGGACGGATTTCATGTCGCGCACGGTGCCCACGCCATCCATGGTCTTGTCGCGGTATTTGCCGGTGTATTTGCACGGGCCGCCCGCGTATTCGCAGAACTGTTCCTGCAGGCGCTGGTTCACTTGCGGGATATCGAAATCGGCGAAGTTGTCTTTAATGCGCGGATCGGCCAGCACCAGTTCCAGGAAGGTATCGGTGATCTTCTTGATGCCCTCCTTGCCGCCAAGGGCGCGGTAAGTGGCGTCTTCAGGGTAGGGCGTCTGCGCCAGTGCCAGCGAAGAAGCTAACAGCAGGCCGGTGGCAAGCAGGGTTTTTTTCCGCATTGTTTGTCCTCGACGTTGAGTTACTACAGGTTCAATTTACCAGATCACCAAGCTTGCGCTGGCGGTTGCCGGGGCCTATTTCGGCCACAACACCATTTGTGTGCAACGGAACAACGCGATCGTTTTGCCGCTGTCTTTGTGGATCACGGTGGCGTCCCACACCTGCGTGGTGCGGCCCAGGTGCACCGGTTTTGCCGTGACGGCAATCACGCCTTCGCGGGCCGTGCCGAGGTGGTTCGATTTCAATTCAATCGTGGTGAAATTCTCCGCGCCCTGCGGCAGGTGGGCGATGCAGCCGTAGCCGCAGGCGGTATCGGCCAGCGTCACCACGCTGCCCGCATGCAGGAAACCGTTCGGCGCCAGGTGGAATGGCTGGATCGTGATTTCCGCCTGCAATTCGCCTTGCTGGACCGATGTGAAGCGAATACCCAGGTGGCCGGGCAGCTTGCCTTGGCTGCGCAGGTTGAAGTTGTCGAGGTTGAAGCGGGATGCATCCATGAGCGGGTCCTTGCTGGTAGAG
>JAIENA010000447.1 GCA_019751755.1 Burkholderiaceae bacterium | reverse complement strand
CGCTTCACGCTGACCAATACCGGCAGCGCGGCGCTGACCATCAACAGCGCGACCTTCAGCGGCCCCTACGCCGTCGCCACCGACACCAAGGCCTGCGGCGCATTCCCGCTGACGCTGGCCGCCGGCGCCTCGTGCGAGCTGCCGGTGCGCTTCACGCCGACCACCGCAGGCGCTGCCAACGGCAACGTCACGCTGCAAACGGCTGGCGCCAGCTGGACCATCGCACTGAGCGGCCAGGGCGTGGCATCGGTCGTCGTCAGCGGCCAGTCGCAGAACCGTGGTGGTGGCGGCTGCTCCGCCGCCCAGGATGGCAATGATCCGATGCTGGCGCTGCTGGTCGTGCTGGCAGCCGGTGTGCTGGTATGGCGCCGCCGCAAGCCGCGCACGGCCGCCGTGGCCAGCACGCTGGCCGGCGTCGCCGCCTGCGCCCTGTTCTCGCTGCCACCCCCAGCGTCCGCGCTGGAAACGGGTACGGCTGCGCCAGCCTTTACGCTGAGCGGCCCGGATGGCACCGTCAAGCTGGATCAGTACCGGGGGAAATTGGTGTACCTCGATTTCTGGGCCTCATGGTGCGGTCCCTGCCGCCAGTCCTTCCCGTGGATGAACGAGATGCAGGCGCGCTACGGCAGCCAGGGTTTGCAAATTATCGGCATCAATGTTGATGCAAAGGCTGATGACGCGCGCCACTTCCTCGGCACCACGCCGGCCCGCTTCGCCATCGTCTTCGATCCCAACGGCACCACGCCGCGCGCCTACGGCGTCAAGGGCATGCCCACCAGCGTGCTGATAGGCCCGGACGGCAAGGTACTGTTTGAACACAGCGGTTTCCGTGCCGCCGACCGTGAAGCGCTGGAAAGCCGCATTAAAACTGCAATCGGAGCGTTGAAATGAAGACACACAAGTTGATACGAACCGTGCTCGCGCTGTGCGCCACGGTGGCCGGCTTGTCCGGCTGCGCGCTGCCAGCGGTGCAGCCGTGGGAAAAAGGCCAGTTGGCGCGTCCTGACATGCTGATCCAGGGCGATGGACTCGCCACCCGCTTCAATGAACACATCTACGCCAGCAAGGAAGCCGCCTCCGGCGGCAGCGCGGTTGGCGGCGGCGGCTGCGGCTGCAACTGACAAGGACGGCCATGGATCAAAACAAACAACCTTCGGTAGGACAGGCACTGCTGGCAGCGGCCATGCTGCTGCCAGCAGCGGTGCACGCCGAGACACCGCCCGAGCGCGCCGCCATCAGCGTCAAATATCTCGACTACAAGGAAGACCAGTCGGGCCTGGACCGGATTCGGGTACACGCCCCATCCATCTCGGTGCTGGCGCCGGTGGCAGGAGATTGGGCCATCGCCGCCAGCGCGACCACCGACGATGTCTCCGGCGCTTCGCCGCGCTACCATACGGCGGTGTCGGGCGCCTCGCGCATGCACGATCTGCGCAAGGCGGGCGATATCGCCGTCACGCGCTATCTGCCCGGCGGCACCGTCAGCGTGGGCGCGGCCTTCTCCACCGAGCATGACTACCGCTCGCGCGCCCTGTCGCTGCAAGGCACGATCAACAGCGAAGACAAGAACACCACCTGGGCCTTCGGCGTGGGCGGGTCGGACGACGCCATCAATCCGGTCAACCAGATCGTCACCAATGAAGGCCGCCAAACCGTGAACCTGCTGGCCGGCGTGACGCGCGTGTTCACGCCGGTCGATATCGGCCAGCTCACCTACACCCACAGCAGCGGCCATGGTTATTACGCCGATCCGTACAAGCTGGTCGACAACCGTCCGCGCAAGCGCGATCAGGATACCCTGCTGGCACTGTGGAACCACCGATTCACGGGCGCCGATGCCACCAGCCGCTTGAGCTACCGCTATTACCGCGACTCCTTCGGCGTCAGTGCGCATACGCTATCGGCGGAGTGGGTGCAATCGCTGGCCGGCGGCTGGGCGCTCACGCCAGCGCTGCGCCTGTATTCGCAGCGCGCGGCGAACTTCTATTTCGACCCGCTGTACGACGCCAGGACCGGTGCGCCCTTCCCGCCCGGCTATGTGTTTGGTGGCTCGGCATTGACCTCGGCCGACCAGCGTCTGTCCGGGTTTGGCGCCGTCACGGCCGGCTTCAAGGTCGCCAAACAGATCAACCAGGACTGGAGCGTGGATCTGAAGCTGGAGCGCTATGAGCAGCGCGGCGCCTGGCGCGCGTTCGGCAACGGCAGTCCGGGCCTGGCGCCGCTGCGTGCCACCAGCATGCAAATCGGTTTCACGCGACTGTGGTGAGCGACATCCACAGCGTCGCCTTCACGGCCATGGGCAGCAGCTGCGACATTCGCGTGGCGGCTGAACATGGCGATGCGGCGCGCCTGATCGCGGCACCGGCCATCGCCGAAGTCCGCCGAATTGAAAACAAATATTCGCGCTACCGCAGCGACAGCATCATCAGCCGCATCAATGCCGCCGCAGGGCTTGCAGCGGTGGAGTGCGACGATGAGACAGCGGCGCTGCTGGCCTATGCCGACCGGCTGCATGCCGCCAGCGGGGGACTGTTCGACATCACTTCCGGTGTGATGCGCAAGGTCTGGGATTTCCGCAGCGGCGACCTGCCCCCACCCAGCGCCTTGAACGCGTTGCTGCCCCTGATCGGCTGGAACAAAGTGGTGCACGGCAATGCCACGGTGTTTCTACCCCTGCAGGGCATGGAACTCGATTTCGGCGGATTCGGCAAGGAGTACGCCGTCGACCAGGCGGCCGGGGTGCTGGCCAATATGGGCGTGGAGCACGGCTACGTGAACCTGGGCGGCGACATGCGCTTTCTCGGGCCGCGTGCCGATGGCGCTGCGTGGAGCATCGGCATCCAGGACCCGCGCCACATGGCGAGCACGGTCGCGAGCCTGCCGATCAGCCGGGGCGCGCTGGCCACCAGCGGTGATTACGAACGTTTTATTGAAGTCGATGGCCGGCGCTACTGCCATGTGCTCGATCCGCGCACCGGCATGCCGGTGTCGTACTGGCGCTCGATCAGCGTGGTGGCACCGCTGGCGATCACCGCTGGCAGTTGCACCACCACCGCCATGCTGATGGAGGAAGACGGACTCGATTTTCTCGACCGTTGCGGCGTCGGCTATCTGGCCATCGACCAGCAAGGACAAATTTTTAGGAGAACTCCATGAAATCTATTTTTAACTGGCTGTGCGCGCTGATGCTGGCGGCCTGGCTGCCGTTTGCGGTGGCGGCGGACTTTCTGCCGCCCGAGCAGGCGTTTGTGTTGAAGGCTGAACTGCGCGATGGGCATACCGTCGCGTTGCGCTGGGCCATCCCGCCCGGCTATCACCTGTATCGCGAGCGACTGTCCTTCACCGGCCCCGGCGTGGGGCAGCCACAGCTGCCTGCGGGGAAAAGCAAGTTCGATGAGAACTTCGGCAAGGAGATGGAGACTTATTACACCTCGCTCACCCTGGACGTACCGGTCAGCGGCACTGCACCGTTTGATCTGACGGTCGGCTACCAGGGTTGTGCCGACGCGGGACTGTGCTATCCGCCCGTGGTGCTGACCTACACCGTCAATCCGGCAGCACCCGGCGCGCTGACCGCGAAGACTGTCGCTGATGCTGGCGCACCGGCCGCCACCGCGTCCACCATGCCGGCAAAGGCGATCGCACCAGCCGCAGCCGAGGATGACACCTCGCTCGCCCAGCGCACCTTGCAAAGCGGCAGCCTGTGGCGCATCGGCGGTGCTTTCCTGATCTTCGGCCTGCTGCTGTCCTTCACGCCCTGCGTGCTGCCGATGGTGCCCATCCTGTCCTCCATCATCGTCGGCGAAAGTGGCGTAACACGCAGGCGCGGCCTGCTGCTGGCCGCAGCCTACAGTCTGGGCATGGCGCTGATCTACACCGCGCTCGGCGTGGCGGCGGGTCTGGCCGGCGAAGGCCTGGCCGGCGCCCTGCAAAAACCCTGGGTGCTGCTGACATTTGGCGCGCTGCTGTTCGCCCTGGCCCTGTCGATGTTCGACGTCTACCAGTTACAGCTGCCGGGTTCTCTGCAAAGCCGCCTGAGTGAATCGAGCGGACGCCAGAGCGGTGGCAAGCTGGCCGGCGTCTTCGTCATGGGGGCATTATCCGCGCTGATCGTCGGCCCCTGCGTGGCGGGACCGCTGGCCGGTGCCCTGCTCTATATCAGCAAGACCGGCAATGCCGCCACCGGCGGCTGGGCGCTGTTCGCCATGGCCACCGGCATGAGCGTACCGCTGCTGCTGACGGGCCTCTCGGCTGGCAGCCTGCTGCCGCGCGCCGGGGCCTGGATGAACAACGTCAAAAAAGTCTTCGGCCTGCTGCTGATCGCGGTGGCAATCTGGATGATCGGCCCGGTACTGTCGGTCACGGCCAGCATGGCGCTGTGGGGCGTATTCGCCGTCCTGTGCGCGACCTTCCTGCTGGCCGGCACAGCGCTGCCGAAAGGCGCGGGCATCGGCGCCTACGCCGCCAGGACGCTAGGCGTGGTGATGCTGCTGGCCGGTCTGTTTGAACTGGTCGGCGCCGCCAGCTCGGGCACCGACGTGCTGCAGCCGCTGGCGCATCTGCGCGGCGGCGGCGCGGTGGCCGGCACCACGACGGCCGCGCATGACGGCCCGCGCTTCACCCGTATCCGCACTGTCGCCGAGCTCGATCAGGTGCTGGCCAGCGCCGGCAAACCGGTCATGCTCGACTTCTACGCCGACTGGTGCGTGGCCTGCAAGGAGATGGAGCGCATGACCTTCTCCGACGGCCGCGTCGTCACTGCAATGGGCGCCATGCAGCTGCTCCAGGTCGATGTCACCGCAAACAACGCCGACGACCGCGCACTGATGAAGCGCTTCGAACTGTTCGGGCCACCCGGCATCATCATGTTCGATGCAAGCGGCAAGGAAGTACCGCAAGCGCGCGTGATCGGCTTTATGCCACCCGAAACCTTCGTGCGCCAACTGCAGCGCACCGCCACATAACAGGAGCTTCCATGAGCCACCACCACCGTCTCCTTATCCTCGGTTCCGGCCCGGCCGGCTACTCGGCCGCGGTGTACGCGGCGCGCGCCAACCTGCAGCCGACGCTGATCACCGGCATCGATCGGGGCGGCCAGCTGATGACCACCACCGACGTCGAAAACTGGCCAGCCGATCCGCTCGGCGTGCAGGGCCCGGAACTGATGGAACGCTTCCGCCAGCACGCCGAACGCTTCGGCACACGCATGGTGTTCGACCAGATCCACACTGCCCATCTGGAAGAACAGCCGATCCGTCTGGTCGGTGATGGCGGCCAATACACCTGCGACGCGCTGATCATCGCCACCGGCGCCTCGGCCCAGTACCTGGGACTGCCGTCCGAGCAAGCGTATATGGGACGCGGCGTGTCCGCCTGCGCCACCTGCGACGGCTTCTTCTACCGTAGCCGTGAAGTTGCCGTCATCGGCGGCGGCAATACGGCGGTGGAGGAAGCGCTGTATCTGTCGAGTATTGCCTCGCGCGTGACGCTGGTACATCGGCGCGATACATTCCGCGCCGAGCCGATACTGGTCGACCGCCTGATGGCGAAAGTGGCGCAAGGCGCGATTGTGCTGAAACTCAATGCCAGCTTGCACGAAGTATGCGGCGATGACAGCGGCGTGACGGGCGTCACCCTGCGGCGCCAGGATGGCGAACTGGAACAGCTGCCCGTGCACGGCGTGTTTGTCGCCATCGGCCACAAGCCGAACACCGGCATCTTCGAAGGTCAGCTGGCCATGCACAACGGCTATCTGCGTACCCGCAGCGGCACCGAGGGCATGGCGACCGCCACCTCCATCCCCGGCGTATTTGCAGCCGGCGATGTGCAAGACCATATCTACCGCCAGGCCATCACCAGCGCCGGCACCGGCTGCATGGCAGCGCTAGATGCGCAGCGTTACCTGGAGTCTGCGCAGATACCAGTCGCACGGTGAAGCGGTCGCTGGCGAATGGATGAGACGTATATCAAGGTCAAGGGCGTCTGAAAATACCTCTACCGCGCGGTCGACAAGCATGGCAAGACCGTCGACTTGCTGCTGACGGCGAAGCGCGACATGGCCGCGGCGCAGCGCTTCTTCGATAAGGTCATGGGAGCGAACGGCGATCAGTAAAAGGTCTCGATGGACAAGAGCGGCGCCAACAAGGCCGCTCTCGATGCGATCAACGCCGTCCGCGACGTGCCGATCGTGGTACGCCAAGTCAAGTACCACAACAACATCGTCCAACAAGATCATCGCGCCATCAAGCGGGTGACCAGGCCGATGCTCAACTTCAAATCGTTCAGCGCCGCCCTCTGCGTGCCCGCCGGCGTCGAGCTCATGCACATGTTCTGCAAGGGCCAGTTCGCAATCAACGGAATCGATGCGATGTCGTTCGACGACCAATTTTATGCGCTGGAGGGCGAGGTCCGTCCTGTTTAAGGGGCAATGCGACAGAAGCCTGCCAGCTGCCTTTGAAGATGCCGAAGCGGGCGTGGTTCAAAAACAGCTGGGGTAACACGGGCGAGCGAATTACTTCCACTGAAGCAATGGAATCGAGCTATTACGGGAGTGACGTCGGGAGGCATGCAGCCTCACGCAGATCAGGCTCACTGTGGCTGAAGCGGCCCCATGTGTGTGTTGGGGAGATTGTGGGGAGATTTTGGGGGAGTTGGTACCCAAAATTTATCGTTTTATATAGCCAAATCAATCTTTGACTGAACAATAAATTTAGATGTAAGTCCTTGTTTTCATACGAT
>JAIENA010000412.1 GCA_019751755.1 Burkholderiaceae bacterium | reverse complement strand
CTGGTTTCGGCGGCAGCAGCGACTGGAAAAATTGCGCCGTGTAGCGGGCCTTCTTGGCGGCGATGCGGACCCGGTGCAGGCTGGCGGGATCGTCCGCTGTGGCCTGGCGCAAGCGCTGATGCAGGCGGCGCTGTGCCTGCGCCAGCAGCGGCCGCAGGGCCTTGCGCGCCGGCGCGCTGGCCCAGTTTGGCGTGCAATGGTCGGGCTGGCGCCATGGCTGGTCGATGATCCAACCCGACAGGCCCCGTACCAGCCGGGTGTGGCGCGCGGACCGCAGGGCCGCTTGCACGGCCTGGTGCGCGGTCGTGGCGTGCCGGGCCGCGCAGTCGCGCAGCGCCGACCGGCCGGCCTGCCACGCATCGCCGCCCACGGCATCCAGTGTGCTCGACAGAAATACATCCCAGTCGCGCGCCTTGCCCAGCAGCGCGGCCAGCCAATCGAGATCGTGTTGCAACGCCGCCGGCAACGGCGCCATCTGCTTGAACAGGTTCAGCGCGGCGCGCAGCCGGCGCAAGCCGACCCGCATCTGGTGCAGGCATTCGGCGTCCCGCGCCAGCACGCCGGCCACGTTGGCTTGCACCTGATCGAGGCAGTTGTGCAGGATGCGCTCGAAGGCCGCTGCCAGTGTCAGCGTGGCGTTCAGCGCAAGCGGGCGGGCGTTGACGGGCGCCGGTGCATGGACGGCGGCAAGCGCTCCGCCCGGTGGCGCGGACTTGTCTCGTGTGGAGCGTGTGGCGACGGCTGGTTCCTGTCTGGTTCCCATGATGTGCCCCGAAGTTCCACGAAGTTTGCCACATACCGATGGCACATCATAAGCGATCAAGCGGCTGACCGTCGCCAGCGAGCGGCTACAGGTCGGAACTGTAATGCCGGCACATGCTGAGCAGCGCCGCTAGTTCGGCCGCATCGGGCCGTTGCTGCAGCACTTCCATCACCAACTGGATCTGGCCCCGGCTGGGCACGATTTCAATCGGGCTGTGTTCCATCCAGCCGATCAGCAATGGCGCCAGTTGATCCGGCGGCAGGTGTAACACTTCCTTGCGGGTGGGGACGCGCTGGTTGATGGCGGGGCGCTGGCGCTGGTGATCCATGACAAGGCGGCGTTGCGCAGCCTGGATGTTTTCTGGCGGTACGCCAAAGTATTCGGTGTCGGGCAGGTGTTCTCGCATTACGGTGAAATGTAGCGGCAACAAAGATTGCTATTTTAGCACAAATGATCACCCGATGCCGTCCCATGACGACAGTAAGTGACGCTCGCGGTGTTGGCCGCCAGGCCTGGGGCAATGTCCCTGAAGCACACCACTTCCTGTTGCTGCGGCAAAAATTTACTGCAGCAGCTCGCTCAGGAATTCAATAAAGCGCTGGGTTTTTGCCGGCAGCAGCCGGGTTTCCGTCACCGCATACACCGGCACGTCCGGTCCGCGCCAGCCGGGCAGTACGCGCACCAGCGCGCCGGCCGCCACATCGCCGGCCACGATGGCCGGCGAGGCCAGCGCGATGCCGACGTCCTGCAGCGCCAGGCGCTGCATCATGCCGATGCTGTTAACGTGGAAGCGGCCCGTGACGGCGACTTCCACGGCGGCGCTGCCCGCCGCGTCACGTTGCAGACGCCAGCGTGGCGGCTGGCGCAGCATCGGCAGGCATTCATGCGACGCCAGGTCATCCGGATGGCGCGGCGTGCCCGCTTTGGCCAGGTAGCCGGGCGACGCGTACAAATGGCGCGGCAGGTCGGCCAGCTTGCGGGCGATCAGCGTGGAGTCGGGCAGGTCGCCCATGCGGATCGCCAGGTCATAGGGTTCGGCCACCAGGTCGACCTTGCGCGGCGTCAGGTCGAGTTCAAAGCGGATGCCGGGATAGCGCTGTGCAAACGCGCCCAGGTGCGGCGCCAGGAAAATCGTGGCGAAATCCACCGGCAGCGACACCCGCAGCAAGCCGCTGGGCTGTTCCAGCAGTTCGCCCAGTTGCTGGTGCGCCAGGCGCGCTTCCTCGACGATGCGGCGACAGCGCTCGTAATACAGCAAGCCCGCTTCCGTCATTTCAATCCGGCGCGTGGTCCGGTGCAGCAGGCGCAGGCCGATGGCCTGTTCCAGGCCGCTGATGCGGCGCGACACCGTGGCGATCGGCATGCCGATGGCTTCCCCCGCGCGGCGGAAGCTTTTGGCTTTGACGACCTCCACGAACAGGGCCATGTCGTTCAATAGTTCCATATGGACCGATAGATTGATAGATGGATTGATTCATTGATGGATCAATGTTCTCCAAAATACCATATTTATCTCATGGTCGTTGTGGGCGATGATGCTGTCATGCCTTCCCACCTTTGATAAGGAATCCGTTATGAGCACACTGTTTGAGTCCGTCGCCGTTGGCCGCTATACCCTGCAAAACCGCCTCGCCATGGCACCGATGACGCGTTCGCGCGCGCAACCCGACGGCACCCCCGGCCAATTGAGCGCCGAGTATTATCGCCAGCGCGCCAGCGCGGGCTTGATCGTGACTGAGGGGATACAGCCATCGGAGGACGGCCAGGGCTATCTGTTCACGCCGGGTATTTATAGCGACGCGCATGTCGCCGGCTGGCGGCAGGTCACGGATGCGGTCCATGCGCGGGGCGCGCGCATCTTTTTCCAGCTGATGCATGCGGGCCGCATGTCGCACCCGGACAATACGCCGCACCACCGCCAGGGCGTCGCGCCGTCCGCGATTGCCCCGGGTGGCGGCATGTTCACCATGACGGGCATGCAGGACATACCCGTGCCGCGCGCGCTGAGCACCGACGAAGTACGGCACACCGTGAATGACTTCCGGATTGCCGCGCGCCGCGCCATCGAAGCGGGCGCCGACGGGGTCGAACTGCATGGCGCCAACGCCTATCTGATCCAGCAATTCTTCGCACCCAGCGCCAATACCCGCACCGATGCGTATGGCGGTTCGCTGGAAAACCGGGCCCGCTTTGCGATCGAGGTGGCGCGCGCGGTGGCCGACGAGATTGGCGCCGACCGCACCGCGATCCGGCTGTCGCCCGGCTCCACGCTGTGGGGCATCGATGAGGGCGCGCAAGGGCCGGACCTGTACCGTTACCTGGTCGCGGAACTGGACAAGCTGGGACTGGCCTACGTGCATCTGCTGCAGCAGGGCGATGAAACGCTGCTGGCTGATATCCGCCGGCTGTGGCGCGGCGCGCTGGTGCTGAACCGTCCGGGCCGTCCGCGTGAACAGGTGGGCAGCGACATCGCCTCTGGCCTGGCGCAAGTCGAATCGTACGGCCAAATGGCGTTGGCCAACCCGGATTTTGTCGAACGCCTGAAAGCCAATGCGCCGATGAATGAGGCCGATCGCACCTCGTATTTTGGCGGCGGCGCGCAGGGTTACACCGACTATCCGGCGCTGGCGGCATAAGCTGGCGGCATCAGCTTGTTGGCTCGCTGTTAACAATGAAGGTACAATAACGCCCTATAACGTGTATGGTGCCCTCCCGCTTGTCTGCCGGAGGGTGAAACGGGAAGCCGGTGACGTGTGGAGTTTTCATTCCACGCCAGTCCGGCGCAGCCCCCGCTGCTGTATGCCTGACGACTTCGATCGTACGCCACTGCGTTGTTGGACGCGGGAAGGCAGGATCGGAGAAGGATGACGGCAAGCCAGAAGACCGGCCATCACGAACGATTGTGCAAAGCCCGGGGTGTGGCTTTGCCGGTGGGCGGTTCGTTTTCTCTTCCTGTTCTTTATTGCCGCGTAGCTTGCTATGCGGCGTCCTTGCGCGTTCCGGCAAGAACACGGCTGCCCGTTACATCATGCGTGCCCTGGCACGCGGTTACTGGTATCGCCCGTGAAAACGAAAAATTTAGTCAGGCTGTTTGCCGCGCTGCTGTGCGCGTGCGTGTTGGCGCCCGCGCTGGCGCCGGCCCACGCCGCCACCTTGTTTGCGCTCGTGACGGAACGCTCGGCACCGACCGCCGTGGAGGCGGCGCACCGCCACCTGGCCAGTCATCCGCAAGACCGCATCGTGTTGCGCACGCCCGCGCAATGGATGGCGGCCGATGAACGACAAGTGGCGCAGTGGCTGGGCCAGGCCGATAGCGTGCTGGCGGTGGCGCTGTTTGGCGACCCGGCGCGCCGCCTGAAGGATGCGCTGCCGCGCCATGTCAGGGCGAAGGCCTCCGTGCTGGCCATGAATGGCGAGGCGAGCCTGAGCCTGATGAGCCGCGATGTTGGCCGGGATTCCAGCCGTGACGCCAGCCGCGATTCCAGCCGAGCCCCCGGCGCCAGCCTGCAAGACTTTGCCCCCGAGATCCTGCGCCAGCTGGCTGCCGAACAGCCGCCCGCCAGCGCGCTGCAGGCGGCCCAGGCACATCCTGGCGCGCGCCACTGGCTGGCCGCGCGCCAGTTGTGGCAGGCCGGCGGCGTCGCCAATACCGCCGCGTTGTTTGCCCATCTGCTCAACCCCGCCGTGGCGCTGGCCGCCCCGCAGCCGGAGGCCACCTTGCGCGTGCGCGCGGGCAACCGCGAACTGGCCGATGGCGCGGCATGGGGGCAGGGCGGGCAACTGGGATTGCAGGCGCGCCCGACCGTGGTGGTGCTCGATTTGTCGAATATGGACGGCATGGTGCCGGCGCAACTGTGCCAGCGCATCGAACAGCAGGGCCGCCAGTGCGTGCAAGTGTTGCCGCGCTGGGGCGGCGCGTCGCGCGCAGCGCTGCAGCGCTTACCTGAACTGATCGCGCCGGCGCAACCGGCCGCCGTGGTGGTGTTGCAGGATTTCGTGGTGGGCGCGGCCGAAGGGCGCGAAGCCGTCTCGGAGGCGTTTAAAAAGCTCGATGTGCCGCTGTTCAAGGCGATCCGCCTGTCCGACCGCACGGCCGCGCAATGGCGGCTGTCGCCGGACGGCTTGCCGCCCGATTCCGTGCAATACCGGGTGGCGCTGCCGGAATTGCAGGGCATCGGCCAGCCGATCGTGGTGGCGGCGCTGGGCCCGGCGCGGCGCGATCCGCACACCGGGATCGAGCACCGGCCGCCGGTGATGCTGGCGGCGGAAGCGCAGCGGCTGGCGGCGCGGGTCGACCGCTGGGTCACCTTGCGCCACAAGGCCAACCGCGACAAGAAAGTCGCGCTGATTTATTACAACCACCCGCCGGGACGCCAGAATATCGGCGCCGACAACCTCAATGTGCCGGCATCGCTGTTCGATATGCTGCAGGCCATGAAAGCGGCCGGTTACACGGTCGGCGAGCTGCCGGCGTCGCCGGAAGCGCTGCTGGACCAGATCATGGCGCACGGTGTTAATTTGCCGGAAGACCGCGCCGCGCTGCGCGAATTGAGCACCACCGTCAACAGTGTCGCCGCGCCGGACTACCAGCGCTGGTTCGACACGCTGCCGCCCCGGGTGCAGGGGGAAATGACGCGCGGCTTGCTGGGCCGCCTGCACGCCGATGTGCTGGAAGCGGAAAGCGCCGGCGAGTGGCTGCTGGGGCGCAAGCTGGCCGACGTCGTTATCAAGGAATTGCAGCACCTGGTGGAAGGGGCCGACCATCCGCAGCGGGCCGCTGCGATGCGCGACCTGGCGGCGCTGGCCGACGGTTATCAGCGTTGCCTGGACGCGCAACCGGCGCGCCGCTGCGCCGCGCTGGCGGCGCTGAACCGGCGCGTTTCGGCTTACGGCATCGAAGGACTGAAGGGCTGGGGGGCGGCGCCCGGCAAGATCATGGTCGACAGCGGCAAGTTGCTGGTGCCGGGCCTGGTGTTTGGCAATGTATTCATCGGCCCGCAACCGCCGCGTGGCTGGGAAGTCGACGAGGAACTGCTGCATGCCAACACCAGCATTACGCCGCCGCACCAGTACCTGGCCTTTTATCACTGGCTGCGCGACCGCTTTAAAGCCGACGCGCTGGTGCACGTGGGCCGCCACTCGACCTATGAATTCCTACCCGGTAAAGCGGTCGGCCTGGCCGCCGACGACTATCCGAGCCTGGTCGGCGCCGATCTGCCGGGCGTCTATCCGTACATCGTCGATGGCGTGGGCGAGGGCACGCAGGCCAAGCGCCGTGGCCTGGCGGTGATCGTCGACCATTTGACGCCCCCGCTGGCCAGCACCCCGCTGTATGACGAATTGCTGGCGCTGCGGCAGGTGGTCGAAAGCTTTGAGGCGGCCAGCTCCGAATCGCTGAAGGCGCAGGCGGCGCGGCTGATCCGCGAAAAAGTCACGGCCTTGAATTTGAAGGCGGAACTGGAAGCGTCGATGGCCGACGTGCTGGAAGTGCGCGGCATCGGCTTTGATGCGGCCGACGACGATTTGCTGGCGCACGAAGTGGGCCACTATCTGACCAAGTTGCAGGAAAAATTCATGCCGTATGGCTTGCATATCTTTGGCCGGCCGTGGCAGCAACAGTCGCTCGACCTGATGCTCGCTTCCATGCAAAAGGGCGGCGTCGGCGGCCCGGACGTGGCGCAGAAACTGGCCGATTCGCCGCACCTGGAAATGCTGGCGCTGCTGGCCGGCCTCGATGGCCGCTTTGTTGAACCGGGCAAGGGCAACGACCCGCTGCGCTCGCCCGAATCGCTGCCCACCGGCCGCAACTTCCATGCGGTCGATGGCGATATCCTGCCGACCCGGCTGGGTTACCAGCTCGGCGCGGCGATGGCGGTGAAAGCCATGGCGCGCGACAAAAAACCGGAAGGCAGCGA
>JAIENA010000331.1 GCA_019751755.1 Burkholderiaceae bacterium | reverse complement strand
TGGTGACTTCATGCTGATGACCGGCGAACTGGCGAAGATGCTGGGCGACGTGGTGGCGGCGCTGGGCGGGGAGGCGCAAGCATGATCAAGTTCGCAGCCAAGCACATCAAGACGCTGCTGCCGTTCGTGGCCGGCAGCCACGACCCTCGCTATTACATCAGGTCGATCCGCATTGAGCCATGCCAGGAAGGCGGCGCCATCCTGGTCGCTACGAACGGGCACACGATGATGTGCATCCGCGACGCCACGGCGATTTGCAGTACAGCAGTGATCTTTCGAGTAAACCCAGATGCAACCAAATACTGCACCGGCCCGGGGCGCGAACGAGCCACCGCGCACCTAAACACGGTCACGCAGCGCCTCACCATCATGAGCGAGACTGGCGACGAATTGTTCTTGCAGCCCGGCAAATGCCTGGGCGAAGTGGACAAGTTTCCAGCGTGGCAGGAGGTGTTGCCGGACTTCAGCGCACTAAAACAGCAGTGCAGCGCGTTTGCCCAGGTGGCTTATTTCGCCTTGGCCGCGAAGGCGCATCCTGGTGCTGGGCGAAAGGCGGCGCCGGCCATGCGCCTTTGGCAGGCCAACGAGAATGGCGCCATCGTTGTCGAATATTCGGATCACCCGGATCACATGCTGCTGATCATGCCGGTGCGGGTTGATGTTCACGAAGGCAACACGTCAGCAATTTGGGCGGCGCCGTTTGGGCGCAAGACTGCACCTCAGCTGGAGAGCATCGCTTGAAGCCCCAAGCAACATCCCATAGTACCTATTCAAACCACAAGGAATCCACGATGACCACTGACCGTTTTATCACCGTCCCTACCGTAACCTTACCCAATGGCACCGCTGTTCCATCGTTCCAGGTCGGCCAGTATCTGACTGGCACCGCATCCAACCGCCCACCGGTCATAAATGCGGAAGCCGCGCCACTGGTCGAGGTCGACTATTTCGCCGCACAAACGCTGGCCGGCCAGATCGGCTGCAAGCTGATCACCGAGACGCAATATCTGGCTATCGCGCATGACATCGCCAGCCAGGACATCAACTGGACCGGCGGCAAAGTTGGCGAAGGCAACGTCTACCAAGGCCTGCATCTGGGCACTGTCGATGAAGCCACGCCAGGCACCTTCGTATCCGATGAAGAAAGTGAACGGCGCTGGCACCAGTTATCCAACGGCGAACGCGTGTATGACTTTGCGGGCAACGCCTATAGCTGGGTCTTTGACGATGTGCAGGGCAACGAGCAGGGTCTGGTCGCACAGCCGTTCGCCGCCGACTCGCCGTCGATCACCACCGCTCCTTACCCAAGCATGAAGAACGGCATGGGCTGGCGCCCGGATGCGGGTTCGAACTGGTCCGGCCGTGCGCTCGGGCGCGGTGGCTACTGGTACGGCGAGGCCAACGCGGGGGTGTTCGGTCTCGGCCTCGGCTTGCCCGACCGCCGCATCGGCCGTGTCGGCTTCCGCTGCACCAAGTAATTCGGGCCTCTGGATCCCGGCACCTGGTCGCCGCGTAAGCGGTGACCACCACCAACCACACTGGAGTACTACATGAGAGACCAAAACACAGGGCTGTACGACAAATTCATCGTGAAGCGCGCCGACGGCCGCGATTCAGCGGGCGAAAAGCACGCCGACTGCCAACTCTTCGTACTCGACATCACGCACGATAACCATGCGCTGCCGGCCATTGCCGCCTATGCCGCCAGCTGCATGGATGAATTCCCGCAATTGGCTGCAGACTTGCGCAGCAAACTGACCGCACGACTGACCGATGGCAATGAATTTGTCACGGTGCCGGACGTCACGCTACCAAACGGAACGACCGTCCCCTCATTCGCCGTCGGCAAATTCCTGTGCTCACGTGGCCCGATGGGCATCGCGCAAATTCATGCGGCGGCGCCGCCGTGGGTGCGCATCAACTATGCCGACGCCGGCCAGGCGTGCGAAGCCATCGACGGCAAACTAATCACAGAGCGACAAGCACTGGCGATCGCGCACGACATCGCCCAGCAGGACATCAACTGGACCGGTGGCAAGGTCGGCGAAGGCAATATCTACCAGGGCCTGCACCTGGGGAATTTCAGCAGCGCACAGGCAGCAGACGTCTTGTCCGACGACCCGAAAGAGCGCCGCTGGCACCAGTTGTCGAACGGCGAGCGCATCTTCGATTTCGCCGGCAATGCGTTCAGCTGGGTATTCGATGACGTGCAAGGTGATGAGCAAGGCATCGTCAGCCGCGCATTTGCAGTTGACTCGCCATCGATCAGCACTGCTCCTCACCCGGGTATGACGAAGGGCATGGGCTGGCGCCCGGATGCCGGCGCTGATTGGTCCGGCTATGCGCTCGTGCGCGGTGGCTACTGGAACGGCGGGGCCCGCGCGGGGGTGTTCGCTCTCGGCCGCGTCTTGCCCGGCGGCCGCCGCGGCGATGTCGGCTTCCGCTGCACCAAGTAGCCCGGGCCTCTGGTGCCTGGTCGCCGGTCGCCGCGTAAGCGGTGGCTGGCCCCTCCCCTAACCACTCAGAAGAAAATCATGGCAAACGAGCAGCACAATTCAGCCCCCACGAGCGAGGAAGTCACAAAGTATTCGCTTCGGACCCACAGGGGTATCGATGTCGGCCTGGGCCAGGCCGATCCCGGCGCCAGTATCGCGCGCACACTGGAACAACAGTATCCAGGCCACCTGATCTTGATCCAATCCGGCAAATTCCTGCAAGGCTACGACCGTACGGCCTATGCGCTGCACACCCTGAAGCAATACAAGCTGAAACTGGTAGGCACATCAGGCGATCCGCATATCCGCATAGGCTTCCCTATGGGAAATTTCAACCGCCGTCTGTGGCCAATGGTGCAAGAATTCGGCATCCCCTACGTGGTATCGCTGGGCAGCCAAGCCGAAGGTCGAACGGTCTACGTTTCCGAGCACCCGGAACTGGACGGCGCCGTGCTGGCCACCGTGTCCAATACTGTGGTCGCCGACGTCATCCATGACCTGCGGCAGCGCGGCGAACTCAACAAAGCTAGCGCCAAAGCGCTGCTGGCGAACCCGGACACCTCAGTCTTCAAGCTGAAATCGCATGCGCAGGATCTCGACTTGCAGCTGCTGCAGGACATCATCCGCATGCCACGCGACCTGCGCGTCACCTATGGCGAGAACATACGCATATGCATGGCCCGCATCATGCGTGCCGTATTTGCTTACGGCATGGAAGACAACAAAATGCAACTGCTCAAAACCATCTCGACCGACGTCGACCTGATCAAGCATTACCTGGCACAGGGTCAACGGCTAAACAACCTGAAGGTGGCATTCGAGCATCGAGTGGGTTTAGCCGTTGAACTTGGCCGACTCGTGGGCGGACTGATTCGATCCACCGGTGCGCAACCATGATCAACGAAGGGAAATTTCTGGAAGGTCCGGCAATGCGCTCGTGCGCGGTGGCTACTGGAACGACGAGGCCAACGCGGGGGTGTTCAATCTCAGCAACGACTTGCCCGACAACCGCAACGACAATGTCGGCTTCCGCTGACCCAAAAATCACACGCGTCGGTCACGAGCACGCTCGTGTAACGCCTATTCTTGGTCGAGATTTTCCTGGGATAACCCCGAAAGCAAGGCAGCAAGCCAAACCGAAGACCGCTGCGGGACCCACGGGTGCCGCAGCGGAAAGCGGCCGCAATACTGAATCGGACTTCTGGCGCGCCACCAGCTTGCCCGCCCTATTCGACTGCTGGCGCCATGCCCGCAAGAACAAGTCGCGCAGCCTGCGGGTGCAGCGCTTCGGCGATGATCCGCTGCACTACCTGCTGATGGTCCAAAAGCGCCTGCGCGACCGGACATATACTTTTGGACCATACAAGGAATTCACCGTGCGCGAGAAAAAATTTCGTCACGTGGTGGACGCGCCGATGAAAGACCGCGTGGTGCACTGGATGCTGTATGACTACATGCTGCCGATCTGGCAGCCGCGCTTCATCGCCGACACCTTCGGCAATCTACCCGGGCGCGGCACGCATGCTGCCGTACGCAGAGTCGCCACGTTCGCACGCTCCCCTGCCAACGCCTGGGTTCTGCAAATTGACATATCGAAGTATTTCTATTCGATCAACCACTCACTGCTAAAGTCCCGCATTCTGCGCTACATCGGCGACCAGGACATCCGCTCGCTACTGGTCAACCTGGTGGACTCGTTCCGCACCGACGATCAATACGACCACCTGTTTCCGGTCGACGGCATGTATCGCCGCACCCGGGATAAGGGCATGCCCATAGGTAATTTATCGTCTCAGCTCTTTGCCAACATATTCCTGGACGACTTCGACCACTGGGTAAAGCAGCACCTGCGCGTGCGCGCTTACGCCCGCTACGTGGATGACATGGTGGTTATGGCAAGCTCACGCGACGAGCTGCTGACGATCAGCGCAGCGATTGTGGCCAAACTGGCCAGCGACGGCTTGACCGCGCACCCGCACAAGATCCGCCTAGCGCCGGTGGCCGACGGCGTGCCGTTTCTTGGCTACATCATTTGGCCCAACCACATTTCGGTTGGTGCCTACGGGCGACGCCGCTACCACCAGCGCCTGCGCCAGCATGAAACAGGTGGGCGCGACCGCGCCGAGGCACTGACCTCATACCGGGCGATGTTCGGTCATACCGGACCAACCAATACCATTCACTTCTGAAAAATGACCATGGCCTCGATCGATGATCTCATCTTATCGCCCGAAGAAATTTTCATGCTGACCCGCTATCGCCGGCCGCATGAACAATTACGCGCTCTGGGCACTTTAGGCATTCCCGCGCACCGCATGCACGACAACACTGTGCGCGTGCTTCGCATGCACTTGATCCACCCGACTGGCGCCATCTCGAAGCCAGCGCCACAAAGAAAGTCCGCAAGACGATGAACCGACGCCGAAAAAAAGATAAAGGCCTGCCGCCACGCGTCTACCTGAAGCACGGCGCTTATTACTTCCTACCTGCGTCGCCCATGCGCAACCCGGCAACCGGCCGCGAACAGAAGTGGATCAAGCTTTGCCGGGCCACTGAAGGCGAAAGCGCCATGCTGATCGCCCTGGCCGCGCTGAAAGGTGACCAGCGCGTGCTTGAAGGCTCGATGCCATTCGCCTGCGCCGAGTTCAAGGCCCATATGCTGAACGACTACGAAGGCGAGACCCGCAAAACCTACAGCCGGTATCTCGATGTGATCGCGGAGGAATTTGAAGAATTCCACGCTGCCGAAGTGACGACGAAGGATTGCTCGGGCTTCCTGCGCGACAACTACCGCGCCACGCCGAACACGGCGAAGAAACTGGCGGCGCTCATGTCCAAGCTATTTAAATTCATCATCGGTGAGCTGGGATTGCGGCAGGACAACCCGATCGACCAGCTGGACATGTCGAGCTATAAGACTGGGCGCCGGGAAGTGCTGGCCACGCACAAACAAATCCAGGCCATCCGCGCCGCCGGCATGACGAGCAAGCCTCGCAAAGATACCGGCCTGGTGATCCCGACGGCGAGCGGCCCGATGTTCGCCTGCATCATCGATATGTCGTATTTGCTGTGGGCGCGCGCCATGGACATCCGCACGCTGAAGGAAACCCAAATTGAAGGTGGTCACATCCGTATCAAGCCGAGCAAGACGCAAAAAAGCAGCGGCAAGATGGTGGATATCACGGTGACGCCGGCCATTCAAGAGGTGATCGAGCGCGCCCGCACCATCAAGGTCAAATACGGGATCAAAAGCCCCTACCTCTTTGCCACTCAAAAGGGCGGCGCCTACACGAAATCCGGCCTCTCCTCGATGTGGGACCGGGCCAAGGAGCGCATCGGCATGACCGACGATGTCACCTTCAAGGACATCCGCGCCCTGGCCGCCACCGATGCAGCGCGGCGCGGCGAGGACCGCAAGGACATTCAAAAGCGCCTGGTACATACATCAGCCAAGACGACCGACATCTACATCAAGGAAGTCATCGCCGATGTTTCCGAAATTGAAATGAATGTACCATGGCTTGACGCTGCGCCTGCAGCTGATCCAGGTAAAGAAATGTGAGCTGCCCGCAAGCTGACGCCGATATTGGCGCCAGCCTATGCTTCTTTAGCAATTTTCCTTATTTGGCTCCATTAATCCGCCCATTTCGGATGGCTTCAGCATACTGCTGATCACAGACATAGCGCTCGTGATGTGCGGCAAGTTTTTCGCACACGTTACGCACTTCCCTGGCTCGCGCCTCATACTCAGGAATCGTAAAGCCATACAACACCAACGCGGCGAACAGCGCAACTGGAGTGCCCACTATCCAAGGCCACACCTTGCGCCGGGGAACCACTGCACCGCATTTAGGACAGGCTTTAGCAGTTGAGCTAATAGCAACTGCACACTCCTTGCACTCGATCATTGCCATCTTTATTGACTTTCTATCATGTCATTTCCAAGACTTGACGCCCGCAAGCAAGAGGGGTGCTTCTTGCAAGCTTCTTGCAGAAAAACTAAACCCACCGACCGATATTAGACAAACGTCTAATATACAGTGGTGGGTTTATGTACAGCTTGCGCTGTAAGTCTTTGAATCTATTGGTCGGGGCGAGAAGATTCGAACTTCCGACCCCTTGCACCCCATGCAAGTACGCTACCAGGCTGCGCTACGCCCCGACGA
>JAIENA010000390.1 GCA_019751755.1 Burkholderiaceae bacterium | reverse complement strand
CTGGTACACGTTTCCGAAATGGACTGGACCAACAAAAACGTCGCTCCAAACAAAGTTGTCCAACTGGGCGACGAAGTTGAAGTGATGGTTCTGGAAATCGACGAAGAGCGTCGTCGTATTTCGCTGGGCATGAAACAGTGCAAAGCCAACCCATGGGACGACTTCGGCGTGACCCATAAGAAAGGTGACAAAGTCAAAGGCGCGATCAAATCGATCACCGACTTCGGCGTGTTCATCGGTCTGGCTGGCAACATCGACGGCCTGGTACACCTGTCCGACCTGTCCTGGACTGAAGCTGGCGAAGAAGCCGTGCGCAAGTTCAAGAAAGGTGACGAACTGGAAGCCGTTGTTCTGGCGATCGACGTTGAGCGTGAGCGCGTTTCCCTGGGCGTTAAGCAACTGGAAGGCGACCCATTCAACAACTTCGCAGCCCTGAACGACAAAGGTTCGCTGGTTAACGGTACCGTGAAATCGGTTGAGCCAAAAGGCGCCGTGATCCAACTGTCCGAAGAAGTTGAAGGCTACCTGCGCGCCTCCGAAATCTCCCGCGACCGCGTGGAAGATGCCGGCACCCACCTGAAAGTGGGCGACGCCGTGGAAGCCCTGGTGATCAACATCGACCGTAAAGCACGTTCGATCCAACTGTCGATCAAAGCCAAGGACAACGCGGAAACCCAAGAAGTGATGCAGAAGATGGCCGCTGACAACAGCGCCGCTTCGGGCACCACCAGCCTGGGCGCACTGCTGAAGGCCAAGTTCGATAACAAGAACTAATTTGGAAAACATGGGGGCCGGGCCGCAAGGCCTGGCACCCAGATACCGGAAAATAGATGACTAAGTCCGAGTTGATCAACCGCCTGGCTGAGCGTTACCCTCAGCTGGTGGCGAAAGATGCGGAATTCGCGGTCAAGACAATCCTCGATGCGATGACCAATGCTCTGTCGAGCGGCCAGCGTATCGAGATCCGCGGTTTCGGCAGCTTTGCTCTAAACAGCAGGCCGCCCCGTATCGGCCGCAACCCAAAGTCCGGCGACAAAGTGATGGTGCCTGAAAAGCGCGTCCCTCACTTCAAGCCGGGCAAACAGTTGCGCGAGCGGGTCGACGCGATGGTCGGGCAACCGATCATCGAGGACTGAAGCATCATGATGGTCCTGGCACCAAGGTATCAGGCACATTTATAAAGATCCGGTCGCCGCAACCCGTAAGGGGGCGGCACAAAAACGGCGTCCGTGGATGCCGTTTTTTTTTGAATGAGGGAACGCAAGCGTATGAAAATAGTTTCCACTGTGATTGGTTTTATCCTGTTTGTCCTGTTCTTCGGCTTTGCCCTGAAGAACACCCAGGAAGTCGACCTGGTGATGTTCCTGAATTATGAATTGCGTGGCCCGCTGGTGCTGCTGTTGCTGGGCTTTTTTGCCGCCGGCGCAGTGCTGGGTATCCTCGCGCTGACCCCCACCGTCTTCCGCTATCGCCGTGAAGCGAACAAACAAAAAATCACCATCGCCGCACTGCAGTCGACCGCGTTGAAAGTCAATGCGCAGCCGCAGCCGGACAGCGTGAACGCTCAACAGTAAATAACCCTATGGAATTTGAACTCTGGTGGCTGCTGGGCATGCCCATCTTTTTTGCCCTGGGCTGGGTTGCTGCGCGGGTCGATATCCGCCAGTTGGTGTCCGAATCGCGCACCTTGCCGAACGGTTACTTCAAGGGCTTGAATCATTTATTGAATGACCAGCCGGACAAGGCCATCGACGCGTTCATTGAAATCGTGCGGCTGGACCCGGAAACCGCGGACATGCACTTTGCGCTGGGTAACCTGTTCCGTCGTCGCGGCGAAACCGAGCGCGCCATTCGCGTCCACCAGAATTTGCTGGCCCGTCCCGACCTGCCGCTGGAACAGAAAGCCCACGCCGGCTATGAACTGGGAATGGATTACCTGAAAGCGGGTTTGCTGGACCGCGCCGAGGAAACCTTCAAAGGGCTGCTCGACAGTGCCTATGACGTGCAGGCCCGGCGCGCCTTGCTGGAAATCTTCCAGCGTGAAAAAGAATGGCAGCGCGCCATCGATGCCGCCAATGGCTTGCAGGAAGCCGGCGCCGGTGTGCGGCAAAAGGAAATCTCGCAGTTTTATTGTGAGATGGCCCAGGATGCGCTGGTGCGCATGCACTATGCCGAGGCGCAAAAACTGCTGGACGACGCGCTGCAGGCCGACCGCACCAGCGTGCGCGCCACCATGCTGGTGGGCGATGTGCAAAGCGCGCAGGGCGACATCGAAGGCGCCTTGGCGACGTGGCGCCGGGTGGAGCAGCAAAGCGTGCCACATGTGGCGCTGGTGGCGACCCGGCTGATGGATGGCTACCGCAAGGTAGGCCGTCCGCAGGAAGGCGTCGGCTTGCTGAAGTCCTACCTGGAACAGGCGTCGTCGATCGACCTGCTGGAAGTGGTGTTCAAAGCCGTGATCGAACTCGATGGCGTGGACGCGGCCAAGCAACTGGTGTCGGAAGAGTTGCGCCGCACGCCGACCCTGTTGGGCCTCGATAAATTGCTGGAGGCACGCATGGTCGATGCCCCTGCCGCGCTGCTGTCGGAACTGTCGATGGTCAAGGGGCTGGTGCACGGCTATACGCAAAAGCTGGCCCGCTATCAGTGCGGCCACTGCGGCTTCAAGGCGCGCCAGTATTACTGGCATTGCCCGGGGTGCAGCAAGTGGGACACGTATCCGCCGCGCCGCACCGAAGAATTGAATGTGATGAATTAACGGTGTCCGTGGGGCGGATCGTGATCCGCCAAGCGTACCCGGGAACAACATTAAGAGGCCACATGACCGCATCCATCATTAAATACCAAGCCCCGGCACTCGATAAAGTCCGCATCCTCGTGGTCGGTGACGTCATGCTGGACCGTTACTGGTTCGGCGATGTCAACCGTATCTCACCGGAAGCGCCGGTGCCGATCGTGCGTATCGCCAAGCGCGAAGCACGCCTGGGCGGCGCCGCCAACGTGGCGCGTAATGCCGGTGCGCTGGGCGTGCAGGTCGGCTTGCTGGGCGTGGTCGGCAATGATGAAGCGGGCAATGAAGTGGAACACTTGCTGCACAGCGGCGGCATCCACAGCTATCTGAAGCGTGATGAGGCGATCTCGACCATCATCAAGCTGCGCGTGATCGGCCATCAGCAGCAAATGCTGCGCATCGATTTCGAAGAACCGCCCAGCGATGCCGTGTTGCACAACAAGCTGATGCAATACAAGGCGCTGCTGGCCGATTACGACGTGATTATTCTGTCCGATTATGCCAAGGGCAGTCTGGTCAATGTGGCCGACATGGTGGCGGCGGGCCGCGCGGCCGGCAAGGTCGTCATGGTCGATCCGAAAGGCGACGATTTCGCCCGGTATACCGGCGCCACCGTCCTGACGCCGAATCGTTCGGAGTTCCGGCACATCGCCGGCGGCTGGAGCAATGAAGAACAGTTGACGACGAAGGCGCAAAACCTGCGCACCGCCTTGAAACTCGATGCCTTGCTGCTGACCCGTTCCGAAGAGGGCATGACCTTGTACACCGACCAGGCCGTGTTCCATACCCCGGCCGATGCGCGCGAAGTGTTTGACGTGTCCGGCGCCGGTGACACCGTGATTGCCACCATGGCCGCCATGTTGGGCGCCGGTGCTGGCTGGGAAGAAGCGGTGCAAACCGCGAACCGCGCCGGCGGCATCGTCGTCGGCAAGCTGGGCACGGCCACGGTGACGCGCGAAGAGTTGTTTGGCTGAGTTTGCTTAAATTGATTTGACGCAAGCGCGTCGGCGGGGCGGCATGGTCCAATGCCTGCGTGGCGTTCGCGCCGCACCTCCCTCGCAGCGTCAGCTGCACCTCACAACCCGCCTGTCAGGCGGGTTTTTTTTATCCAGTCCCATCGCCTGTTGAGCGGTCTCAACTTTCAAACGTCATCGCCCATCGCCGTCATCCGTTGGAACGGGACAAGGCGCAATCCAGGCCTTGCATCCACGAAAACGGAGGAAGTCATGTTGAAAAAACTGTTGCTGGCAGTGTCGACGATGGTGATGGCGATGGGGATGGCGTTGGCCGAGGTGGACGTCAATAAAGCCGACGCGGCCGCGCTGGACAGTGTACGGGGCATCGGCCCGGCCAAGTCCAAGCTGATCCTCGACGAGCGCGGCAAAGGTGGTGAGTTCAAGGACTGGGCTGATTTCGAACGCCGCGTCAAAGGCATCGGCGACAAGAATGCGGTGAAATTGTCGGAAGCGGGGCTGGTCGTCAATGGCAAATCGAAGGACGGGGCGGCAGCGAAACCGATGGAAGGAAAACAGACCGCGAAGGCTGCCGCAACAACGAAGAACAAGTAAATTCCGTTGTAAATGAAAAACCGCCGGCATGTCCGGCGGTTTTTTTTTGAACCAAAACACGGTGGCCTGGTATTTACACGGCAACCAAGGGTTTGCTGGAGCCATGGCGGTTCCCCAAACATGACGACAATATCCATTCTCACTGGCAAAGGGGATTGCAATGCATGCATTCCGTCGCTGTACGATGTCATTCTTGCTGGTACTGACCGCTTGCGGCGGCGACCAGTCCACGCCGGTCAACGGGCAACTCACCAAGCAGGGCGGCGCCCCGGCCGCCACAGCAGGCGCGGCACTGCGCCAGGGCGCGGCGCCCGCTTTCGTGACCTTCAGCGGCAACGCCAGCCAGTACAGCATTGCCGCCAATGCCAACGGCTATGCCGTCACCGATATCCTGACCAGCCAGACCACGCAAGTGGTACCAGGCAGCCGGCTGCGCTTTGCCGACAGCGCCATCGCGCTGGATCTGGACGGCAATGCCGGGCAGGCTTACCGCATTTACCAGGCCGGCTTTAATCGCAAGCCGGACCTGGCCGGCCTGGGGTACTGGATCAATCAGATGGACAACGGTGTCAGCCAGCGCGATGTGGCGGCCAGTTTTGTCGCCAGCCCGGAATTCGCCACCCTCTATGGCGGCAGCAATCCCACCAACCTGGTGTATGTCACCAAGCTGTACAACAACGTACTGCAGCGCGCGCCGGAGCAGGACGGGCGCGATTATTGGGTCGGTGTGATGAACAGCAATGCCGCCAGCCGTGGCGAAGTGCTGGCCTTCTTCAGCGAAGGCGCGGAAAACAAGACGCAGGTGGCGCCTGTCATCGCGGGGGGCATTGAATACCTGCCGTGGGGCAGCACGCTGCCCGCCAATGCCGTGGCCGACTATGCCGCGCAATATGACGGCAGCCTGCGCGGTGGTGATAGCGGCAATCTCACGCTGATCGTCAACAGCAGTGGCGCGTTGCAGGCGGGCGGGCGCCTGAACGGCGCGAATACCGATGTCGCCGGGACCACGCAGTTGGCGGAGGGCGGCCGCTTTGAGATGGTCTATGCCGGCAATGGGCAGAGTCTGGCGCTGAAGGGCTCGATCAACCTGGCGACGGGTGTGGTCACCGGCACCTGGCGCAATGCCACGGCGCAAACCAGTGGCGTGTTCAGCGCGGCCAAACAGGTGGTGCAACCGAAGATGTTCCCACAAGTGCAGGCCATCATCGGACAACGCTGTGTCGCCTGTCATTCGGCGCGGACCACCTTCCCCGGCTACAACACGGCGCAGGCCGGCATCAGTTTTGATTCGGAAGCGCAAATCCGCGCCCAGGCCGCGCTGATCAAGGCGGAAGCGGTGGATTCGCGGCGCATGCCGTTTGGCAATGCGACCGGCATGACGGCCGACGAGCGTGCCACCTTGGCGGCCTGGTTTGCCGCCGGGACGCCGCCATAATGGCGCGCGATGCGGCCGGGAGCATGTGCCGTGAGCGCGCTGCGCACCGGCGACTGTGCTGAGGCCTGCGCTGAAGTCGGCATCGAAGCCGGCATCGAAGCCGGCATTGATGACGATATGGCGGACGCTATTGATGGCGACATTGATGCTGCCATTGCTCTCCGCAGTCATGCCGTCCGCTGCATGGGCCGCGCCCGGCGCCGGTGCGCCGGCCCCGGCGTTTGACTTGCCGGGCGACACAGGCCGTATCAGTCTCGACGCGTACAAGGGCAAACTGGTGTACGTGGATTTCTGGGCATCATGGTGCGGGCCGTGCCGGAAATCGTTTCCCTGGATGAACAGTCTGCAGCAACGCTATGCCGCTCATGGCCTGCAAGTGGTGGCGATCAATCTCGATGCGAAGCGCGAGGATGCCGCCGCCTTTCTCGCCAAAGTACCGGCCGGGTTCACGCTGGCCTATGATCCGGCCGGCGCCACCGCGCGCGCCTATGGCATCAAAGGCATGCCCAGCAGCGCACTGGTGGGGCGCGACGGCAAGCTGCTGTGGCTGCATGCCGGGTTCAATCAAGCGGACCAGGCCGTGCTGGATGCGCAGATCAAGGCCGCGCTGCAACGTCAATAACGTCAATCACGTCCATCGAACCGACAGGAGCAACCATGCATCAGGCAGGCAAGGCCGCGCTGGCGGCGGGCACCATGGCAGCGCTGCTGTCGGGCTGTGGCAGCACCAGCATTGTGACGCTGGTGGCGCCGTGGGAAAAAGGCCTGCTGGCGCAGCCCAATATGCGCTTCGAGCAGGGCCGCAATGAAGCGCGCTATGCGGCCCATCTGTACGACAGCCGGGAAGCGGCCAGCGGC
>JAIENA010000355.1 GCA_019751755.1 Burkholderiaceae bacterium | reverse complement strand
CGCCACAGATCACGCCACAGACGACGCCGGCACCGGACGCAGGGCAGGCGGCGCCAAGGCCGCCATCGGCCATCACAACGGCGGGCCCCACTGGCAACGCGCTCAATCCGCGCGCGCTCGACAACATCCGCGCACTCGGCAACGGCGCCGCCCCTTCGCTGCTGCGCCGCGTGGTGCAAGCGTATCTCGACGAGACCCCCAAACAGTTGGCCTGCCTGCGCACGGCGCTGCGCGACCAGCAGCACGACACCCTGCGGCGCATCGCGCACAGCCTGAAATCGAGCTGCGCCAACATCGGCGCGGAGGCGCTGGCAACGCTAAGCAAAGACCTGGAACAACTGGGCCAGGCCCATACCACCGACGGCGCACCGGCCCTGCTGGCCGGCATGGAACGGGAGTTTGAAACAGTGCGGCGCGCCCTCCGCACTGTCCTGGAAAAGGAGCCCTGATATGGCTGCGCTACACCGCCCTTCCCGTGGTACCGTGCTGGTGGCCGACGATGACCCTGTCATGCGTCTGCTGATGCTCGAAATGCTGGCGCAAGTGGGCCTCGACGCCGTCGAAGCGGAAGACGGCGCCGCGGCGCTGGCGCGCTTCCGGCAAATCCGTCCCGACCTGGTGCTGCTCGATGTCGACATGCCCGGCATGGATGGCTACGACGTGTGCCGCGCGATCCGGGCCCAGGATACCGGCAGCGCCGTCCCCATCATCATGGTCACCGGCAGCGATGACGTGGAAGCCGTGACCCAGGCTTATGAGGAAGGCGCGACCGACTTCGTGTCGAAGCCGATCAACTGGCCCATCCTCGGACACCGCGTGCTGTATGTGCTGCGCGCCAGCGACGCCATCGCGCGGCTGCGGGTGGCCGACGCCCATAACCGCGCGGTGCTGGCGGCGATTCCCGACACGTTTTTCCGCCTCAACCGCGACGGCTACTACCTCGATTACGAACGGGGCCAGGACAACAGTGTCGAGGCGGGTGGCGATGCCCGCGTCGGGCGCCACATCAGCGACGTGCTGCCGCCCCCAATCGCCGCGCAAATGCTGGAGCAGGTACATGCCGTACTGTCCACGCAGACGGTGTGCTCGCTCGATTATGCGCTGCGGCACGGTGACAATCGCGGCAATCGGAGCAATGGCGGTGATAGCGGCAGGAATGGCGATGACATTGGCGATGACATTGGCGATGGCATTGGCGATGGCAGCGATGACGGCGGCGCGCGGCATTTCGAAGCGCGCCTGGTCGCCACCGGCGCCGGCGATGTGCTGGGCCTGGTGCGCGACATCAGCGAACGCAAACGCACGGAAGAACAAATCCGCCGCCTGGCCTATTGCGACAGCCTGACCGGCATCCCCAACCGCCAGGCGTTCCTGGAAACGCTGGAGCGCGAACTGGCCCGCTCACGCCAGCTCGGCAAGCACTTCGCCGTGCTGTTCATGGACCTCGACGCGTTCAAGCGCATCAACGACACCCTCGGCCATGACGTCGGCGATCTGTTGCTGAAGGCGGTCTCGGAACGGCTGCATGACACCATCCGCCCCGGCGACACCGTGACGCGCGCGCAGCAAGCCGATTTCCCGCCCGGCAACCTGGCGCGCCTGGGCGGCGATGAATTCACGATCCTGATCCCCGACCTCGATAAAGTCGACAGCGCGCTGGCGGTGGCGCAGCGGGTCAAGGATGCGATGCGGCGCCCGTTCCCGCTCGACGGCCATGAAATCTTTGTCACGGCCAGCATCGGCATTTCACTGTATCCGCAAGATGGCCAGGACAGCAGTTCGCTGCTGAAATTCGCCGACACCGCGATGTACCACGCGAAAAACCTGGGCAAGAACAATGCGCAGTTGTACAGCTCATCGCTGACGATGCAGATCATGAGTCACGTCAAGCTGGAAACCGGTTTGCGCAAGGCGCTGCAAAACGATGAGCTGTATCTGCTGTACCAGCCGCTGGTCGACGTCGCCAGTTCGCAGGTGGTGGGCGTGGAAGCGCTGGTGCGCTGGCGCCACCCGGAACACGGCATCATGCCGCCCAACGATTTTATTCCGCTGGCCGAGGAAACCGGCTTGATCGTGCCGATCGGCGCCTGGGTCTTGCGCACCGCGTGCGCCCAGGCAAGGCTTTGGCAAGATGTCTGCCACCGCCCGATCCGGCTGGCCGTCAACCTGTCGGCGCGCCAGTTCAAGGATGAAAACCTGACGCAGACCGTGCTGGCCGCGCTGCACGAATCCGGGCTGGAAGCCGGCTTGCTGGAACTGGAGCTGACCGAAAGCACGCTGATGGACGATGCGCGCGCCACCCTGGCCATGCTGGAACAGTTGCGCGGCATCGGCGTGCTGCTGGCAATCGACGACTTCGGTACCGGCTATTCGTCAATGAATTACCTCAAGCGCTTTGACGTACACACGCTCAAAATCGACAAGAGCTTTATTTCCGGCTTGCCGCAGGATTCGGAAGATGCCGCCATCACGCGCGCCATCATCGCGCTGGGACATGGTTTGCGCATGGTGGTGCTGGCCGAGGGCGTGGAAACCGAAGAACAGTTTTCACTGCTGGAGCAATATGGCTGCGACCTGGCCCAGGGTTTCCACCTGGGCAAACCGGCCACCACCGACGCGATCACGCAAATGCTGAAGATCCGGCGCGCCCCAATTGCGCGCCAGGCTTGACCCGTTACAGCACCCGGTCCGCCTTCAACGCCGCAATCTCGGCCTCGCCATACCCAAGCGACGCCAGCACCTCGTCATTGTGCTCACCCAACCCCGGTCCCATCCAGTGGGTATGGCCCGGGGTCTCGGACAGCTTGGGTGAAATCGCCGGCAGTTTCACCGGTGTGCCATCGGCAAACTGGTGTTGCTCGAACATGTTACGGGCCAGGAATTGCGGGTCCGTCATCATGTCCTTGACCGAGTAAATTTTCCCGACCGGGACATCGGCCGCCTGCAGCACCGCCAGCGCCTCGTCGATGGTCTGGGTGGCGCACCAGGCCTGGATCGCGTGGTCGATGTCGCCGGTCCTCGCCACACGCCCGTCGTTGCGCGCCATGTGCGGATCATTGGCCATGTCATCGCGGCCAATGGCCAGCATCAGGCGCTTGAAGATGGCGTCGCCGTTGCCGGCAATGACGACGTTGTCGCCATCCCTGGTGGTGTAGGTATTCGACGGCACGATGCCCGGCAGCGCGCCGCCGGTGCGTTCGCGCACCACACCGGCGTGGTCGAATTCCGGCACCAGCGATTCCATCAGGTTGAACACCGATTCATACAGCGCCACGTCGACCATCTGGCCCTGGCCGTGGTCACGGCCACCGGTGGCGTCGCGGTGGCGCAGCGCCATCATGGCGCCGATCACGCCGTGCAAGGCCGCCACCGAATCGCCGATCGACACCCCGACCCGCACCGGCGGACGGTCGGCGTGGCCGGACACATAGCGCAAGCCGCCCATCGATTCGCCGATCGCGCCAAAGCCCGGCTGGTCTTTCATGGGGCCGGTCTGGCCAAAGCCCGACAGGCGCACCATGATGGTGGCGGGTTTCAGCGCTTTGAGCTGCTCATAGCCCAGGTCCCACTTTTCCAGCACGCCGGGGCGGTAGTTTTCAATGATGATGTCCGCCTGCAGCGCCAATTCTTTCGCGATGGCGCGGCCACGGGCATCCTTCATGTTCAGGGTGATGCTTTTCTTGTTGCGCGCTTGCACCGACCACCACAGCGACGTACCGTCTTTCAGCACGCGCCATTTGCGGATCGGATCGCCGTCACCGGGTGCTTCCACCTTGATGACTTCGGCGCCGAATTCGGCCAGCATGCGGGCACAGAACGGGCCCGCGATCAGGGTGCCGAGTTCCAGCACTTTGATGCCCTTGAGCGGGCCATGGGTAGGTTTGGGTTGCTTGGTTTGGTCGTTCATCAGGTAGGCAGCTACGTGCTGCGGCGGTCGAGCATGGCACGCGCGATGGTGCCCGCGTCCACATATTCGAGCTCGCCGCCGACCGGCACGCCACGCGCCAGACGGCTCACCTTCAGTCCGCGCGCCTTCAGCATCTCGCTGATGTAATGCGCGGTGGCTTCGCCTTCGTTGGTAAAGTTGGTGGCCAGCACCACTTCGTCGACCACGCCGTCATGGGCACGGCCGATCAGCTTTTCCAGGTGGATGTCTTTGGGACCGATGCCGTCCAGCGGCGACAGCCGGCCCATCAAGACAAAATACAGGCCCTTGTAGGTCAGGGTCTGCTCAATCATCATCTGGTCGGCCGGGGTTTCGACCACGCACAACATACGCCGGTCGCGCTCGTCATCGCGGCAGGTGCCGCAGATCTCGTCTTCCGTAAACGTATTGCACAGCGCGCAATGGTGTACCGCTTCCACCGCCTGGTACAAGGCACGCGACAGCATGGAAGCGCCTTCGCGGTCATGCTGCAGCAAGTGGAACGCCATGCGCTGCGCCGACTTGGGTCCGACACCAGGCAGGCGGCGCAAGGCCTCCGTCAGCAATTCCAGCGACTTGGCCATCAGTGCTGCTGGAACTGGCTGAGGATCTCGGCCGTCATGGTCGGCACGAATTCAGTGATGGTGTAACTGGCGACACCGGCTTGATTGAAGGGATCGAGTTCGATCACGGCTTCAATGTCCGCCTTGCTGTCGGCCGTGGCGATGATGACGCCCCCGGTTCGGGGCACCATCCGGCCGGACATCAGGAACATGCCATTGTCATATTGCTCGCGCAGGTATTCCCGATGCTGCGCCAAGAGCGCATCGATCTCCTCGGCGGGCTTCAGGTAGGTGAGCGAGATGATAAACATAACTTAAGGCATGTCATCTAAAACAGGGCTGTATTTAGAAAGGCATCTTGAAGCCGGCCGGCAAATTCATGCCGGCGGTCAGGCCGCTCATTTTTTCAGCGGACGTTGCTTCAGCCTTGCGTACGGCGTCGTTGAAGGCGGCGGCCACCAGGTCTTCCAGCATGTCCTTGTCGTCGGCCAGCAGCGACGGGTCGATCGAGACGCGCTTGACGTCGTTTTTGCAGGTCATGACGACCTTCACCAGGCCGGCACCGGACTGGCCTTCGACTTCGATCGAACCCAGCGCATCCTGGGCTTTTTTCATGTTGTCCTGCATTGCCTGGGCTTGTTTCATCAGGCCGGCCAGTTGGTTTTTCATCATAGTGTGATTCTCCTAAATGTCAGTATAGCGATTGTTCGCGAAATGGTGCCTGAACCCGGCGGTGTCAGGCGCCACACGTATGTCAGTGCGCGGGCGGGGCCGGCGGCGGCACGATCGAGCCGGGCACCACAAAGGCGCCAAACTCCCGGATCATGCTCTTGATAAACGGATCGTTGGCCACGGTGTCCTCGGCGGCGCGCTGCAGCGCTTCGCGATACGCCTGCGCTTCCACGCTGGCCGTGTACCAGACCGGGCCCAGTTCGGTTTCGACCCGGATCGGGCGATTAAAGCGTTCCGTCAGCGCCGCCGCCAGTTTTTCCACATTGGGGGGCGTGCGCCAGGTTTCAATCGGCACCCGGACAAAAAACTGCGCCGAGGCGGTGCCGTCGGGCACGCATTGAATCAATTCGGCCTGCGTCGCCAATTGCTGCGCCACGCCGCGCAGCGGCAGGCGGGCGGCCAGCGCAGGCCAGTTGCCATCCCAGTCCAGTTCGGCAACCGGGGTCACCACGTAGGCATACGGTGGCTTGACCGGCGCACGCACGGGCGCCTGCTGCACCGGCGCAGGGGCGTCGGCGTGCGGTGAGGCAACAGCGGTATCGTCTGAAAACTCCGTGACCCACGGCGGCAAATCATCGTCCGGCGCCTGCTGGCGGGCCTGCACACGCGGGGCTGCTTCCAGCACCGCCGTGTCGCCGCCGGCGGCGGGACGGCCATCATCCCACGGCGCATCGTCCCATGGCGGCGTGGCGACGGGCGCCGGCGCCGCATCTTCCCACGGCGCCGGGCCACGTGCCTGGACCGCCGGCGGTGCGGCTTGCGCCGCCGGCGCCGGGCGTGCCGACTGGCCTGTCATCTGCGCCGGTTGGCCATGGTTACCGGTCTGGCCGGACGCGAAACCGGACGCCTGGCTGCTGGCGTGCCCGGACGGGGCCTGCCCCATCGCCTGGCCTGCCGCAGCATGGGCCTGGCCGATGGACTGCGCTTGCAGGGCGGCGCCGGACGGCGCCGCTGGCTGGGCTGCTTGTCCTTGCGGGACCGGTGGCGCGGGACGGCTTGGCGGCGTCTTGATGCCGGAAGCAGCGCGCGCGGCCTGCAACGCGGCCTGGATCGCGGCTTTGGCCGGGCTCATCGGAGCGGCCGGCGCGGCGGCCTGCGGCTGTGCCGAAGCCGCGCCTTGCGGCGCTTGATAATGCGATGGCGCGGCGCCCTGCTGTCCCGTGTGCGACGCCGCAGCACCAGCGGCATGCTGTGCGGCGGGCGCCGTTTGCAGCGCTTGCGCCGCCATCATGCCGGCCGACGCGCCCGGGGTTACGGACGCATGACTGGCGGTGGCCATCGCCGCCGCGCGGGCTGGCGCCGAGGCCGGGACAGTTCCAGGCAATCCTGCCGCGGCGGCAGCGGCGCGGGCCGCGCCGGGTCCACGCGCTAACGCGGCGCCGGCGGGCGCGG
>JAIENA010000473.1 GCA_019751755.1 Burkholderiaceae bacterium | reverse complement strand
CTGTCGCAGCCCACCGGCCAGACTTGCACCGTGCAAAACGGCATCGGCGAAAAAATGCCGATCGGCGATAAAAACGACGTCATCGTCACTTGCATTTGAAAGTAGAGCATCCAATGAAAGCAATCCCTGTGCGCAACGTCACTGCGCTGGCCCTGCTGCTGGCGCTGGGCGCCTGTGGCGGCAAGGCGTCGTTTGAACTGACCGGTAACCTGGTGGACAACTTCGAGCAGCCAAAACCGCTGGCCAACCCTGGCCTGGTACTGGCCGCTGGCGAACAGCGCTTGAGCGTCGCGCGGGGGGCCACCACCTTCAAATTCCCGAACTCGATTTCATATGGCGCGGAATACTCGATCACCGTGTCGCAACAACCGGATCACATGACCTGTGCCTTTACCCGGGGTTCGGCTGGCGCCGCTGGACGCACCGCCACCATTTCCGCCTACCTGGTCTGCAACCTGAATTCGAACAAACTGGGGGGCATCGTCAAAGGCCTGGGCACCGGCACGCTGAAACTGGTGAACGGCACCGATACGCTGGACGTCACGCAAGCCAAGACTGACTTCACGATGCCAACGGAGATTCCGTATGGCACCGTATACGGCGTAACAGTACTGACCCAGCCAGCCGGCCAGACCTGCACGGTGGCCAACGGCACCGACGTGATGGGTGATGCGCCACGCAACAACATCGTGATCACCTGCGTCAATAACTAAGTCACTAACTAAGTCACTAAGCGGATATTCAGGGGGAGAATGATGGATATGGCCAAAATAAATTGGCCATATCATGTGCACCGCAGCATACTGAACTCGTCTCCTCCACTTCTTCACCAAGAAATGGATTCAGCCCGCTCCCGTAGCGGGCTTTTTTTTGGTTCTTCACGGATTATTTTTGGTGCCTGGCCCCTTTTGCACTATCGTTCGCTAAAGGAACGATAGTGCAAGGCTATTCAGGAAGGCTGTTTCAACAGATTCGCCAGCGCCACATACCCTTCCAGCGATACGGTTTCCGGGCGGTCGGTCGGCGTGATGCCGGCGGCGATGATTTGTTCTTCCGTAAACATGCCGGACAGGCAATTGCGGATCACCTTGCGGCGCTGCGAAAACGCTTTTTGCACCACCGCTTCCAGCGTCGCCTGGTCGCATGGCAGCGGATTGGCGACCGGGATCATGCGCACAATGGCGGAATCGACTTTCGGCGGCGGATCGAACGCGTCCGGCGGCACGATGAACAACAGCGTCATGTGATAACGCCACTGCAGCATCACCGATAAACGGCCATAGGTCTTGCTGCCCGGCTCCGCCACCATGCGCTCCACCACTTCTTTTTGCAGCATGAAGTGCTGGTCCTGCACCTGCGGCGCATACTGCGCCAGGTGGAACAGCAGCGGGCTGGAAATGTTGTACGGCAGGTTGCCGACCACGCGCAGCTTTTGCCCTTCCGGCACCGGAATCGACGCGAAATCAAATTTCAGCGCATCGCACGAATGGACCGTCAGGCGCTCGCGCGGATATTGTTTTTCCAGGCGCGCCACCAGGTCGCGGTCCAACTCGACCACGTGCATGTGTTTGGCCGAGCGCAGCAGCAAATCCGTCATGGCCGCCAGGCCCGGGCCGATTTCCACCATGGCGTCGTTGGCGTGCGGATTGATCGATTCAATAATGTGGGCCAGGACATTGTCGTCCTGCAGGAAGTTCTGGCCGAAGCGTTTGCGTGCGATGTGTTTCATAGACTTTCTGATGGGTTGGTGCGGGCGGCCAGCACGGCATCGGCCATGGCGACCGCCGTGGTGATGGCTTCGATCATGCTGCCGTGGTCGGCGTGGCCCAGGCCGCGCGCCGCCAGGTCCAGCGCGGTGCCATGGTCGACCGAGGTGCGGATCAGCGGCAAGCCCAGCGTAATGTTGACGCCACGGCCAAAGGTGGCGTACTTCAGCACCGGCAAGCCCTGGTCGTGGTACATGGCCAGCACGCAGTCGGCGTCTTTCAGGTACTTGTGCTGGAACAGCGTGTCGGCCGGATACGGGCCGCTGGCGGCAATGCCGCGCGCCTGCGCGGCGGCCACCGCCGGCCCCACCACGTCGATGTCTTCGCGACCCAGGTAGCCGTTTTCACCCGCATGCGGGTTCAGCCCGGCCACCAGGATGCGCGGCGCGGCAATGCCGAATTTGGTGGTCAAATCATGCGCCAGGATGTCGAGCACCGCGCCCAGCCCTTGCTGCGTGAGAGCGCCCGCCACGTCTTTCAGCGGCAGGTGCGTGGTCGCCAAGGCGACACGTAACGGCGGCGCGTCGGCCGGCGCGATCGGTTGCCCCGCCAGCATCATCACCACCTGTGGGGTGCCGGTGCGCTCGGCAAAGTATTCGGTATGGCCGGAAAACGGCACGCCGGCATCGTTGATGGTGCTTTTTTGCAGCGGCGCCGTGGCCACGGCTTCGAACCAGCCGGCCTGCACGCCTTCGATCGCGGCATCGAGTGTCGCCAGCACGGCGCGGCCGTTTTCCTTGTCGAGGATGCCGGGTTTGACGTGGGCCGAGACGGGAATATCGATGACGGTGATGCGGTCCGGTCCGAAATGCGGCACGCCGCCATTACGCACCGCCATCAGCGACAGCGAAGAGATACGGATGGCTGGATCGATATCGGCCGCCGTCATGGCGAGGAAGGCCGCATCACCCAGCAGTACGCAATGGACCTGCTCGCGCAGCGCCCACGCTGCGCGGATGGCGATTTCCGGGCCGATGCCGGCCGGCTCGCCACAGGTCACGGCAATCACAGGACGCGCTCCACGGCGCCGGTTGTTGAATTGGGCGCTCATGGAACGTTCCCTCCCTGGTTTATTTTGCTTCTTTCAAGTCTTCGGCGCGGTACTCGACGTAGGCACGGTCACGCACCTGGCGTTGCCAGTCTTCATTCGCCTCTTCGGTCTTGCGCTCGCGGATCGCATTGCGGGCAGCATTGCGTTCTTTTTCCTTCGACACGTCTTCCGTCTTGCGCTCCAGCACTTCGATCAGGTGGAAGCCAAAGTTGGTTTCCACCGGCTGCGACACTTCGCCCAGTTTCAGGCCATTCATCGCCGCTTCGAATTCGGGCACGGTATCGCCTGGATACAGCCAGCCCATGTCGCCGCCCTTGCTGGCCGAACCATCGTTGGAGAACAGGCGCGCCAGTTCTTCAAACTTGGCCGCCTTGTTGTCCAGACGCTCTTTCAATTCCGTCAGCTTGCGCTTGGCGTCCGCCGCGGAGACCGCCGGCGTCACCTTGATCAGGATGTGACGGGCGCGGGTTTGCTGCACGGTGGCCGCCGCCTGGGCTTCGGCCACGCTGCGCTTGTCCACCAGCTTGATGATGTGGAAGCCGGACACGCTCTTGATCACTTGCGTAGTCTGGCCAGGCTTGAGCTTGGACAGGGCCTCGGCAAACATCGGCGGCAGGCGGTCCGCCGTACGCCAGCCCACTTCGCCGCCTTTCAGCGCATCGGACGAATCCGAATAGGTGGCCGCCATCTTGGCGAAGTCGCCGCCCACGCGCAGCTGGCGCATCACTTCATCGGCGCGCGCCTTGCGCTGTGCAATCACTTCCGGCGACGCGTTTTCCGGGATGCGCACCATGATTTGCGCAATGTTCATTTCAAACTGCTCGGCGGCGGCGGCTTTTTCCAAGGCGATGTGGGCATCCACTTCAGCTTCGGAAATATTGATCTTGGCATCCACCTCATGTTCGCGCAGGCGCGTCATGATGATTTCTTCGCGGATCTCTTCGCGGAACGCGGCAAACGTCGTGCCTTCTTTTTCCAGCTGGTTGCGCATCTGCTGCACGGTCAGCTTTTGCTGCTCGGCGATACGGCTGATGGTGCGATCGAGCTGGGTGTCATCGACCCGCACGCCCATTTCCTTGGCCAGCTGCATTTGCGCCCGTTCGACGATCATGCGTTCGAGGATCTGGCGCTGCAAATCCGCTTCCGACGGCAGCTGCACGTTCTGCGCCTTCATGCGCTGCATGACGGTTTTCACCCGCTCCGTCAACTCATGGCGCGTGATGACGTCTTCATTGACCACCACGGCAATCGAATCGACCGGCGCATTGTTGGTCTGGCCGACCGGCACTGGCGGAGTAAAACCTTTGCTTTGCGCCACAGGCGCAGCAGCCGGCGGGTTTGCCGCCTTGGCCAGAACTTCCCCGGAAGCGCCGGCGGCAAGTGCGCACAGCAGGGCTGCGATCTTCAGTTGGTGCATACGGGCATTACGCATAAAAGTGACGCTCATGTGGTTCATGGATTAATGACGGCCTTCGTTCAGGCGCTGGTAGCCAGGGATGCTGTTGCGCAGCACCTCCAGCGGGTTGCCGAAGCCGAAATCGGACAAGCCATTCAGCTCCAGGCGGAAAAAGATCGGGGTGGATGCCTGCTTGGCCGTCGTCACGAAGCGCTGCGCGCCCATGCGGAAGACCCAGCAATCGCCTTTGTACTCAAGCCCTATCAGGCTCTCGAGGATTTTTTTGTCTTTCAGCGAATAGCTGA
Source organism: Burkholderiaceae bacterium (assembly GCA_019751755.1). GTDB lineage: Bacteria > Pseudomonadota > Gammaproteobacteria > Burkholderiales > Burkholderiaceae_D > Rugamonas. The sequence continues at coordinate 2,068 of JAIENA010000473.1, read as the reverse complement.
CGCGGCCCACGCCATACCAGCGCGTCGACAACGGCCACTGGCTCGACACATCGACGTTGCGGAAGCCATCGTTATTGCGTACGCCGGTGGCATTGTTGAACGTGTCACGCAAGTAGCGGTAGCCGAAGTTCAGCACTTTTTTCGGCGCCGGCATGTAGTTCAATGCCATGTTCGAGCTGACCACGTGCTTGTCGGACGGGTTGTACTGTACCGCGGAATCGAGGCCCCAGTTATCGGAAATGCGGCCCTGCGCGGCCAGTAGCATGTCGGACTTGGCATCCTTGGTCGGCGTGCTGGCGTCCAGTTGCACGCGCTGGTCGGCAAAGTAGAAACGCTGGCCAAAAGCCAGGCGCAGGCGCTCGGCGCCGCTTTCTTCCAGGAAGCGCGACACCACGGCCGCCGTCACCTGGTTGGCGTCGCCCATGCGGTCGGAGCCAACGAAACGGTTTTCACTGAAAATCTGCGAAAAATTGAAGGTCGACGCGGCGGTGTCGAAGTTCGGGAAATCCTTCTGGTCGCGGTACGGCGTCTTCACATAAAACAGACGCGGTTCCAGCGTTTGCGTGGCGGCGCGGCCGAAGATGGTGGTGTCGCGCTCGAACACCAGGCCGGAGTCGAGCGAGACGGTCGGCACCATGCGCGTCAGCGAACGCTGCGCCGTGAAGACCGTACCTTCGGTATGCGCATCGAGCTGGTAGGCGCTGGCGTGCAGCTGGATTTTCGGCGTGATGAAGAAGCTCGGGCCGATCATCGGGTAGCTGAGCTGCGGGATCGCGACGATGCGGTTGCCACGGATCGCGGTCGGGTGCCAGAAACTGGTCAGCTCACTGTCCACGGCCCAGTCGAAACCACCGACGTCATAGCGCGCCGCATGGAAATTAATCGCCGGCAGGCGGTCATACGGGCGCGAGACGAACAGCGACGGATCGGTGACCGACGCCGGGTCTTGCAGCACCTGGTACTTTTGCACCCGGGCCGACAGGCTCCAGAACTCGCCCCGGTAATCGCTGCGCACTTCGCGCAGCAACTGGCGTTCCGCACTGCCGGCCACGGTCTTGGAAAAGTCGCTCGGATAATTGTCGTCCGACGCGGCGCGCGCATTCCAGCCAAAGGTCCAGTCCTTGGCAATGGCCTGCGTGTGGGTGGTGGTGATCATCCACCGATCCTTGTTGCGCTGGCTGTCGTTCGGCAGGTATTCGATGAACGTGTCGCCGGCATAGCTGCCGGCATCGGTTTCACCGATATAGCGGCCGTGCGCACCCAGTTGGAAACCGCGCCGGGCAATCAGGCGCGGGAACAACGTCAGGTCACGGTTGGGCGCGATATTAAAGTAGTACGGCACTGTCAGTTCGGCGCGGCCCTTGGAACCGAAGCCGGGGATCGGCGGCAGCCAGCCGGAGCGGCGCGCGCCAGACAGCGAAAACGACAGCGCGGGGGTGCCGATCAGCGGCACGCCTTTGAAATACACCACGGTTTTACCGGCCACGCCCACATCGCGCCCGGAATCGAGGTTCAGCGTCGACGATTTCAGGTACCAGTCGGGACTCGGCCCCTGGCACGTGCTGTAGGTGCCATCGACCACTTCGGCGACATCTTCGTTGATGAAGTTGACGCGGCTGGCCTTGCCCTGGGCATGGTTCAATTCCAGCTGGTAGGTCGGGTTCAGCAAGTAGCCCTTGCCCGAGTCCAGGTTCAGCTTGACCTCATCGCCGGTGTAATGGTCGCCATAACGCCAGATGCGCACATGGCCCTTCGCTTCGACTTCATCTTCGACCTGGCGGAAACAGGCCACATCGGCCGTGACGCGGGTTTTGTCGCGCACCATCTCAACGTTGCGCTCGAGGTTCAGTTCACGGTCAGGACGGCCAGCGATGTCTTCCGCCTGCACGATGGTGGGCGCATCCTTGTCCGTCACGTGGCTGGGACGTGGCTTGGACGGAGTTTGGGCGTGGCTGGTCGTTGCGGTAACGAGCGCGGTGAAGGCGAACGCCCAGCGGTGCGCGTTGGGTGGGGCTTTAAACCGGCTCATGAAGGTAGGGGTCGTAACACTGGCGATTTTTTAGGGGTA
>JAIENA010000332.1 GCA_019751755.1 Burkholderiaceae bacterium | reverse complement strand
ATGCAGTCCAATGGCGGCCTGACGGAAGCGTCGCGCTTCCAGGGCAAGGACGCGATCCTGTCCGGCCCGGCCGGCGGCATCGTCGGCGCCGTGAAAAGCTGCGAAGCGATCGGCCTGAAACAGGTGATCGGCTTTGACATGGGCGGCACGTCGACCGACGTCGCCCATTACGACGGCGCCTATGAGCGCGTGTTCGAGACCGTGGTGGCCGGCGTGCGGGTGCGCGCGCCCATGATGCACATCCACACGGTGGCGGCTGGCGGCGGGTCCGTCTGCAGCTTCGAACATGGCCGCTTCAAGGTGGGCCCGGAATCGGCCGGCGCCAATCCCGGTCCTGCCAGCTACCGCAAGGGCGGCCCGCTGACGGTCACCGATTGCAACGTCATGCTGGGCCGCATCCAGCCGGAGCATTTCCCAAAGGTGTTCGGCCCGAACGGCGACCAGCCGCTCGACGTCGACGTGGTGCGCCAGCGCTTTGCCGACCTGGCCGACCGCATTGCCCGCGAAACCGGCACGGTGCTGAGCCCGTCCGCCGTGGCCGACGGCTTCCTGTCGGTGGCGGTCGACAACATGGCGCAAGCCATCAAGTCGATCTCCGTCGAGCGGGGCTATGACGTCAGCCGCTATGCGATGTGCTGCTTTGGCGGCGCCGGCGGCCAGCATGCGTGCCGCGTGGCCGACGTGCTGGGCATGACGCGCATCGTGATCCACCCGTTTGCCGGCGTGCTGTCCGCGTTTGGCATGGGGCTGGCCGATATCCGCACCATGCGCGAGGCGGCGGTGGAACAGGTGCTGTCGGACGCCGCGCTGGCGCAACTGGCGCCGACCATGGCCGGCCTGGCGCGCGCCGCCACCGGCGAACTGCTGGCGCAGCAGGTGGCCAAGGACCAGATCACGGTGGAATTGTGCGCCCGCGTCAAATACCAGGACAGCGATGCCGCGTTCGTGATCCCGTTCGGCGTGGATGCCGACATGCGCGCCGCGTTTGCCCGCCAGTACAAGGCGCGCTTCGGCTTCGTCATGGAAGACCAGCCGCTGGTGATCGAGTCGGTGTCGGCCGAAGCCATTGGCGCCGGCGACGGCGCCAGCTTTGCTATCGACGTGCCGGCCGGCGGCAGCGATGCGTCGGACATGGTGCCCAGCTACGTCAACGGCGACACCGTGGCGATCCCGCTGCACGTGCGCTCCGCGCTGGCGGTGGGCGACGAAGTCGTCGGCCCGGCGCTGATCCGCGAACAGATCGCCACCACCGTGGTCGATGCCGGCTGGACCGCGACCGTGCTGCCCGACTATACGCTGTCGCTGCAGCGCACCGGCGCGGCCGCCGGCGCGCACCGCGTGACCACGGCGGCGCACCCGATCCACCTGGAGATCTTCAACAACCTGTTCATGGCGATCGCGCGCCAGATGGGCACCACGCTGGAAAACACCGCGCATTCGGTCAACATGAAGGAGCGCCTGGACTTTTCGTGCGCCGTGTTCGACCGCCACGGCAACCTGATCGCCAACGCGCCGCACATCCCCGTGCACCTGGGTTCCATGAGCGACAGCGTGCAGTGCGTGATCCGCCAGCACGCGGGCACGATGACACCGGGCGACGCCTATGCGCTGAACGTGCCGTATAACGGCGGCACGCACTTGCCGGACATTACTGTGGTCAGCCCGGTGTTTGGCGTTGACCGGGGCCCGGGTGCGCAACCCGTGTTCTACGTGGCGGCGCGCGGCCACCACGGCGACGTCGGTGGCGTCTCGCCCGGTTCGATGCCGCCCAACAGCACCACGATCGACGAGGAAGGCGTGCTGCTCGATAACGTCAAGATCGTCGACGGCGGCGTGTTCCTGGAGCCGCTGGTGCGCGACCTGTTTGGCGCCGGGCCATGGCCGGCGCGCAATATCGACCAGAATATCGCCGACCTGATCGCGCAATTGGGCGCGTGCGAGACCGGCGCCAACGAATTGCTGAAAGCCGTCGGCCAGTATGGCGAAGACGTGGTGCTGGCCTATATGCAGCACGTGCAGGACAACGCGGAAAGCGCGGTGCGCAAGGCGATTTCGCGCCTGCGCGACGCTAGCTTCGCCTATGAAATGGATGACGGCGCGGTCCTCAAGGTACGGCTGTCGATCGACCATGCGAGCCGCAGCGCCACGGTGGACTTCACCGGCACCAGCGAACAGCGCCCCACCAATTTCAATGCGCCGCTGTCGGTCTGCAAGGCCGCCGTGCTGTACGTGTTCCGCACCCTGCTCGACACGGATATCCCGATGAACGAAGGCGTGCTGAAACCGTTGAACCTGGTCGTGCCTGAGGGGTCCATGCTCAATCCGCGCTATCCGGCCGCCGTGGTGGCGGGCAACGTGGAAGTGTCGCAATACGTGACCGACGCGCTGTATGGCGCGCTGGGCGTGATGGCGGCGTCGCAGGGCACGATGAACAATTTCACGTTTGGCAACGCCGAGCACCAGTATTACGAGACCATCGCCGGCGGTTCCGGCGCGGGACCGGGCTTTGACGGCACGTCGGCGGTGCAGACGCACATGACGAATTCGCGCATGACGGACCCGGAAGTGCTGGAATGGCGCTTCCCCGTGCTGGTGGAAACCCACGCGATCCGGCGCGGCAGCGGCGGCGCTGGCAAGCACACGGGCGGCGACGGCGCGCTGCGGCGCATCCGCTTCCTGGAAAAAATGACGGCCAATATCCTGGCTGGCCACCGCCGCATCCCGCCGTTCGGCTTGCAGGGCGCGCAGGCGGGGGCGCTGGGACGCAACTGGGTCGAGCGCGGCAATGGCGCCGTCGAGCACTTCGGCGCGACCCACACGGCCGACATGGAAGCGGGCGACGTGTTCGCGATTGAAACGCCGGGCGGTGGCGGCTACGGCGCGGCGTAACCGGCATGGCCCAGTAGATGTAGTACGCAGCACCCCGGCGGCGCGGCACGCGCCGCCGGTTCAACCTTTGAACAACTTCTGATAAAACCGATAACAATGAAAACTTCGATGCTTGCGCTCATGCTGGGCGCGTCGGCGGCAACCGTTGCGGCGTCCGCGACCGCCCAGACCCAAGTCACCATCTATGGCGTGGCCGACCTGGCCATCGTGCGCGAATCCGGCGGCGTGGCCGGCAGCGCCACCAAACTCACCAGCGGCGCCGGCTCGCGCCTGGGCTTCAAGGGCAGCGAAGACCTTGGCGGCGGCCTGTCCGCGATCTTCCTGCTGGAAAACGGCTTCCAGGCCGACACCGGCGCCATTGGGCAGGGCGGCTTGCTGTTCGGCCGCCAGGCCTACGTCGGCTTGCGCGGCAATGCCGGCACGGTGACCCTGGGCCGCCAGTACACGCCGCAATACCTGGCGGTGGCGGCCGCCGACCCGTTTGGCTCCGGCATGGCGGGCGACACCAAGAACCTGATGACGGCCACCGGCAACAGCGCCAGCCGCATGGACAACGCCGTCAAATACCAGTCGCCGGCATGGGGCAGCTGGAGCGCGGAAGCGGCCTACGGCGCCGGCGAAGTGGCGGGCGACAATGGCGCGGGGCGCCAGCTGGGCGCCAGTGTCGCCTATGTCCAGGGCCCGCTGGCGCTGCGCGTCGCGCACCACCACCGCGACAACGATAGCGCGACCGTGAAAAACCTGGCCAGCGCGCGCAACACCGTGGCCACGGCGGTCTATGACTTCGGCGTGCTGAAAGCGCATGCGGCCTATGGCGTTGACCAGGGCGTCAACAGCGCGCTGCCGCGCAACACCGCCAACCCGTATGGCGTGGCAGTCACGCCGTCGACCGACAGCCGCGTGCTGCTGCTGGGCGCCACCGTGCCGCTGGGGCAGCACGTGTGGATGGCGTCGTGGATCCACAAGGATGACCGCACCGCGCGCAACCAGGATGCGACACAAGTGGCGCTGGGCTACCGTTATCTGTTGTCAAAACGCACGGATTTGTACGCGGCGGCCGCGCATATCCGCAACCGCAACGGCGCGGCCTATACTGTGGGCAGTGCGATTGAAGCGGGAACCGGCAATCGCGCGGTGAATCTGGGCATGCGTCACAACTTTTAACAAGGGGGAGCGATATGGTACAGCGCAGGCTATTCGTTGCCGTGGGCTTGCTGGCCCTGGCCGGCGGCGGCACGGTGTGGGCGGCGGAAAAAGGCTCGGCGGATGAAGCCGTGGCCATGGTCAAGCGGGCGGTGGAATTCCTGAAGAAGAATGGCAAGGACAAGGCGTTCGCCGAGTTCAATAACCCGAGGGGCGCCTTCATCGACAAGGACTTGTATATCTTCGCGTTCGGTGCCAATGGTGACGGCGTGGAACTGGCCAATGGCGCCAATCCCAAGCTGGTCGGCAAGAACGTGCTGGAAATGAAGGATGCCGACGGCAAGTTCCTGATCAAGGACATCCTGAAGATCGGCATGGGCAAGGAGGGCAAGGGCTGGCTCGATTACAAGTGGCCCAACCCGGCCAGCGGCACGCTGGACGCCAAGCGCACCTATGTCGAGCGGGTCGATGATGTGATCCTGGGCTGCGGGATTTACCGCTGAACGACCCGCGCAGGCGGCGCGCCTGGCCGCCGCGCGGACTTCCGGGCGTGCACCCGTCCCGCCACCAGTATGCGTGTCGCCATGGCACGCCTCCTCCTGATCTATTTGGCGAGCACGTAGCGGCCCGGTGCATCGTTCTGAGCCTGGTACCGGAGGGTACCCATGGCCGGCGGTGTCCTTGGTGCGCCGGAGTGCGACTGCAGCCACGCCAGCCAGGCCGGCCACCATGAACCTGGCTGTTCCGGCACGGCGCCAAACCAGGCGTCCGGGTCGGTATACGGCATGCCCTGCAAGCGCGTGCCCAGCCGGTAATGGCGGTTCGGGTGGCCCGGTTCGCTGATGATGCCGGCGTTGTGGCCGCCGCTGGTCAGCACGAACGTCAAATCCGCGCTGGTCAGGTAGTGCAGTTTATACACGGAGCGCCACGGCGACACGTGGTCGGTCTCGGTGCCGACGCAAAACAAGGGCACGGCGATATCGTTGAGCGGCAAGGGCCGACCGCCGACCGGATAGCGGCCCTCGCTGAGCCGGTCTTCGAGGAACAGCCAGCGCACATACTGGCTGTGCATGCGGGCAGGCATGCGCGTGGTGTCCAGGTTCCACGCCATCAAGTCATTGAGTTCGCCTTCCTCACCCAGCAAATACTGGTTGATCATGCGCGACCACAGCAAGTCGTACGAGCGCAGCATCTGGAACGCGCTCGCCATCTGTTCGGCCTTCAGGTAGCCGGTTTCCGCCAGTTGCGATTCGATCAGACTGACCTGGCTCTCGTCGATGAACAGGCCCAGTTCGCCCGGCTCGCTGAAATCCGTTTGCGCGGCAAACAATGTCAGCGACTTCAGCCGGTTGTCGCCATTGCGCGCCAGCGCGGCCGCGCCGATGGCGGCCAGCGTGCCGCCCAGGCAATAGCAGGCAACGTGCACGGGCGTGTCCGGCACGATGTTGCAGACCACGCCCAGCGCATCGAACATGCCGCGCTCAAGGTAGTATTCCATGCCCAGTTCGCGGTCGGACGCGTCCGGGTCTTTCCATGAAATGCAAAACACCGTATGGCCCTCCGCCACCAGGTGCTTGACCAGCGAATTGTGCGGCGACAGGTCAAGGATGTAGTACTTCATGATCCAGGCCGGGATCATCAAGACCGGTCCCGGGTGCACCTGGCCGGTGGCCCGGCTTTACTGGATCAGCTCCATCAGGGCATTGCGCAGCACCACCTTGCCGGGCGTCAGCGCCACTTGGCGACCCGGTGTGTACTGGCCCAGTCCCGGCTGCGGGCTGTTGTCCAGCTTGCGCCGCAAGTCGGCGGCCAGCGCCTGCGCGCTGCGGCCAAAGTTCGCGGCCCACTGGCCGGCCGTGCGCCGCAGCACGGTGGGATTGGTACACCACAGGGTGCCGGGCGACGTCATGTCCAGCCACTGGCGCAACAGGAACGACAGCACGTCTTCGTGGTGCTGGCTGACACCCCAGACGCCGCGCACCGCCTGTTCCCACCAGTGCGGGCGCAGCAGGAAGGCCTTGCGCGCCACGTGGAATGGCCAGTTGTTCCATTCTGGCGCGGCAAAACGGCGGTCGCGCGGCGCCGGTGCGGCTTCCGCGCCGGGCTGCATCATGGATTGCAGGAATTCGATGGACTCTTGCCACGCCAGCCAGGCCAGGTCCATCTGCTTGCCGGGCGACAACGCCAGGTGGCTGGCCCAGTCGACCCAGGCCAGCCGGACCGATTCCGGCGACAGTGTCTTGCACCATTTGGCCCACGCCGCGTGGACATGCGGATCGAGCGCTTCGGCCATGTTGCCCGGCGTGGCGGGCGGACAGGTTGTGTGCATGGCGGTTCCCCTTTGCGTGGAAATCACATATGATTCGCAAAATAACATAGTGTTAGAAAAACTGTATCAATACTACGCCATACAACTCGATCGGAACCGACATAATGAACGAATATCACGATATCGTGCTGGAACCCGCCGCCTCCGGTGTGCAAGTACTGCGCCTCAACCGCCCGCAGTC
>JAIENA010000386.1 GCA_019751755.1 Burkholderiaceae bacterium | reverse complement strand
GATGAAGCAGCGCGGCAGGCAGCGGAAAACGCCACCAAAGCCGCCAGCAGCACGACCAACGCCCAGCAGCCCGTGCAGCAGGCCAAGCCGCAGGACGCTGCGCCATCAGTCAAAGCGTTGGACAGTGATCAATCCGGCAGCGGCAGCAACAGCGGCAGAAGCAGCCAAAGTAACAGTGGCAACAGTGGCAACAGTGGTAATAGTGGCAATAGTGGTGACAACGGCGACAGCACCAATGGCCAACCGGATGGCTCCTCATCGTCCAACCCTGCCATGCAATCGTCCTCCAATGCTTCGGCCGCCCTGGCGCAGGCCTTCGAACAGCAAACCATCGGCGGCGGTCCCGACAGCTTTGGCGGCGCTGACAACGCGCCGGGTGGGGATCAGAAAGACGGCAAGGAAGGCGGTAAGCAAGGCAGCCAGGGCGCCGCCGGCGACGGCAAGGGCAAGAAGGCCGCGAAAAAAGTGGCGGTGTGCCGCTAGGCGGGGCGGTTCAGTCGTCGTCGCCCAGCCACAGGATGCGCCCATGGCCCGCTTCGGTCAGGCGCGACACCAGCGCGGCCGCCGCGTCCTGCGGCAACGACAATTCGAACAGCACGTCGTCGCGGTGGGCGACGTTGAGCAGCTTGGCTTGCGCCAGCTCCACTTCGCGCCGCACCAGCCCTTCCATCGCATAGGGCGCCGTGCAGCGCAGCGTTTGCATCCGGATGATGGCGACCTTTTGCGCGCCTAGCAGCGCCTGCGCCACGCTGTCCGTATAGGCCCGCACCAGGCCGCCGGCGCCCAGCTTGACGCCGCCGAAATAGCGCACCACGGTCGCTTGCACGCCTTCCAGGTCCTGGTGGCGCAGCACGTCCAGCATCGGTCGCCCGGCCGTGCCGCTGGGCTCTCCGTCATCGACCGCCGCCGACTGGCCGCCGGCCAGCAGCGCCCAGCAGACGTGTGCGGCGCCCGGATGCTGGGCCCATAGTTGCGCCACCACAGCCTGGGCGGCGGCGCGGTCCGTCATGGGCTGGACGCAGGCGATAAAACGGCTTTTCTTGATGATCAGTTCGTGATGAACCGGGGTGATGATGGTTTGCGGCATGGCCGTATTGTACCTTGCAGCGCTATACTCGCAACCGAATATAGACCCGTAACACAGGACCCACCGATGACCACGACCGACGACGTTGCCCCGCCACCGCATGATGATGAAGATGAACGCCTGTGTGAAGAGCTAGGCTTGCTGCAGCGCGGCATCACGCTGGTGAAAATGGAAGGCCGCGTGTTCCTGCGCTTTGCCGGCGTGGTGGAAGAAGTCGGCCTGCGCGTGCCGTACCAGCTGGTGCCGCCGTATGGCGTGCTGGCCAAGCCGTCGAAATGGCGCAAGATGGATCGCGACACGCGCCTGGCCCTGTTGCGTGAGCGCAGCGGCGACAAGGCGGTGCGCGACCTGCACGCCGATGTGCTGGAGTTCGTGCGCGATATCCTGGTGGAAGCCGATGATTACGGCATGGACCCGATGACGTTCCTGCATACGCTGTCGGATTTGCAGACCTCGGACCTGGGCAGCGAAGTCTGCGCCCGCATCCGCCAGCGGCTGGAACACGCGGTCGAGCGCCAGCGCGAAGAGCGTCATGCGGAGCGCACCCGCCAGAGCATCAGCCTGGGCGAATATCCGGCCTCGTTCACCACCGCGCACCGCATGCCGCGCCGTTTTATTGCCATCCTGGGGCCAACCAATTCCGGCAAGACCCATAAAGCCATGGAAGCGCTGGCCAAGGCGGCCAGTGGCGTCTACCTGGCGCCGCTGCGTTTGCTGGCGCTGGAAAACTATGAGCGCCTGCAAGCCGTCACGCACCATGGCAAGCCGCTGGCGGTCAGTCTGGTGACGGGCGAAGAGCGCCGCCTCGTGGAAGGCGCCACGCATGTGGCCAGCACGGTGGAAATGCTCGACACCCGCACCCCGGTCGAGGTGGCGGTGATCGATGAAATCCAGATGCTGGCCGACCCGGACCGTGGCGCCGCGTGGACCGCCGCCGTGTGCGGCGCGCCGGCGCGCACCGTGTATCTGGTGGGGGCGCCGGAAGCGAAGAAAGCGATTGAGGCGCTGGCGCGGCGGCTTGAGTGCCAGCTCGAAGTACATCTATTGAAGCGCAAGGCGCCGCTGTCGATGGAGCCGTCCGCCGTGCGCAAGCTCAAAGGCCTGCGGCGCGGCGATGCGCTGATCGCGTTTTCGCGCCGCGAGGTGCTGATGTGGCGCGACATGGTGACCGACATGGGCTTGTCGGTGGCCACCGTGTACGGCAACCTGTCGCCGGAAGTGCGGCGCGCGCAGGCGCAGCGCTTCCGCGATGGTACGGCCGATGTGGTGGTGGGCACCGATGCGATTGCCATGGGCTTAAACCTGCCGATTTCACGCATTGTGATGACCACCACCGTTAAGTACAACGGCCGGGAAGAAGAGGAAATCCCGTCCGCGCTGGCGCGCCAGATCGCCGGCCGTGCCGGGCGCTTTGGCATCCACGAGGAAGGGCTGGTAGCTGGTTACGACGAAGACACGCACCAGGTGATGCGCGCGCTGCTGAAGGAAAAGCCGGCGCCGCTGAACGCCACCGGCTTTTCGGTGGCGCCGACGCTGGAACACCTGCACTTGATCTCGTCGGTCACCAGCGAAACGTCGCTGCAGCGCTTACTAAAACGCTTCGTCCATAACATTGATGTGCCGGACGGCTTCTTTTATCCGCGCATCACCGAAGAGCAGTTCGCACGCGCCGCGTGGCTCGACGCCTTGCCGTTGTCGGTGGCCGATAAATTCACGCTGTCGCTGGTGCCGGTGTCGAGCAAGGTGATGTCGCTGCAGCATGCGTGGGAACAGTGGGCGCTGGCGCTGTCGCGCGGCAAGGCCAGCCACCTGCGGATCGGCGATGAGCCCGCGCAGTCGCGCCGCGCACCGTCCAATTTGCAGGATGTGGAAGACCTGTGCCGCCTGTATTCCGCCTATGCGTGGCTGGCCTACCGCCTGCCGGAATTCTTCCCCGACGTGGACGCCGCGCTGCAACTGTCGCGCATGGCGTCCGACAAGGTCGACGCCATCCTGCGCGACCAGAACGCGGCGGAGCGCAAGCGGCAACCGAAGCGCTATCGCTGATGGCCGCCTGCCGGCGCGCCCCGTCCACCACCTGTGGCGGGAATCCGACCGCGCTTGACAACGCGGCGGGCCGCGTCAGACTGGCCGTGTTATCAATCACTTCGCCGGGAGTTTTTCATGCTGCGTCATGCCGCCCTGAGCACTGCTTTCTTGTTTGCCTCGCTGGCGGGGCCCTGTGCCCAGGCCCAGGAGGTGCCCCAATTCGATGAGGCGCTGGCCAAGTCGCTTGGCGCCGACCAGCGCGGCATGCGCAGCTATGTGTTTGTGCTGCTGAAAACGGGGCCGAACAAGATGGCCGCCGGCCCTGAGCGCGACGCCATGTTCCAAGGCCACTTCGCCAATATCACGCGGCTGGCGAAGGAGAAAAAGCTGGTGGTGGCGGGACCGTATGACGGCCTCGAAGGCTGGCGCGGCATGTTCATCTTTGCCGTGGCCGACATCGAGGAAGCCAAACAGCTGGTGGCCACCGATCCCGTTATCCGCAGCGGGGAAATGGTGGCGGAGTACCACAAGCTGTACAGCACGGCGGGGCTGATGATGATCAATGAGATTCATGGCAAGCTGAGCAAGCCTTGAGCCGGCGCGGCGCGTCGCGGCGGGACGGTCGCTGCTCAATTGGTCAGGCATCGCATGGATCGTGCCGGATGCTTAATTCGTGTTCTGTTGACCGTGCCGGCGGAAGAAGTCCCAAATCAACTCATTGACGTCAACGGATAGACTGGTGGCGCCTATCGGCAGGCCAACATTGAACGGGTCCGCGCCCGGCCACGTGTGGCCGCCATCTTTCACCGTCACCAGGGCCACGCGGTGCTGCGGCGTGCCGTGTTCGCTGATCGATGCCGAGGTGGCATCACCGGCAACCGAGGGCAACTGGCGCGACTGCGCCGCGCCCCAGTCCAGGCCATTGACTTGCGCCCAGTAGCTGGCGGTGTCCCGCGCTGACAGGTAGCCGCCGGTCTTGCCGTCGTAGGCCACGACGGCGTCGGCGGTGCCGTGCACCAGCATGACACCGACCGGACGGCGCTCCTGGTGATGGGCGATCACCGGTTCCGGCATGGGCGCGCCCACCGAGGCGACGGCGGCGAACCGTTCCGGCATTTCCGCCGCCAGGCGCAAGGCGAAGAAACCGCCGCGCGACAGACCCGTGGCGTACACCCGGCGCGGATCGATCCGGTAATCGCGCTCCAGCGCGGCGAGCAGTTGGCGCACAAAGCCGACATCGTTGCTGCCTTCCTTGTACGGCATGCCGAAGCCAACATTCCAGTCGTTCTTGATGCCTTGCGGGTAGACCACGATAAAGCCATGGCGGTCGGCCGTGCGGTTCATTTGCGTGTACAGCATTTGCTCGGCGGCCGTCATGCCGCCTCCCGCGAAATTGAGCACCACCGGCAATTTCCGCTCCGGTGCGCCCGCATAGCCGGACGGGGTATAGACAATGTATTTGCGCTTGACGTCCTGGTGGGACAGCGATTGCACCTGGGCCGACGCGGCAGGGACGAGGCACAGCAGGGACAGGATGACGATCAGTTTTTTCATGGCTGGCGGCGATATGAGTGGATACCGCCGCCAGCGTAGCCAGGCCTATGTGAAGACGATGTGAAACCCGGCTATCACGGTGCTACTGCAAGACGGCCAAAGGCAGCGGCCCGTTGCGCAACATGCGGTCGTGGAACTGGCGGATGTCGAACGCCGTGCCTTCCTTGGCCTGTGCCTTGGCTCGCAATTGCCGGAACAGGTCCGCGCCATATTTATAGGTGATCGCTTGTGCCGGCCAGTTGCGCACACGCGCGATTTCGCGCTCGGCGACGCCCGGCAGCATCGGCAAGGTCTGGTGCCAGTAAGCCAGCGCCTGCTCGTGGGTCCAGCCATCATGGTTGATGCCGACGTCCAGCACCACCCGGATCGAGCGCACCAGGTCCCATTCCACGGCGCCCAGTTCGCTCGACGCTTCCTGGTACAAGCCCAGCGTGGCGCCGAATTCCTCGACATAGGCGGCCCATCCTTCAATGTAGGCCGAGTAGAACACCGGCGGCAACTGCGATTGGCAACCGCCGCCCTGCAGTGCATAACGGGCCTGATAGTGATGGCCCGGCATGCCTTCGTGCAGCATCAGCCAATCGAGGCTGCGCCGCTCGTAGTGGGGCTTCGACTTGTTGAAGTAAAAGGTTTGCGTTGGCGGATCGTAATAGCCATCGGTCGGAAACGCCGCGCCGCGGTCCGATTCCTTGATGACGGCCGGTTCAATACCGCGCGCTAAAAACAGCTGGTCCAGGTTGCGCACCACCGTCGCCTGCTTGGTTTCATAGTCTTGTTGCGGCGTCGCCGACCCGGCGTAGACAAAACCCGGCTCGGCCAGATAGGCGGCAAACTCTGTGTCTTTGCCGGCATACCCCATCTGCGCTTGCAACTGGCGATAGCGCGCCAGCACCCGTGCGGTTTCCGCTTTGCCGAACGCCATCAAGTCAGCGGGCGTGGCGTCGGCGGTCAGCCAGCGCTTGAGCATATAGGCATACCATGCGCGCCCCAGCGGCATCTGGTACAAGCCCTGGTCCGTCACCTTGGCCTGATCGCCGAGCGCCTTGAACTGTTCGAGCAGGTCGAGTTTTTGCAGGTTCAGCGTGGTTTCAAAGGCGATGCGCTGCAAGTCGACACGCTGGCACTGGCTGGCTTTGCTGGTATCGAGCGTCGCCAGTTGTCTGGCGGCGTTGCCAAACACGGCGCGCTGCCGCGCCACGTCGGTCTCGCCAAGCAGGCGCCCGATGTTGGCCTGGTAGGACAGTTCAAGTTGCCCCATATTGAGGGCGGCGTAGGCGTCGCTATAGCTGCGGGTGAAGTCGGCAATCGGTTCGGCGGGGGACGCCGCTGCTGCTGCGGATGCCACCGTGGTGCAGGCGAACAGGGCGAGGAGTATGGTTTTTTTCATCCGAGAATGATAACTGATCGTCGGGCAAGATTGTTATTAAGAAATCATTAAGCTGCCGTCTTGATCGCGGGACTACATTTCCTTAAACACCTGCAAATAGCTGCGGCTGACTGGCAGACGTTCGCTACGGCCCTTGAGCTCAATATCGGCGGTTTCGTTATCGCCGCGCGTGACGCGGCGAATCGAGCGCAGATTAACGACCACCGCGCGATGGACCTGGGCAAATTGCTTGGGGTCAAGCTGTGCGATCAATTCCTTGAGCGGCGTCCGTATCAGCGCTTCGGCGGGCTGTCCCTCGTCGCGGTACGCCACCAGTGTGTACTTGGTGTCGCTCTTGAGAAAGTCGATGTCATCGACCGGGATCATCCGCAGGGAGCCGCC
>JAIENA010000149.1 GCA_019751755.1 Burkholderiaceae bacterium | reverse complement strand
CGCCCGATGGCGCCGTTGATGCGGGCCAGTTGGGCGGGCGTGGTGTTGGCGGCGTTCAGCATCAGGTGCACCGGCGCGTTGAATGGCTCATAGGGCAGGGCAGACAGCGCCACCCCCTGTTGCCGGGCTTCGTGCTGCAAGGCGGCGGTGTCGCCCATGATCAACTCGGCGCGACCGGCGCGGAACATCATGACGCCCTGGCGGAAGGTGCCAAAGGTATTGCGCCACGCGCCCGCATCCTGCGCCCCGGCGACGCGCGCATAGTCGGCGCCATACCAGCCGGCGCGTGGCACCAGCACGGCAATGCGCTGGCGGACGATGGCGTCAAAGCTGTCGATTTTCGCGAATTGCCGCACCTTGTCCGTCGCCGCGAACAGGCTGACCTGCTCTTGCCGGTACGGCGTGGAAAAGCGCGCGTAGTGGCGCCGTTCTTCGGTGCGCGACGCCGCCAGCATCAAATCCAGTTTCCCTTGCCGAAACAGCATTTCGCGCCGCAGCGATGGCAATTCCGGCGCCATTTCGAGGGTGCAGCCCGCTTCACGCACGATGGCTTGCGCCAGTTCCACGTCGGCGCCCTTCAATACGCCATCGGCACCGCTGTAGATATACGGCGGCCACGTCTCGGCCGCCATCCGCAAATGGCAGGCGCACGCGGGAAGTGCTGCGAAGCACAGCGCAGCAAAGAAATAAGGGTGCGCGCGCATGATCTGGACTGGACAACCTGGAAGGTGTCAATGTGACAGAAGCAATGCCTTTATTCAAGTGTATTGTGTGCATCGCCGGTGCGTGGCAAGCCCGCGCCGCATATAACCATATAACAATTGATGCGTTGGAACTGGTGTGTATGCCCGTTAAGATCGGCGCAACGTTCTCCTCTGCAATGAAATCATGAAACCAATGAAATATCATGCGCTGGCCACGGCCACGCTGTTGACCTGCATTGCCGCGCAAGCGCAGGAAGCTGTGCTGGACCAGGTCACGGTCGTCGGCTCCCGCGCCAAGGCCCGCACCGTGTTCGACAGCGCCGTGCCGGTCGACCTGTTCAATGCGCGCGAGGTGGCCGGCGCGCTGTCGTCCGGCGAAGTCGGCGCCGCATTGCAAAATCTGGCGCCGTCGATCAACTTCCCCCGCATCGAATCGAGCGGCGCCTCCGATGCCGTGCGCGGCATCCAGTTGCGCGGGCTGGGACCGGACCAGGTGCTGGTGCTGGTCAACGGCAAGCGCCGCCACGCCAGCGCACTGCTCGATACGGAAAGCAGCTTTGCCGGCACGGTGCCGGTCGATATCAATGCGATCCCGGCCGGCGCCATCGAACGCATTGAGATCCTGCGCGATGGCGCGGGTGCGCAATATGGCAGCGATGCGGTGGCCGGTGTCATCAACATCGTGCTGAAGAAGGGCCGCAGCGGCGGCACGGCCGGTATCGGTTACGGCCTCAATCACACCGATTTTGAACCGACCGGCCGCACCCTGACCGATGGCCAGACCACCACCGTCAATGCCGATGCCGGTGTTCCGGTCGGCGATGCGGGCTTCCTGCGGGTCGGCTTTGATGCGCGCCGCCGCTCACCGACGCAGCGCGCCGGACGCAGCGACGCCGGTTGGACCTCATGGAACAGTACCCCGGCCGACCTGGCGCTCGATGGCCAGGTCTTGTTCAAGTCCGGCGATGCGCGCCAGGACAGCGGTTCGCTGTTCTATAACGCGCTGGTTCCCTTGGGCGGCGGGGTGGACGCCTACAGCTTCGCCACCTTGAACCGCCGCCTGTCCGATGGCAGCGCGTGGTTCCGCTACCCGGGCGACCCGTCCAACGTCGCGGCGCTGTACCCGGCGGGCTACCGCCCCGTCACGCATGGACGCAAGACCGATGCCAGCGTGGTGGCGGGCGTCAAATTCGCGCTCGACGCGTGGCAACTGGACGCCAGCGCACGCCATGGCAGCGACCGTTTTAACTACGACGTGTCGAACACCGTCAATGCCTCGCTGGGCGCGCAAAGTCCCACCCGCTTTCATCTGGCCTCGTTCCGCACCGGCCAGCAAGGCGTGAATCTCGACGCCACGCGCGAACTGCAACTGGGCTGGCCGGCGCCATTGAACCTGGCGCTGGGCGCGGAAGTGCTGCATGAAACGTACCGCACCTTGCCGGGCGATCCCGCCTCGTATGCTGGTGGCGTCTTCACCGATGCGCCGCCGGGCGCGCAGGCCGGCCCGGGTTTGCGGCCGGCCGATGCGTTTGATGGCAGCCGCAACGTCAAATCCGTGTATGCCGACGCCGAGACCGAATTCGGTGCGCTGCTGGTGGGCGTGGCGGCGCGCTGGTCGGACTACAGTGATTTCGGCAGCGCCACCACCGGCAAGCTGTCGGCGCGCTATAAACTGGCGCCGGGCCTGCTGGTGCGCGGCGCCGTCTCGAACAGTTTCCGCGCACCGGCGCTGGCACAGACCGGGTTCCGCTTCGCCACGCTCAACTTCAATGCCGATGGCACGGGCTTGCAGACAGCGGCGCTGTTGCCGGCCAGCGACGCGCTGGCGCGGGCGTTCGGCGCGCAGCCTTTGCGTCCTGAAAAATCATCGAACCTGTCGCTGGGGCTGGCGTGGCGCGCCACTTCGGTCACCAGCGTGTCGCTCGATGCGTACCGCATCCGCCTGCGCGACCGCATCACCCGCAGCAGCGACCTGCAAAGCGACGCGGTCAGTGCCTACCTGGCGGCGCAGGGCCGCGGTGATACCGGTTCGGTGGCGTTTCTCGCCAATTTGCTCGACACCACCACGCGCGGCATCGACGCCGTCGTCAACCACGAGCTGAAAGCGGCCGGTGGCAGTGTGCACCTGAGCGCCGCGCTGAACCTGAACAAAACCCGGCTGGACCAGGCCCGCACCGGTTCCGCCGCGCTGGCGGCCATCGATCCGTCGCTGTCGCTGCTGACCGACGGCGGCTTGTTCCGCCTGAAGCACGCGTCACCCAAAAATAAGCTGATATTGGGCGCGGACTGGCAGGGCGGCGCCTGGGGCGTGCAGGCGCGCGCCACCCGCTTCGGCGCCTTGCAGGACTTTGTGTATGACAGTGAAGCGCCGGTGGTCGATGGTGTCCATGCCCAGTATTTTGGCCCGGTATGGACGCTGGACCTGGAAGCGCAATACAAGCTCACCAAACAATTGACCGCCGCCATCGGTGGCAACAACCTGCTGGACCGTTATCCGGACCGCGTGCGCCAGACCAATGCGGCAACCTACGGTGGCGCGCTGCCGTATAACTTCATCAACCCGGTCGGCGTCAATGGCGCCTACTTTTACGGCAAACTGACTTACACCTTTTAAACCATGAAACTCAAGCATTTACTGACCGCCGCCGCCTTCAGCGCGCTGGCAACGGCACAGGCGCTGGCCGCCGATGCACTGGTCTTGATGACCGATTTCGGCACCGCCGACGGCGCGGTGTCCGCCATGCGCGGCGTCGCGTTCGGCGTTGACCCCAAACTCACCGTGTCCGACCTGACGCACCAGGTCCCGGAATACGACATTTGGCTCGGTGCGTACCGCCTGTACCAGACCGCGAATTACTGGCCGCAGGGCACGGTGTTCGTGTCGGTGGTGGACCCGGGCGTCGGCACGGCGCGCAAGTCGGTGGTGTTGAAAACCAAAGGCGGACGCTATTTCGTGGGACCGGACAATGGCTTGTTCACGCTGATCGCGGAACGCGACGGCGTGGCGGAATTGCGGGAAGTCGACGAGCAGCGCAACCGCCTGGCCGGCTCCGCCGAGTCGTACACCTTCCATGGCCGCGATGTCTACGCCTATGTCGGCGCGCGCCTGGCGTCGGGCCAGATTACGTTTGACCAGGTGGGACCGGTGCTGCCGGCCGACTCCGTCGTCAAGCTGGCCTACAAGAAGGCGGAACGCCAGGGCAACGTGGTGCGCGGCATGATCCCGGTGCTGGACGATAAATATGGCAATGTCTGGACCAATATCCCGAAGACGCTGTTGGCGGACTTGAACGTTGCCGTTGGTGAGCGCGTCAACGTGCGGATCCTGCATAACGGCAAACCGGTGGGCGCGGTGGTCGCGCCGTTCCACCACACCTTTGGCGGCGTCGCCAAGGGCAAGCCGCTGGTCTATCTTAATAGTCTGCTCGACGTGGCGGTCGCGATCAGCCAGGGTAACTTCGCGCGCCAGCACAAGATCGGTTCGGGACCGGGCTGGGAGATTGAAATCAGCAAGGCAAAATAAACTTGCGGGGAGGTTTGCGCAGCGCGCAAGCCGCCCCGCATCAACCGCTACGGCCGCGTGAAACTCCACTGCTGGTTGCTGGCGTTATTGAGCGGGTACTGGACGATTTGCGCATTCTCCGCCGTGCTCTTGGCGGCCACGTCCAGCACCATGCCGGACAACAGGTTCTTCACCGTGTAATAACCGGTCGCCGGGCTGGCGACGCTCCAGTGCTGGCCATTGCCGGCCCAGTAGCCCCACTGCGCGATATTGGTGCCGGCCGTGGTGGAGTTGTTGTAGTCGTCGAGGCTTTGCAAGCTGTTGGCGTTGAGCAGGCTGTACTGGCCATCGCCATGGCTGACCGCATACCATTGCTGGTGTTTTGCGCCGGTATAGGTTTGCTGCTGCACCAGCGCGCCATTGGTGGTGGCGCTGCCCGCCACGGCCAGCGCCTTGCCGGACAGGCGCGACTTGATCACGTAGGGACCATCGCTTAAACCGCCGCAGCCATTGAAGTTGCTGAAGTTGCGGGTCAAGACCGGCCAGCCGCCGCTGTACGTCATGCGCAGGATATCGAGCTTGGCGTTGCCGCTGTCAGTCAAGTCGTAATAGTGGGCCGAGACGAACTGGCAGCCATCCTGTTTCAGCACGCCGATATGGCCGGGACCTTTGTATTTGCCATCGACGTTTGGCAAGATGGTGCGGGTGCCGGAGTACGGCCCGGTGATGGAGGTGGCGCGCTGCACTTCCACATAATAGGTGCTGTCGGCTTTTTTGCAGCAGGCGCCGCGGTTGACGAACAGGTAGTAGTAGCCGCCTTCGCGCACGATGTACGGCGCTTCCATGTCGGTATGGCCGCCGCCCAGGATTTTCGTCACATTGCCGGCCAGCTTGCCGGTCGACTGGTTGATTTCCGCCACGCCGATGCCGCCAAAGAACGAACCGTACGACATGTACACCTTGCCGTCATGGTCGCGGAACAAGGCCGGGTCGATGGCATTGAGTTCGGTGGTGCCGCCAAACGATTCCACCACGATGCCCAGGTCGGTCCACTTGGGGTTTTTCAGCGACGGCGAACGCGCCACGCCGATGGCCGAGTTGGTGCTGCCCCATTTCGAGACCGAATAGTACAGGTAGTACTGGCCATTCATGTGGATCACGTCCGGGGCCCAGAACTCCCCGGTGAAACCCGGGAGTTTGTTGGTAATCCACGACGGATAGGTGGTAAACACGGGTGCTGGACCGCCGCTCCAGGTCAGCATGTCGGTCGATTTCGAGTACCAGATGCCGGTGCCGGTGGTGAAGTTGAACCAGGTGTCGCCATCCTTGGTCAGGGTGCCCGGATCGTGGGCGTTCTGCAAGCCTTGCAGAGTGATGGCGGTAGCGGCGGCCGGGACCAGCGCTGCCGCCGCCAGGCATAGGGATGCCAGCAGTTTCTTCAAAGTCGTCTCCTTGTTGTGGTTTTTTATGGTGTTGCAATAGTCAGGTTAAGACGCGGCGCGGGGCGCATCCAATCACTTTTTTTTAGCAACCGATACCGGGATTGCTATCATGGGCGCAAAGACCAGGGAGACCCGCGCATGATGGAACCAAACAGCACCGCCGCCATATCCGGCACCCACGTCCACCAGATGCGCCAGGTCTTACTGTGGCCCTTGCGGCTGATGCCGGGCAGTGGCATGGACCAGACCAGCCGCCGGCCGTGGGAAGTGCTGCAAGCGCTGGGGGACAGCTCGCCGTGGCGCATGGTCATCGATGAATTCAATGGCGACGCCGCCAATTTCCACGAACGCCACTACAACGAGTTCGTCACCTTCCTGCCCTATGTGCAGCGCTTCCTGTATGGCGAGGCCCGTAGTGGTGGTGGCGCCGGCCGTGGCGACAGCGGCGAGGCGGGCATGCGCGTGTTCCGCCGCAGCGATGTGGCGCAAGTGCGGGTGACGTCGCGTCCCGGCGCCGAACCACTGTTGCTGGATGTGATCCACGTCGATCTGTATTTTTTCTATGACGTCGACGTGGTGATGCTCAATATCGAAGTGGGCGCCAGCAATTTGCCGCTGGCCCAGGCGCAGGACGTGCTGTACCGCTTCGGCCGCGGCTATCCGGCCGGCTGGGATGACGAGGGCCAGGCACTGCACTGCATGCACCAGGTCGAATGGCTCGATGCGCAGGGCAAGCCGCTGTCGGTGTCCGACGCGCA
>JAIENA010000189.1 GCA_019751755.1 Burkholderiaceae bacterium | reverse complement strand
GGAGACAGGTATCATGACCATCACCATCGAGGCAACCCCGCGCCGCTACCGCTATAACGGCATCGAACTGCCCGCCCCACCCGGCATGGCTCCGCGCGAGGTGCGCGACCTGCACAGCGCCATCTACCCGGAACTGATCAGCGCGGAAATCGTCGTCGGCGACGAACTGGTCAACGGCGTACAGGAAATCACTTTCCGCCGCGCGGTCGGCACCAAAGGCTTGTGATGAACTGGCGCGAATTTACCGAACTGACCACTGCCATGGCCGAGGGGCATGCCGAGCCCAACGCCAGCGCCATCCACCGCGCGCTGAACAAACGGGATTTGGCCCACGTTTTTCACTGCTGGCAACGGTTCTCCCACGCCTGCGCCAGCACGGCGGATCATGCACCGCTGGCCCGTCCCGTCGCGCCGTCGCCATGGCTGCCCCCACTGCCCTAACGTCGCTGGCGCAGCCGGTGTTGGCCGACGGCATTGCGCTGACCATCACGCCCTCATCCGGCCAGCAGGTGGCGGGGCTGATGGCCAGTTATCTGGCGCAGGCCCAAGCCATCACCCGGCGGGACTTTCCGTTGGCGGCCAATGATCCCCTGACCGCCTGCTCCACGGTGCTATCGCACTGGCTACATCGGCATATTGGCGACACCACGTGTCTGGAACCCCTGTTCCAATTGGAGCCGTCCCTCGTCGACAACATCCACGACTTCGACGAGGCCGCCTCCCACGTGGGCGCGTCGGATGCGCCAGCGGTACGGGGCGTCCATATCCGTTGGACCGAGCGCGACATCTGCCAATGGAGCGTCGGCCCGGGATTCGACACGCTTGAAGCGATGGTGCCCGGTCTTGGCGCTACGGTGCTGGACATCCTTGAGCGCAAAAGCGGGCAGGCCTATCCGCTGTTCACCCCATCCCTCGTGCTCGACGAGGCATCCAGTCAGTACTGGATGGGCGAAGCCGACGAGACCGAATACCTGGAGAGCGCTTGCGGCGACGACCGGGAAGCCTATGTCACCCTGCGTGCGGAAATGGTGACCCGCGCCGCCATCGCGGAGGCCTTTCCGCCGTGGGCGCTGGAGCTGAAGACCGCCGTCCTTCCCCAGCGGGTCGTGCGCGCCATCGCCATTCGCCACACGGACGGGTTTGTCCGGCGCGCGGCGGCACTGGCGCTGGCCTTGGCGGGAACGCGCACGGTTGGCGATTACAGCCCGCGACGGGAAGGCTTGTTCACCGGCTTTGGCGCAGTGCTGTGCTGGCGGGACAACGATATCGCAGTGCGCGTGTCGGACGACTACGCGCAGTACGCGTGGCAGGGCGACTACTTTAACGAGATCGGAGAAGTCATCCTGCCCATTGCCGACCCGGATGCCTTGCGCCGGTGGATGCGGGCGATCACGCCCAACCTGCGCGCCATCGGGCTGATCGACCGCTTGCTGGCGCACCTGTCAGCGCGATACTAAACCCACAGGAGGAACAATCATGCAAGCAAAATTGAACGTCTATGCGCCGCGCGCCGCCAGCTATGTGCTAGCGGAGGCGGTGCTGATTTACCGGGAAAGCGGTGCCGACGCGGCACGCGCCTATGCCAGCATCCACACGGTGGACGTCACCGAAGGCCGCCCCACCATCCTTGCGGGCAAACCCATGACGCCACGGGCCGCGCACCGACTGGCGCGTGAACTGTGCCGCCAGAATGCCAGTGCTGCCGCAACCTTCCTTGATGGCAGGACGCTTTACAGCGGGTCCGATCTGCTGGTGTGGTGGCACCCGCCCACACGACGGCATATTGCTTTCCGCTGCCCGGAACTGGGCGAGCGCGGCGAAGTCGTGCCGCATCCGGCGCTGGTGTTCGCCGTCGGCGCCACGGGCTGGCGGGTATGGGCGCTGCAAGGCCATGAGCGGCCAGTACCGACCACCCGGCTTTACCGCGCCCCGTACTTCAATGTCAGCGACCATGGCGTGATCTGCCAAGGCAGTACGGCGGTGCCTACCGGCGACGCTGTCAACCGGCTCGACGCATGGAACGACGCCTTCTTTGGTTCCTTCTTCGCGCACCCCAATGGCAGCCAGACGGTACGCCATCCCGGTGGTGCCTATGCCTTCTGGAAATCCATGCTGGACAAGCCGCCGTCGCGCTTTCCGCAACGCGCCTTGCTGCCGACCGGCGCGACGCTGGCCGACACCCTTGCCATGACCGGAGGCCGTGATGACTGATCTGCGCGATGCGGCCCTACTGGCCGCCTGCCCCGTTATCGCCATGCCCAAGTACGGGCCATTGCCGCCGCTGGCCTCCAGCCTGCGCCTTGTGATCGCGGCCAATGGGCTGTTCGTGCAGGTGCGGCTGCCATGGATCGACTGCATCGAGTCGTGCGGCGCCATCGATGCCGGTTTGCCGCTGCCCTATGGAAGTCTGGCACCACGACTGCGTTTGGCGTTCGGGGTGATCCCGTCCGAGTTGCTGCGCCAGTTCGTGGCGCAGTCCCGGCGCACCGTGCCGACCGAGACAGCGGCCGCCATCATTTACTGTGCCCGCACAGGCGCCCTTCGGCTGGCGTCATGCACGCCCCTCACCGCCGACAGCACGCACATCGCTTACCGACTGCCGCCGCTGGCGGCAACGGAACAGATCGTGGTCGACTTGCACTCCCATGGCGATGCGCCGGCGTTCTTCTCGCCACAGGACGACGCCGACGACCGGGCCATCAAAATCTGTGGCGTCTTCGGCCGGGTGCGCAGCCGCCATCCCGAGGCAAGGTTCCGCCTGAGCATCAATGGCATGTTCGTCGACTTGTGCGACCGGTGGGATGAGGTCATCGGTTTGGCACGCATGGAGGGCGTGTGATGGCCACCCTGCCCCACAGGATTGATGGCGAATTGCTGACACGCCGCGTCACCATCCACCTGGCCGGTGTCGGCGGCAATGGCGCGCAAATGGCCGGATGCCTTGCACGGCTCGACATTGCCATGCGCGCGCTCGGCCACCCGGCGGGACTGCACGTACACGCTTTTGACCCGGACACGGTGAGCGAGGCCAATGTGGGCCGCCAACTGTACAGCCGCGCCGACATTGGCGCGCACAAGGCGGTGGTGACGATGTCGCGGCTAAACCAGTTCTACGGGCTGGACTGGGACGCCAGCATCCATCCGATTGAACATGCATGGCGTGGTGAACGCCACTTCCGGCGGCGCGAAGCGGATATCCTGATCAGCTGCGTCGATACCCGCGCGGCACGGCGCAGGATGCACGACTATCTGTTTTCCGGTGCACGCTACGGCTACTGGCTTGATGTGGGCAACCGGCAGCACGACGGGCAGGTCGTGCTGGGGCAGCCGCCGGGCACGCGGTTGCCGCTCGATGCGCCAGAGCGGCTGCGCTGTGTCACCGAGCGCTATCCGGAACTGCTGGACGAAACCGTGGGCGAGGACAACACGCCGTCCTGCTCGGTGCGCATGTCGCTGGCCGCACAGGGGCTGTTCATTAACGATGTCGTGGTTCGCTTTGCGGCACAGATGCTGTACGAACTGTTTTCCAGCGGAGGCTTGTCAACGCATGGCGTGGTCTGCAATCTCGCAGAGAAAAAAGCCTTGCCCCTCGCGATCCCCCATGCACAAGGCAGTTGAGTCAGCGCCTTGTCATGCTTCCTCACTGTTGTCGGCCCCTGCGCCCAAGTTCAGCAGCATCGCGCCCTGCCTGCCCTAGAGGATGGCGATATTGGCAGCAGGGACGCCGGCGGCTTGAAGATGCGCGTTCAAGAGCGCGAAGTTGTAGGGGCGAATGCGCGCATTGCCCACTTGGCCCTGTAGCCAGTTGACCAAGCCCGTCGAAGTGACCTTACATTTCAGCAAAACCGTATTGAGCGCTACGGCAATCTGCAGTTGCGGTGTACCTGGCGCGCTGTTAATGGTGGCGAACATTTGTCCGCTGGCTTTCGCGGGATCGAATTCGTAGCGCAAGAAGAATAAGTTGAGCAACCGCAGCAGGCTGGCGTTGAATGGGTCCACAACTGGCGCACCGCCCATTCCGCCACCTGTTCCACCCCCGCCCCCACCATCGCCCACGAAGCCAGCCTCCCATGTTTCGAGTGGAGGAAGCGGTGCTCCCAGCAGCCCCAAGAGTTCGTCGCCAACATCGTATCCGGTAAAGAATACAAACGCAGGACTGGCCGCGCCCTTCTCCTTTGCGGTGAACTGGTAGGCTTTATCCGTAATCGGCTTATATAGCCCGCTTACCGGCTTCGAAGGAAGACACTGGAATCGACGAACAGGGACGATGTCATAGGCGCTGACCATGCCGCGCCGATTGCTTTTGATGCGCCTAAACTCAGTCGGTATTGTCATGCGACGCCTCGGCGCTAATTACTTGTGTTTTCCATAGCGGTTTGCGCTTTTGCTGTTGGTATAGCGGCCGCCCTTGTGCGAACTCCCTTTTCCGCCGGCATAGTGTCCGCCATGGCTGCTGGAATGATGGCCACCGCCATAGGATGGGCGTGCACCGCCCATGCTGCCCTTAGAAAATGCCGGAGTGGAGAACGCAACCAAGGCAGCGCACAGCGCGACAGCCAATTTCTTCATGGGATCTTCCTTTGTATCGGTTGTGAGAACCTGAACACCAGGTTCGAAAGCGCTTCAACGCTGGGGACAAACATTGCGCCGCGCCGGCCACACATGGAATATAGTGGGCTTCACGCTTTGCGAAGCATTCAGATGCCTAATGGGCCGGGTATCAGCCACGGTAAATGATCGCGTCATTTAACGCGGTAATGACGCTGTCGAGGTAATCCCTTTCATGGGTCACCAGTGCTTTCGTCTCACCCGCCGATGTCGCCAGCAAAATCTGGTAAATCGTTTTCTGCTGATAGAGGAAGTACGCCGCCAGTCCGGCAATCACCAGTCCGACAAAGAAGCTGCTGACCATGACGATCAACCCGAAGCCGAGTAATAAAATCCCGCCCACCCTGCTAGGCTTCTGCTCGAAGGGCTTTACCGACGTGACATTATTCATCGCAAACGTCTGGCCACCGCTAATAAACCGCGCGTTGGTGACTTTGACATCTCCAGACTCAAAGAAAGTACGTTCTTCCATTCATTGTCTCCTTAACCAACAGTAGTTGCAAAATGGAATTTTACCGAGTTTCCCGTCTGAAATATTCACACATTGTCACTATCTACGGAATGTTCGAGCTATTGGACCAGAATGCCCTTGGACAACGGCAAGCGGATGCCGCCCGCCGGTTACATAGATAAAAAAAGGACGGCCCAACCGCGCCGTCCCATGCATTCCATCGCCCTGCCAACTACAAGCTCTTATTCGTCGCTGCACATCGATGCGCAGCGCAACCCCATCGCGGCTTCCAAGTACGCCATGGCAAAGCCCTTCTGCCACTGATCCGCCAGGCCGCTTTCCCTGGCAAATAATTCAGGCAGCGCATTGCCACCACCATACGCAGCGTACCCCAACCTCATCGCACGCAGGTAGATCACGCTCAACTCCGCCACGCTGCGCGCCGGATCAGGCTCCGGCCGCCAACTCGCACGCCACGCTTGCAGCGCCCGCCAAATCGCCAGCCCGCTGGCAGGGGTGCCTGCCAGGGCCGTCTCCACGCCTTGCTGAAGCAGACAGCGTGTTTCATTACGCTCGCACCTCATGATCCATTTCCCCCAACGCCTTCAACTCCTCCAGGGCCACGCCGCCGTTTTCACGGCAGATATCCCTGGCCGAGCACAACGCACCATTCCGCAGATTGCAGAAGCAGATGCAGGTGCGGTTGGTGCGAATGAACGGCGTACCGTCCCGCGCACGCACCCGCCTGCCCGGCCTCAACTCCTCCAGCCATACCAGCAGCGGCGCGCACAACGCGTCAAAGCGCGCGTCCACGTTTCCCTGCGACGAATTCCATTCCATGCGTTTCATGATGTCCTCCTTCATCGCATGATTGTTCGGTTCGCGGCAACACCACCGATCCCGCCCACGCAACGGTTGAAAGCGCGGGGATCCATGCCTAACATGGTTTTACCAGCGCACCGCCAGCGCGCAAGCGCGCCTGCACCGCATTTCCATCCACCCCAACGCCACCACGAATTCCCATGCTGCGACTAGGAACCCATATCCGCCTGACGCCGGGTGAGATCGCCCACCTGGCCTTTATCACCGGCATAGCGCCCGGTACCATCCGCTCCATCGGCGACTTGAAGCGCTATATCAGCCAGTGCAAGCGTCACTACTGGGGCACTTCCAGGGATACCCGCGAGCTGCATCGTCTGATCGACGAGGCCTACCACGGGTGCCTGGAAGGGCATCACCTAACGATTGTCTGAGCCGGTGGCCGGCACCTTGGTTTCCTCCGGCACCGCCTTGCTGCTGGATGATGACCGCTTGGCGATCTTGCTCAACTG
>JAIENA010000176.1 GCA_019751755.1 Burkholderiaceae bacterium | reverse complement strand
GTCAATAGCGGGATGGTGGCGCAGGGCTACTACACCAGTGTCGTCGTGCTGCTGGACGAAGACCGCGAACGGATCGATGCGTCGGCACGGCAGGTTGCCAAAGCCATCCGCCGCCTTGGTTTCGGCGCCCGGGTCGAAACAGTCAACACCATGGATGCGTTCCTTGGCAGCCTGCCGGGACACGGGGTTGAAAACGTGCGCAGGCCGCTGATCAATACGATGAACCTAGCTGACCTGCTGCCGACCAGCACCATCTGGACCGGCATCGACAAGGCGCCGTGCCCATTGTACCCACCGCTTGCGCCCCCACTGATGCAGTGCGTTACCCAGGGCGCGACGCCATTTCGCCTGAACCTGCATGTGCGCGACCTTGGGCACACGCTGATCTTCGGCCCGACACGCAACGGGAAGTCGGCCCATCTGGGCTTGATCATGGCCCAGATGCGGCGCTATGCGGGCATGCGTATATACGTGTTCGACAAAGGCATGTCCGCTTACCCGCTGACGAAGGCCGTCGGCGGACAGCATTTCAGGGTCGCTGACGACAGCGACAGGCTGGCCTTCTGCCCGTTGCAATTTTTGGAAACAAAGAGCGACCGGGCATGGGCGATGGAATGGGTTGAGACCATCCTGTCGCTGAACGGCGTGCAGGTCACACCCGTGCAGCGCAACGAAATTGGCAATGCGATCGTGAACATGCGCGCCAGCGGCGCGAAAACCATTTCAGAATTTTCCGTAACCATCCAGGATGAAGCGATCAGGGAAGCCATCAAGCAATACACCATCGATGGCAGCATGGGACACCTGCTGGACGCGGAGGAAGATGGACTGGCACTGGCCGATTTCACTGTGTTTGAAATCGAGGAATTGATGGGCATGGGCGAAAAATATGCGTTGCCGGTGCTGCTGTATCTGTTCCGGCGCATCGAACGCAGCCTGCATGGCCAGCCCACCATGATTGTTCTGGAGGAAGCCTGGCTGATGCTGGCCCACCCCGCCTTTTGCGGAAAAATCCGCGCTTGGCTCAAGGGACTGGCGAAAACCAATTGCATCGTGTTGATGGTGACGCAAAACCTGTCCGATGCAGCCAGGTCCGGCATTCTCGACGTGATCGTTGAATCCTCGGCGACGCGGATTTTCCTGCCTAACCTGTTTGCGCGGGACGAAGACGCGACGGCACTCTATCGCCGCATGGGCCTGAACAGCCGTCAAATCGACATCCTGGCATCGGCCACGCCGAAAAAGCACTACTACTACATGTCGGAATACGGCTGCCGCCAATACGAACTGGCCCTTGGGCCACTGGCACTTTCAATCATCGGCGCGACGGACAAGGAATCCATCGCCGCCATTCGAGCACTTGAGGCCAAGCACGGCGACCAGTGGATTCATTTCTGGCTCGCTGGCCGTGGCCTGAACCTGGACGACTACAAGAGGGCAGGATGAACACTACATTCAACTTCAAGAAGCTGTGGCACGAACGCTTTGGCGGCGACAGCCACGACGACCAACACATCGATGGCGGGCGGCGCAAGGGGGAAGAAGAAAACCCATACTTGTCCGCGCGCCGAACCTGGAACGACCACCTGAGCGGCCTGCGTTCGGCGCGCCAGAACTGGCAAATCCTCGCCATGCTGTCGCTGCTGATTGCCTTGGCCGGCGTCGGCGGCATCGTCCACATCGGCAGCCAGTCCAAATTCATCCCTTACGTGATCGAAGTGGACAAGCTGGGGCAAGCCGCCGCCATGGCGCCGGCCAACCCGGCGGCTTTGGCGGACCAGCGCGTCATCCATTCCAGCGTGGCGGCATTCATTGCCGACGCCCGTCTTGTTACACCGGACATCGCGCTGCAGCGCAAGGCCATCTTCCGTATCTACGCCATGCTGTCGGCAAACGATGCGGCGACCGCAAAAACCAACGAATGGCTGAACGGTACGGAAGACAGTTCGCCCTTTAAGCGCGCCGAAAAAACCACGGTCAGCACGGAAGTCGTTTCCGTGCTGCCGCAGACCGACGACACCTGGCAAGTCGAATGGATCGAAACCGAGCGGGACCGGCAAGGCGCCCTGAAGACCAAGCCATTCCGCATGCGTGCGCTGGTCACCGTCTATCTGTTGCCGCCCACATCTGACACCAAGGAAGAGCAAATCCGCAACAATCCCTTGGGCATTTACGTCCGTGACTACTCATGGTCACGGCAGCTGTGAGGAACGGCCATCATGAATAAACACTTCCTCACTGCCCTGTTGATGTCAGCAGGGATGCCACTGGCGCTGGCAGCGCCACCGGAACAAAAACTGGCCGACCAATACTTTGCCAGTAAGAACGTCAATCTGTCCAAGCAAGAGCGTGAAGCTCTGGCCAGTTCCGACAAGTGGCGCACCGCCGCCTCCGTGGGCGTTCAGCCAACGGCTGGTGTGGACGGAGCGATCCGATACCTTTACGGCACGCAGCAACCAAGCGTTGTCTGTGCGGTACTGCAAATTTGCGACATCGAATTGCAGCTGGGCGAGCAAGTCAACTCCATCCACCTGGGCGACACCGCACGCTGGCATGTCGAACCTGCCGTAACCGGCAGCGGTGCCAGCGAAGTCCAGCACCTGGTGGTCAAGCCGCTGGACGTCGGGCTGGAAACGTCGCTGCTCGTTACCACCAATCGCCGTACTTACCACTTCCGCCTGCGCTCGCACCGTACCGAATTCATGCCCAGGATTGCATTCACCTATCCGGAAGAGACGACCGCGCAATGGTTGGCAAACAGGAAAAAGGAGACCCAGGAACGGCAAGAACGCACCATCCCTGAAACCGGTGAATACCTGGGCGACTTGAGCTTTGCCTATGCCATCGAAGGCGCGGTGGCCTGGAAACCGATGCGCGTATACAACAACGGCGTCAAAACCATCATCCAGATGCCAGCCGCCATGGCACAAACCGAAGCGCCGACCTTGCTGGTCATGCGCAAGGATGGCGGCTGGTTCAGCGAGCCGGACATGGTCATGGTCAACTACCGCCTGCAAGGCGACCGCTACATCGTCGATACGGTCTTCGACAAGGCCATCCTGATCGCAGGCGTCGGCAGCGATCAGGACCGCGTCACCATTACGCGGGAGAAATGATCATGAAACGCTCCACTTTAGTACTGCTGTGCTGCCTCGCATTTTCAGGATGCACCGCCAGCCGCACTGATAACAGCCGATCAGTTGGCGACTATTCTCGCGGTACGACGCCGGCCCAGATAGCGAATCTGGCGGCGGACGCGGTCCGTCAGTTGTCGTTGCTGTCGCCGCCAGCGGCAACCCGGCTGGAATTCACGCAGCCGACAGCGGACTCCTTCGGCAAATCCCTGGTGGAGGCGCTGCGCGCACGCGGCTATGCCGTCAACGAGCAACCGGCGCAAGCGTCTGCCGGGATGCGCCCTGCCCCATCGGCCAGCGTCACGTCTGCAGCGGCAGCGCCAGGCGGCACGCTGCGCATCGGCTACCTGGTCGACCAGATACCAGACCCCGCCATCGTCCGTGTCACGCTGTTTGTTGGCACGCAGTCGGTGACGCGCGGGTATCTGGCACGTGGTGAAGCCATGAACCCGGTTGGCGCATGGCTACGCAAGGAGTAATGGCCATGACAACCACCACCAATATGTCGCCTGACGATTCGCCAGGCGTCGCACCAAAAAAGAACGGGGTACGCCGCGTCAATAACTTGCCGATGTACATTGTTGGCGCGGTGCTCGGGACCTTCCTTGTGATAATGGCACTGGTCGCAATTGACCGCGCCGAGCAACAGGCAAAACAGGGCAAGCAAGAGGCGGCCAAAGTGACCAACACCAGCATGTTCGCTGACGAACTGGTCAACAAGGCGGGAGATGGCCTGGTCCCAGCCGTGAATCCTACGCCGCCGACAATGCCCGCGCCCGATTTGTCCACGCTGCCGCCATCGGCGGATG
Source organism: Burkholderiaceae bacterium (assembly GCA_019751755.1). Classification (GTDB taxonomy): domain Bacteria; phylum Pseudomonadota; class Gammaproteobacteria; order Burkholderiales; family Burkholderiaceae_D; genus Rugamonas. Next base: position 2,356 of record JAIENA010000176.1, on the reverse strand, counting down.
CGCTCACGGCGCCGCCAGCGCCGCCGCCACCGCCAAGCACTGGGACCGATACGAACGCTTCGGACGACAAGGCACGCATCAAACAAATGAAGCTGGCGCAATTTGAAGCTGCAATCAAAGCCACCACGGCAGTGCAAGCGAGCGCCCCCAGAAGTGCTGGTTCTGCCCCCGATCTGGCGGCCAACAGCGGCAGCATCGCAGGCCGCAGCGAGACAATGACCAAGATTGCCGCCTTGCAGCAGCAAATCGATATGCAACTGCGTGACGACCCGGCGGCGGCATACAAGGCACGATTGCAGCAACTACGCGATGGCCCGGGCGGCGGCGGCCCCCAAGCGCAAACTGACGATGCCTCCTCGCCGCAAAAAGCGAACGGCGGCAAAGACTACGCGCAATTTGGCAACGCCACCAAGCAAGACCGCTGGCAACTGGACTCACAGCTTCAGTCGCCGCGCTCACCGTATGAGCTGCGTGCCGGGTTTATCATTCCCGCCATCCTTATTTCGGGCATCAACTCCGATTTACCTGGGCAGATCATCGGCCAGGTCAGCCAGGACGTCTACGACACCGCCACCGGCAAATGGAAGCTGGTGCCACAAGGATCTCGCCTCATTGGCGAGTATTCCAGCGATGTCGCCTATGGCCAGGCGCGCGTGCTGATTGCATGGCAGCGCATCATTTTCCCAGACGGCAAGGCGCTAGACATTGGCGCCATGCCGGGTGCTGACAGCGCGGGCTATGCCGGCTTTAATGACCGCGTGAACAACCACTATTTCCGCTTGTTCGGGTCAGCACTGTTGATGTCCGGCGTCACGGCCGGCATCGCACTGAGCCAGCGGGACGAACTGTATTCGAGCCGTCTGAACGCGCGTAGCGCCATGACGGAAGCGCTCGGCCAGCACCTTGGGCAGGCGACAGCGCAGATGATCACTCGGAACATGGGCATCGCACCGACCCTTGAAATTCGCCCCGGCTACCGTTTTAACGTCGTGGTCATCAAAGACCTGACGTTCTCCAAACCCTACAAGCCTTTCGACTACTAATTCGTACGAAGGAGCTCCACCATGAATCCCGCAAAACATCCAATTTTACGCACGTACCTGGCGCTCAGTATCGCGCTGATACACGTCAGTACAACCAACACCGCCATGGCGGGCGGCCTGCCTGTCATCGACAGCTCTAACCTGTCGCAGAATCTGGTGACCGCGTTTGAAAACGTGACGCAAACCCTGAAGCAAATTCAACAGTACAGGACGCAACTGCAGCAATACCAGAACATGCTGCAAAACACCGCCGCCCCGGTCATGTATATCTGGGACCAGGCCAACAAGACCATGAACGATCTGCGCACGGCAATCGATACGCTCAGCTACTACAAGAGCATGCTGGGCAACATCAATACCTATCTCGGCAAATTCAAGACGCCGGCCGGCTACCGCAGCTCGCCCTGTTTCTCCTCGCGCGGCTGCTCGGCGTCAGACTGGAAGGACCTGCATGCTTCGCAGGACCTGGGCGCCGAATCACAGAAGCGCGCCATCGACGCGATGCTGCGCACGGTCGATCACCAGCAGGACGCGCTGCAAGCAGATGCGTTGCAGCTGCAGCGATTGCAGGCAAGCGCACAAGGCGCGAAGGGGCAGATGGAAGCACTGTCGTATGCCAGCCAGTTGGCCAGCCAGCAATCGAATCAATTGCTGCAAATTCGCGCTTTGCTGATAGCGCAGCAGAACATGACCGCCGCCCGCTACCAGGCGCTGGCGGATCGGGAAGCCCTGGCGCGCGCGTCGGACGAAGCCTCCTTCAAGAGTACTTACAAGGCAAGTACACCCCGCAACTGGTAAGGAGACGTTCATGTCGCCACGGACTGGTCTTTGCGTCGCAACGATGGTGCTGATTTGCATCTGCTGCCCCGGTTGCAGCGATCCGGCGGCGGAAGAGAGCCTGCCTGCTGTCAACGATGAAAACTGCACGGATGCGAACGTGGCCCGTATCCGAGACCAGAAGGCGCGTGAGAAATTTTCCACCTTATGTGCATTCAGAAGTACCTATAAGCCTAGCCAGCCAAGGACATGGTGAACATCATGAAATTTAACTTTTTGCGGCCGCAGGCATTAGCGGCCATTTTTATTGGACTTCTCGCGCTACCGCTTGCCGCCAACGCCGACGTGTCGACGGACGGCATCCTCGACAAGGCATTCGTCGTCTACGCGACCAAATCGAGCGCATGGGCAAGCGTTATCACAGGCTACGCCAGCAACCTGTTCTGGCTGCTCGTTGTCATCAGCCTTGTGTGGACCGGCGGCATGATGTTGCTACGCAAAGCCGATATCGGGGAATTCTTTGCTGAATTCTTCCG
>JAIENA010000373.1 GCA_019751755.1 Burkholderiaceae bacterium | reverse complement strand
CAGCACATCAATATGCCCCTCCCAGCTCGGCTCCGCCAGCTCCTTGACCAGCGCCAGGTTGAGCAGCGCGAACACGGAAACCCAGGTCTCCCCGTCCGCTCCGCGCCGCCGCAGTGACAGCGATGGATTGAACTGGTACAGCCCCGTCGTCACGCGCAGGAACAGGCGGCGGTTGTAGGCGTAGTCGCGGTCGCGTTCATTGCGCGACAACACGCCGGAAATGGCGCTGCGCTTCTTGCGCTCCGGTGCGGCCACCGCGTCCGGCAGCTTGTCCAGCGCCGCCGCCAGCAGGCCGGCGTCGAAGGCGCCGTGGTCGTTGCCTTCCAGGTTGCCGAAGCACGCCTTGAACAGCACCCACATCAGCTGCAACAGCAGATACTCGGACTGGTGGCGTTCGATGCGTACCAGGCGGCCGTCGGCTTGCACGTCGATGCAGCGCGGTGCGACCAATTGCCAGATCGCCGGCAGCGATTTCTCGGCATAAGCGGGGTCGCGCAGCGCCGTGGCGATGGCCCAGTGCAGCGCGTTGCGGCCCAGGTGGTCGATCGCTTCGACATCGGCACCGCGCGCCAGCAGCGCTTCCACCAGCGGCACGTTGCCGGCGGCGGCGGCGGCCATCAGCGGCGTCAGGTTCATTGGCGTGCGGTGCTCAACGCCATGCTTGTCGCACAGGCGCAGGATGTCTTTAAAACCGTGCGCAAAGTAGGGCAGGAAATGGCGGCGCGACGGGGCGATGCCGGCCTGCGCGAAATTGCCGGCCTGCGCGTAGCCGGTGTCGGCGTCCAGTGCGATGGCCAGCATCGGTTCGTCGTAGGCCAGCGCGTAGTCGTACAGCTGGCTTTTGAATTTGCTGCCGGGCGCCTTGTCGATAAAGACTTTATGCAGCGTGTCGCGCAGGCGCGGTTCGTCGAACACGGGCCACGGCACCGGCGCGGTTTTCAGGATCATGCGCTCAATGGCGTCGGCCTGTTCCTGCTTGCCCTGCAAGGCCAGCTTGCGCGCTTCCTTCTGCCAGTCTTCCAGGCTGGACGCCGGCCCGTCCATCTGCCCGCCGGCGCCGGTGTCGACAATCTCCAGCAACCGCAGCAACGGGTGCAGCACGTCCGACTCCACCAGGTAGACATTGCGGATGGCGCGCGTCAGCGCGACGTACAGCGCGTTCACATAGAACTTGTAGATCTCCAGCGACTTATCGGCCTTGTCCTTCGCGCGCCCATATTGCAGCTGGTCCACCGCCAGGTCGGCCAGGGTCACGCCATCGGCGATGCCGGCGAACGGGGCGCGGTTGTCGGAGACAAAGCGGAACAGCACGATGCTGTCGTATTCCAGACCTTTGGCTTCGTGCACCGAGAAAATCAGCGGCGTGTCGAACTGTTTTTGGGCTTCCTGTTTATCTTCATCGCGCAGCACCAGTACCGCGAAGCGGGTCGAGCGGCGCGATTGCGCGTTGAGATCGCGGCGCACCTTGGCGCTGTCGGCCAGCAGCGACACGGCGCCGTTGTCGCCGCCCACGGCATCGACCAGGAAATTACTTTCGCGGTCGATCGAGCCGAAGCGGCTGTGTTTAATCTTCAGCAGCGTGTTGGCGACGTGCGTGACTTGCGTGCCGTTCCTGAAATTCGCGCGCAGCACTTGCAACTGCTGCTTGTCGGCCAGCGCGGCGTCGCGCCAGAACAGGGTTTTGATGCGGCTCCAGGCAAAGAAATTCGGGTGCACGATCTGGTTCGAGTCGCCGCACATCAGGAACTGGCCCGGCTTCTTCAACGTCTTCAACACCAGCGACAGCTGCACCATGGTGAAGTCCTGCACTTCATCAATGACGACGAAGTCGTAGCGGCCCGCCGCTTGCCGCAGGCGCTCGTGGGCGGCCAGGTTCAAGTCGAACAAACCCGCTTCCTGCAGCCAGGCCCGATAACGCTCGAACAGGTCGTACAGGGTGGCGCGTTCACGCTCGGCGAAGATCGACTGGCGCTGTCCCAGTTGCTCGTACTGTTCGCGCGACAGCACGCCATCCGCATCGGCGGTGATGACGCCACGGATTTCCTCGAACGCCTGGTGCGCATCGATGTCCTTGAACTGCTGCCGCACCCGCGCAAACCATGCGGAAAAATCGCGCCACGTCGCTTCGCGCCCGCTCGGCACCTGGATCGACTCGACCAGTTCGCGATAGGACAGGAACGTGCATGCCTGGCCGTCCTTGTTAAAACCGTCGGCGTAATACAGGTCGCGCGCCGATTGCGCGAGGTAGGCCGAGTGGGTCACGTACAGCACGTCGCCCTGCGCGTGCTTCATTTTTTCCAGCGTCAGCGCGGTCTTGCCGCTGCCGGCGCTGCCGACAATGATCAGCGGCGCGGGCAACTGGTACACGGCCTGCTGCGCGTCGTCAAACGAGAGCGCTTTATCGAGCCAGTGGACGCGGCGGTGTTGCGGGTGCAGGTAGCGCACGGCTTCCGCGCCGGCTTGCGCCTCGGCCGCTTCGATGTCGGGGATACGCTCTTCGTCGACCGCCACGCCGCGCAGGAAGCGCGACTTGTCGTAAGCATGGTTCTCGATCACTTCCAACAGCAGTGCATACACCTCGCCCTGGTAGCGCACGGTGGAAAACAGCAGGCGGTCGGCGTAATCGAGCTTGGCCCGGTAAAACTTGCCGTGCGAGAGATTTACCAGCTTTTTCACCTGCGCCGCGCGGAAGTCATCGCGCTCGATGGCTTGCAGGACTTTGTCGTATTGCGGGTTGTTGCGGGGCGGGGTGAATTCGGCGTATTCCAGGATTTTCATGACACGGATGCTGGGGGGCGACGTTAGCATCTTATGATAATCCGGCCCCGGGTGCTGGTACCATTCCGTTTTCCTCCCACATGGAAGCCAGCGCGTGAACAATTTCAGGACCGCCACCGACCGCGATTACTGGTTTTGCCAACTGGTGGGCTGGGGCACGCTGGCCGTGTTCAGCGTCCTGTCGTCGTCCTTCGGTGACTGGCAAAGCACATTGCGCTTCGCCGCCGCCAAGCTGTTTTGCACCGCCACCGGCCTGGGGTTGTCACACCTGTGGCGTGGCCAGTTGCGGCGGCGCGGCTGGCTGGTGCGCCAGCGCGGCTTTCCGTTTGGCCGGATTGGCGCCTGGTTGCTGCTGCTGGCCGTGGTGCAGACCGGGTTTCTGCTGTGGTCGGACCAACTGTTCCGCGGCGGCGCCTTGTTTGACGACAGCGCCGCCGGCCTGGCGTTTAATATTGTCCTGCTGCTCCTGATCTGGTTCGTCCTGTTCCTGATCTGGACCCTGTGCTACGCGGTGGCGTTGTCGCGCCGGCGCGCCACCCAGTTCGAGCTGGAAAAGTTGCAGCTCGAAGTCAGCGTCAAGGAGGCCGAATTGCGCGCGCTGCAGTCGCAGGTCAATCCGCATTTCTTCTTCAATAGTTTGAACAGCATCCGCGCGCTGGTGTACCAGGACGCCGACGCCGCCGCGCGCGCCATCAACCGGCTGGCCGGCATGATGCGCCACAGCCTGCAGGCCGGCCACGCCGACAGGGTGCGGCTGGCCGATGACATGGCCGCCGTGCGCGCCTATCTCGACATGGAACGGTTGCGCTTCCGGGAGCGGCTGCAGTTTTCTGAAGACATCGCGCCCGCGCTGGGCGATACGCTGTTGCCGCCGATGGTGCTGCAAACCTTGGTGGAAAACGCCATCCGCCATGGCGTGGAGCGCGCCACCGGGCCTTGCCAGGTCAGCATTAGCGCTGAACGCACGGCCAACGCCGTGCTGGTGCGCGTCACGAATCAGGGCACGCTGGCCGCCGACAGCGACTCGACCCGGGTCGGCCTGGCCAATGCCCGTCAGCGCCTTGCACTGCAATTCGGCCCAGCCGCCAGCTGCACGCTGGCGCAATCGCCCGGCTGGGTCACCGCCACTATTACCTTGCCACAGGAAGCCGCATGAAGGTTGCCATCATTGACGACGAACCGCTGGCGCGTGACGAATTGCGCCGTATGCTGCGGGTGCATCCCGAGGTTCGGATTGTGGCGGAAGCCGCCAACGTGGCCGAGGCGCTGCAAATGCTGGCGCGCGAGGCACCCGACCTGATTTTTCTCGATATTCAGATGCCCGATGGCAGTGGCTTTGATTTGTTGGCGGCGCTGGAGGTGGCGCCCGCCGTGATTTTTACGACCGCCTATGATCGCTATGCGATCCGCGCGTTCGATGTCAATGCGCTCGATTATTTGTTGAAGCCGATCGAAGATGAGCGGCTGGCGCAGGCGTTGCAGAAGGCGATGCGCGGTGTGGGCGGCGCGGTGGCGCAGGGGCAAGACCCGCAAGCTGTGGCCGTCGTGCCGACCACCACACCGGCGCCGCAGCAAGCGTTGTCACCGGCCGTCGCCGACGGCAAGGTGTTTATCCAGGACGGTGAGCGCTGCTGGCTGGTGGAGCTGGAGCGCATCATGCTGTTCGAATCGGAGGGCAATTACACCCGCGTGTATTTCGACCAGCAGCGGCCGTTGATGCTGCGCTCCCTGGTGCAACTGGAAGCGCGCCTCGATCCGGCCCGCTTCGTGCGCACCAGCCGCAGCCAGATCGTCAACATGCGCTTCGTGGCGGAGATGACGCCGTCGCCGGCCGGCGGGCTGGTACTGGTGCTGCACAACGGCATGCGGGTGGCGATGTCGCGGCGGCGCAGCACGGCCTTTAAACAGGGCTATAAGCTGTGATGTTGGGCTAATTCCGTAGGGCGGTTTCCGCGCAGCGGAAGCCGCCATGCAGGCAGACCGGTATAGCATGCGCCAACTCGGTGCAAGCATGGCGGCTCGCAAGCGAACCGCCCTACGTTGCCATGCCAGCATGGTCTGAACAACGTAGTGCCGGTCCTGCATCAACGGTCCACGTTCAACTCCACCTTACGGCGGTTATCGGCGACATTCCGGTCGATCAGCAGCCCGTCCGGATCAACCCCGGCCGCACCGGGTTGCGCATCGACCGTGACGGTCACGCTGGACACACCACCCGCCAGCGCATGCCGCCCCCGGTACAGCACACGGCCCTCGGCCCCATCAGCCAACACCGCAATCTCCACCGCCTCGTCATACGCCTGCGCCCGTTCCGCCCCTTTGCCATCGGCCGCCAGCTTGGCCAGACTGACCTGCAGCGTCACGTCCCACTTGCCATCCTTGCGTTGTACCGCCCCCGCCGCCAGCATCCGGTTGTCATACACGACGATCCGTTCAAACAAGTCCGTCACCAGTTGCTGCTGGTCGTTTGGCGTCTCCGCGCGCAGGTAGCCAAGCAGGTCGCGGCTGGTGACGTAGGGCGAGGTCTGGTAGCGCTTGTCGTCCAGGAAGCGTTTCAGCGCCCGGTTGACCGCCGCTTCGCCGATGGCCTCTTTTAAGCGGTAAAACGCCAGGCTGCCTTTGCGGTATTGAATATAGACCTGTCCTTCCACCCGCATCAGCGGCTGTTCTTCCACTTGTTCCGCGCCGCGTCCGCGCAGGTATTCGTCCAGGTCCCAGCGCAGGATGCGGCGCACCTTGTCCGCGCCGAAACGGTGTTCGGTCGCCATCAGCGCGGCATATTCGGCCAAGGATTCCGTCACCATGGCGCTGCCCTGCACATTGGCGGCAATCGCCTGGTCGCCCCACCACTGGTGCGCAATCTCGTGCGCGGTGACGTAGAAAACGTGGTCGACGTTGTCCGGGTTGCGCAAGTCGTTAATAAAACCCAGCGACTCCGAGAACGGGATCGTCATCGGGAAGCTGCGTGCATAGCTCTGGTACAGCGGTGTTTCGAGAATCCGCACTTCCTTGTGCGGATACGGTCCGAAGTGGGTGGTGTAATACGCCAGCGCGGCCTGGGCGCCGGCAATCATGCTGTCGACGTTGTACGGGTGCTTGCGGTCGTAATAGACGCGGATTGGCACGCCGTTCCACTCCGCCTGCCGGACTTCCCAGCGCGCCGACTGGAACGAGAAGAACGGCAGCGCCGGCTGTTCCAGCTTGTAGTGGAAGTAACGGCGGCCGTTCTGTTCCCAGCTGCGCTGCAAGGTGCCGGGCGCCATCGCGGTCTGGCCGGCGCTGGTGGAGACCGTGGCCTCGAAGTCCACCAGGTCGGCGTGAATGCCATACAGCTTCCAGAAGTTTTCCTGCTGCGCCGCGCGGTCGTCCAGTTGCGGGCTGCGGTGCGGTTCACCCAGGCCGCGTGCACGGCGCTCGTGGCGGTCTTCGATTTCCAGCGACTGGTTGTAGCCGAACTGGGGGAAATAGTCATCGAACGCGAACAGCGTGCCGTTTTCATTGATCGG
>JAIENA010000161.1 GCA_019751755.1 Burkholderiaceae bacterium | reverse complement strand
CCATCGCCGAGCGGCTTCATGGCCACGGCGTCGGTGGGCAGGTAGATGCCCATGAGTACACCCGCCAAAATGGCGAACAGCACCTGCACGTACAGGATTTTGTAAAACGGTTTTTTGGTTGTCATGATCGCGTCTCCCTGGTTTAGATTCCATGGGGGCCGGGCCGGGGAGGCCGGGCATCCATATTTCTGTACTGATGGGAGCGATCTTGCGCCAAAGCGGTCAGGCCGCCTATTGTGGCTATCACCATTGGGGATAGCCACATTGCGGTTACTACGTACTACGGCATCAAGAAAAGGGGCATGGCGGCGTTATTGCGCCACCCAGCCGCCGTCCATGTTCCACGCCACGCCGCGCACCTGCTTGGCCGCGTCGCTGCACAGGAACACCGCCAGCGCGCCCAGTTCGTCGGGCGTGACGAATTCACCGGACGGCTGCTTGTCGGACAGCAGCGCTTGCTTGGCCTCGTCATTGGTCAAGCCTTCTTTCAGTGCGCGGGTGTCGACCTGCTTTTGCACCAGCGGCGTCAGCACGAAGCCGGGGCAGATCGCGTTGCACGTCACGCCGGTTGGCGCGGTTTCCAGTGCCGTGACCTTGGTCAGACCCACCAGGCCGTGCTTGGCCGCGACATAGGCGGATTTGCCGGCCGAACCGACCAGACCGTGCGCCGACGCCAGGTTGATGATGCGCCCCCAGTTTTTCTTGCGCATCGATGGCAGCGCCAGGCGCGAGGTGTGGAAGGCCGAGGTCAGGTTGATGGCAATGATTGAATCCCATTTATCGACCGGGAAATCCTCGACGTTGGCCACGTGCTGGATGCCGGCGTTATTGACCAGGATGTCGACGCCGCCAAAGCGGTCGGCGGCAAATGCGAACAGCGATTCGATTTCCTGCGATTTGGCCATGTCGGCATTGTGGTACGCCGCTTGCACGCCGAATTCACGGGCCGTGGCGGTTTGCAACTGGGCGATTTCGTGGCTGTCGCCAAAGCCATTGAAAATAATGTTGGCCCCTTCGGCGGCCAGCGCGCGGGCGATGCCCAGTCCGATGCCGGAGGTGGAGCCGGTGACCAGTGCGGTCTTGCCTTTGAGGAACGAAGAAGTCATGGGGATCCTTATATTGTCTGTAGGGAAAGGCCTGCGCTACACTGCGGTAGGATTTTACGTGTAACCCTGTAAAATGTCGCATTGAAAAAAGGAATGGGCATGCTGGAACCGAAATTAAAGTCTGTGCAATGCATTTCCCCCAGTGGTTTGCACCAGATGGCGTACAAGGAATGGGGCGATGCCGACAATCCCGCCGTGCTCATTTGTGTGCACGGCGTGACCCGCGTCTCGGACGATTTCGACAACCTCGCGCGCGCGCTGGCCGACCGGTACCGCGTGGTGTGCCCCGACGTGGTGGGGCGTGGCCGTTCCGGTCGCCTGCTGAACCCGCAGCTGTACCGCTTGCCGCAATATGTGGCCGACATGGTGACCTTGATTGCCGCAGTCACCGGACATAGCGCCGGCCATCCCGGTCGCCAGGATGTGCACTGGTTCGGCACCTCGATGGGCGGCCTGATTGGCATGGGCCTGGCGTCGCTGCCGGACAGCCCCATCAGCCGCCTCGTGCTCAACGATATCGGCCCCACCCTCGATGGCGCGGCGCTGCAGCGCATCGGTGATTACATTGGCCAGGATGTGCGCTTCCCGAGCTTTGAGCTGGCGGCCAAGTTCGTGCGTGACATTTCACTGACATTTGGCCCGCATACCGATGCCGAGTGGCACAAACTGGCGGCCGACGTGCTGGTCCAGGATGCCGACGGTCAGTGGACCCGTCACTATGACCTGGGTCTGGCGCAGCCGTTCCGCTCGTCCACGGTGGAAACCGCGCAGGCCGACCAGGTCGCCTTGTGGGCCGCCTATGACGCAATCCGCTGCCCAACCCTGCTGGTGCGCGGCGCCCAATCGGACCTGCTGTCGCGCGCCACCGCAGAAAACATGACGCAGCGCGGGCCACAAGCCACGCTGGTGGAGATACCGGACGTCGGTCATGCTCCGACCTTCCTGCATGACGATCAAATCGCGATTGCACGGAAGTTTTTACTCAACTCATCAACGTAACGCAATTAATAAAGAAAGATCGCAATGGAAATTCAACGACTGCACGTAGGCAAGCGCCTGTCCGAAGCCGCCATCCACAACGGCACCGTGTACCTGGCCGGCCAAGTGGCGGCAGGCAACCCGGACGCTGACATCACGGGCCAGACCCGCGAAGTGCTGGCCAGTATCGATAAGCTGCTGGCCGAAGCCGGCAGCGACAAGTCGCGCATCCTGATGACGCAGATCTACATCACCGACCTGGCGCTGTTCCCGGCGCTGAACGCGGTGTGGGAAGAGTGGGTGGTGCCGGGCGCCACGCCGCCGCGCGCCACCGTGGAAGCCAAACTGGCCGATCCGAAGTGGCTGGTCGAGATGGTCGTGGTCGCCGCCCAGGCATAACCCGTAGGGCGGTTTCCACACCAGTGGAAGCCGCCATGGCCCGCTTCCCATGAGGCGGCCACCGCAACACAGTAAGCAAGAGGTTTCATGGTTTCTATCGCCGCGCTGAACAGCGCAACGTCAGACCAGCTGGTGCAAGGCTTGTCCGCCGATGAGGGGGCGCGCGTGTTGGCGGCGCTCGACCAGGCCAGCCAGTTATATGGCGACAAGGTGTCCGGCAGCGGCCAGCCCGCGGTGGATTTCGCCGTTGGCGTCGGCAGTACGCTGGCGTTCCTCAATGCCGATGCCGATTCCCGTATTGCCGGCATGATGTTCGAGCTGACCTTGCTGGAGCCGGCCATGGCGCCGCGCATCGAGACGATGTTCGGCGCATCCGTGGCGGAGCTGGTCAACAGCGTGCGCCAGTTGCTGCGCATGCGCGAACTGACACAAGCCCAGCCTGCGGGCGGGATTGGGCGCGGCAAGAACGCCGCGCAGCAGGCGGTGGCGCAGGTGGAAACCTTGCGCAAGATGCTGCTGGCGATGGCCACCGACATGCGCGTGGTGCTGGTGCGGCTGGCGTCGTGCCTGACATCGCTGCGCTATTTTGCCGACATCAAGCGCTTCGATGATGTCACGCGCGCCTATGGCCGTGAAACCCTCGATTACTATGCGCCGCTGGCGAACCGTCTCGGCATCTGGCAACTGAAATGGGAACTGGAAGACCTGTCGTTCCGCTTTATCGAGCCGGAAACCTATAAACGCATCGCCAAGATGCTCGAAGAAAAGCGCATGCTGCGCGAAAGCTTCGTGTCGGCGTCGATCGGCCGCCTGCAGTCGGAGCTGGCCTCGGCCGGCATTCAGGCCGAAGTATTTGGGCGTCCCAAGCACATTTACTCGATCTGGAGCAAGATGCGCGGCAAGGAGCTCGACTTCACGGAGCTGTATGACGTGCGCGCGTTCCGCGTGATCGTGTCGGACATCAAGACCTGCTATACGGTGCTTGGCGTGGTCCATAATATCTGGACGCCGATCCCGAAAGAATTCGACGATTACATTTCGCGGCCCAAGCAAAATGGCTACCGCTCGCTGCACACGGTGGTGATGGCCGACGACGGCCGGCCACTGGAAGTGCAGATCCGGACCCAGGAGATGCACCAGTTTGCCGAGTATGGCGTGGCGGCGCACTGGCGCTACAAGGAAGCCGGCGGTTCGAATTTCCAGGGCCAGAAATACGATGAAAAAATCGCCTGGCTGCGCCAGTTGCTGGCGTGGAAATCCGACGTCGCCGAACACGTGGTCGAGCATGAGGAAGTGCAGCGCGAATGGGTGGAAAAGCTCAAGTCGGCATCGCTCGACGACCGCATCTATGTGCTGACGCCGCAGGCGCGGGTGCTGGAGTTGCCGGTCGGCGCGACCCCGATTGACTTCGCCTACCACTTGCACAGCGACGTTGGCCACCGCTGCCGTGGCGCCAAGGTGGACGGCGTCATGGTGCCGTTGAACACCCAGTTGAAGACCGGGCAGACGGTGGAAGTCATTACGGCCAAAGGCGCGCCCGGCACGGCCGGACCGTCGCGCGACTGGCTCAGTCCCGGCTATACCGCCAGCAACCGTACCCGCTCCAAGGTGCGCGCATGGTTCCATGCGATCGACATGCAGGAAACCCTGTCGCACGGGCGCGCGCTGGTGGAAAAGAGTTTGCAGCGCGAAGGCAAGACGGCGGTCAACCTGGAGGCGCTGGCGGCCAAGCTGGGCTTCGCCAAGGTTGATGAATTGTTCCTGTCGGTTGGCAAGGAGGAATTCAGCCTGCGCCACGTCGAGCAGGCGCTCCATGACAGTGGCGAGCCGGTCGAGCCGCTGGACGAGGTTTTTGTTGGCAAGAGCCGCGCCTCCAGCGTCGATCAGGGCGCGAAATCGGGCGTGCTGGTGGTGGGCACCGATGGCTTGATGACGCAGTTGGCGAAATGCTGCATGCCGGCGCCGCCGGATCCGATCGTCGGCTTTGTCACGCGCGGTAAAGGCGTGTCGATTCACCGCGTCAGCTGCAAGAATTTTGCCGAAATGCGCAGCAAAGCGCCGGAGCGGGTGATTGTCACCGAATGGGGTCGGCGCGTCACCGAGACCGTGTACCCGGTTGGCATCTTCGTGCTGGCGAGCGATCGCCAGGGGCTGTTGCGCGATATTTCGGAAGTGTTTTCGCGTGAAAAGCTCAACGTTATCGGCGTCAACACACAAAGCGCCAAGGGTCAGGCGCGAATGACGTTCACGGCGGAAATCGGCTCCACCGCGCAGTTGCAGAAAGCCCTGTCGGCGATTGCCGAAGTGCCGGGCGTGCAGGAAGCGCGCCGCGGTTGAGGAGGGGGGGCGGTGCCTGGCTGCTTGCCAGGCCCGGTTGCTTATTTCCTTGGGTGTTTCGCGGCTGGAACGCAGTAGGGGGGCGGGCACTTCATGCCTGGCGGCGCAATGGCTCCCGGCGGCTGCGGTATCGCGGTGTTGGGTTTCTTGCCGCTAACTGGCGTGGTTTTGGTGAACTCTTCCGCGCCGGCTTGTGTGGTAAGCGAGACTGACGCCAGTGTGCTTGCCGTGGATTCGGTGTCCGGCACCCAGGTCAGCAGGAAGGCGTGGTATTTCCCGCTGATCCTGCCGGTGCCCGTAATCTGGCCGGAGTCGTTCAGGTAGATTTCGTGTTGGATCTGATCGAATCCAGTGACCAGTTCGGCCACGTTGTGCATGGTGCCATTGTCATAGAAAAACGGCGCCCAGGAATTATCCGCCAGGTAGCTGATGCCAACAATTTGGCCGGCGCCGTTGATGCCGGTGGCGTAACTGGCGCCGCCGCCGCCCAAGGTGCCCAGGTCCGTCATCTGCGTGCCGTTGCTGACGAACGCATGGTAGCCATCGGTTGCCAGGTCTGCATAGCCCACCACCAGGCCGGCGCCGTTGATGGCGGTGGCCATGCTGTTCTTGCCGCCCAGCGTGCCCAGGTCGGACATGACGCCGTCGCTGTAGCGCACCGCGCGCACTTCATTGGCTGCATTGTTGGACCATCCTGCCACTTGGCCGGCGTCGTTGATGGCCGCGCCGCTGCTGTAGCTGCCACCCGGCAGCGTGCCGAGATTGGTCGCCACCCCGTCGCTGAAGATAAACGCGTGAGTGTGATTCAATACATTGCCTTCCCCCGTCAATTGTCCGCTGGCGTTCATGCCATAGACAAAGGTTTGGTCGCCGCCCAGGCTGACTTTGGTGACGACGCCACGGGAATACAGGTAGCCGCAAAGCTCAAATGGCTGATCCCAGCCGGATTCGAACATGCCGGCCACCTGTCCGGCATGGTTGATAAACAGGGCGCTGGTAAGGTAACCACCCTGCATGATTTCTTTAACGGTACCGTTGCTGTACAAGAATGCGCTGGAGCTGGCATTGGCTTTGTGGGCGTAACCCACCACCTGACCGGATGCATTGGCGGCCATGGCTTCACCTGACACTACGCCCGGGACATTTATTGGCTGCATGCCTGCAGGGGTGGTGGTAAATGGAATGTAGCGGGTATTCTGGACATTGGTGCTGCCGCCCACCACGCGGTCGTACACACTGATTCCCTTAGCGGTGCTGGTGTCGCCCAGCGAGCCTAGATCCTTGGTGACCCAGGCAGCTTGGGCGCTGAAACAAGTCACCAGCAGCGCGGCCATGCACGACAACTTTTTCATCAGGTTTGCGCGTGAAACCTCGGCCTTCAGGCCGGGGAGGCAGAGCGCGGAACGCACGGCGTTCCTTGCTTT
>JAIENA010000421.1 GCA_019751755.1 Burkholderiaceae bacterium | reverse complement strand
TGTGCCGGCAGCGGAACCGGTGTCCGCGCCTGCGGTTCTGGAAACCTTGCCAGCGGAGGTGGCGCCCGATGTGCAAGTGCTGTCTTTGCCGGATGCGCCGGCGGAACTGGCCGTGGCGCCGCCTGGCAGCTATACGGATGAAATTGATCCCGATCTGTTGCCGGTGTTCCTGGAGGAGGGCGCCGACCTGTTGCCGCAAGTGGGGCAGTCCTTGCGCGCATGGCAGCGCAACCCTGCCGATTTCAGCCACGCCCATATGCTGCAGCGCGTGCTGCATACGGTCAAAGGCAGCGCGCGCATGGCGGGCGCGATGCGCCTGGGCCAGCATGCGCATGAAATCGAAACGCATATTGAAAACATGGTGCACGCCAACAGCGCGACACCCCATGCGTTTGAAGAGTTGCTGACGCATTACGACCATGCGCTGGTGCTGTTTGAGCAACTGCAAAACCCGCAGGCGGCAGCGGCCACCGCGGCGGCGCAACCGGCGGCGCCGGCCACTGCCGCCGCGCCGGCTGCACCGGCCAGCGCCAGCCAGGACGACGATGGCGCATCGCGTACGCAGCTGGTGCGCGTGCGTGCCGATATCCTCGACCGCCTCGTCAATCAGGCCGGTGAAGTGTCGATCCTGCGCTCGCGGCTGGAAAATGAGGTGGACTCGCTGCGTACCTCGCTCAATGATTTTTCCGACAATCTGGCGCGCCTGCGCCGCCAGTTGCGCGAAGTGGAAATGCAGGCGGAGTCGCAGATCGCCTCGCGCATGTCGATTGCCAGCGACCGCGAATTTGACCCGCTGGAATTCGACCGCTTTACGCGCTTGCAGGAATTGACGCGCATGATGGCCGAAAGCGTCAACGACGTGGCGTCGTTCCATGAAAGCCTGTTGCGCAGCGTCGATACGGCCAGTACCGACTTGACGCAGCAGGCGCGCATGACGCGCGAATTGCAGCGCGATTTGATGCGGGTGCGGATGGTGCCGTTTGCCAGCATTTCCGAGCGCCTGTTCCGGGTGGCGCGGCTGGCGGCCAAGGAAACCGACAAGCGCGTCAACCTCGATATCCGTGGCGGCGCGGTGGAAATCGACCGTGGCGTGCTGGAGCGGATGGCGGCGCCATTCGAACACTTGCTGCGCAACGCCATCGTGCACGGGGTGGAGCCGCGCGCGCAGCGCCAGGCGGCCGGCAAGGATGAAACCGGGGAATTGCTGATCCAGGTCAGCCAGCAGGGCAATGAGGTGGTGCTGGCGTTTTCCGATGACGGTGCAGGCCTGGATCTCGAACGCATCCGCGCCAAGGCGCGCAGCGTGGGCTTGCTGGGCGAAGGGGAGAGCATCACCGATGCCGAAGCGGCCGGCCTGATCTTCGAACCCGGCTTCTCCACGGCGGAAACGCTGACGGAACAGGCTGGGCGCGGCGTCGGCATGGATGTGGTGCGCTCGGAAGCGCAGTTGCTGGGGGGCCGGGTCGATACCATCAGTGACCCTGGCAAGGGCGCGTGCTTCACGATCCGTTTGCCGCTGACGTTGGCCGTCACCCAGGTGGTGCTGGTGCGCGCCGGTGGCCGCTCGTTCGCCCTGCCATCGACGCTGGTGGAACAGGTGCTGCAGATGAAGGAACACGCGCTGGCCGACGCGCGCGCGCAGGGCCAGGTGGCATTACAGGACGTGCGGGCGCCGTTGCACTATCTGCCCACCATGCTGGGTGATGCGCAGGCGCAGCCGGCCGCGCAGCGTTCTTCACCGGTGCTGATGCTGAAGGCGGGCGACGAGCGCCTGGCGTTGCAGGTCGATGAAGTGCTGGGCAACCGCGAAGTGGTCATCAAGAATATCGGACCGCAACTGGCGCGCATGGCCGGCATCGCCGGCGCCACGGTGCTCGGTTCCGGTGAAATCGTGCTGATCCTCAATCCGCTGGCGCTGGCGCGCCATTTGGCGGAACATCCGGAATTGCGGGTTGAACCGGCGGCGGGTGACTTGCAGGCCGTCGCCGCAGGATGCACCATCATGGTGGTGGACGACTCGCTGACGGTACGTAAAGTCACGCAGCGCCTGCTTGAGCGCGAAGGTTACCGGGTGGTGCTGGCCAAGGATGGTGTTGATGCGCTGGAACAGATGCGCGACGGTTTGCCGGACATGCTGCTGGTCGATATCGAGATGCCCCGCATGGATGGCTTTGATTTGACGCGCAATGTCCGCGCCGATGACCGCACGCGTGACATCCCGATCATCATGATCACCTCGCGCAGCGCCGACAAGCACCGCAATTACGCGATGCAGCTGGGCGTCAATGCCTATTTCGGCAAGCCGTTCCAGGAGCCGGTGCTGCTGGGGGCGATCGAGAGTTTATTGGCCCAGCAGGCGGCGTGATCACGACGTTGGCGCCTTGACCACCGCGTAGCGTTCCAGCGTGCGCTTGCGCGCCTCGTCATGCATCACCAGCGGCTGCGGATAGTTGTGGCCCAGCGTGACGCCTCGGTGTTCGAGCACCATGCGCGGCACCAGCCAAGGCGCATGGATCTCGCGCTTGTCCAGCGCTGCCAGTTGTGGCAGGTAGCGCTTGATGAATTTTCCTTCCGGGTCGAATTTCTCCGATTGCGTCACCGGATTGAAAATGCGGAAATACGGCTGTGCATCGCAGCCGGAGGATGAGGCCCATTGCCAGCCACCATTGTTGGCGGACAGGTCGAAGTCATTCAAGTGTTGCGCGAAATAGGCTTCGCCACGGCGCCAGTCGATGCCCAGGTCTTTGATCAGGAAGCAGGCCGTGACCATGCGCAAGCGGTTGTGCATATAGCCGGTGCGGTTCAATTGCGCCATCGCCGCGTCCACCAGCGGATAGCCGGTGCGGCCCTCGCACCAGGCCGCGAACAGCGCATCGGCTTGTGGCCCGTCCTCCCAGCTGATCGCGTCATAGGCCGACTTGAACGAGGCCTGCACCACATGCGGGTGGTGGAACAGGATCATCATGTAAAACTCGCGCCAGATCAGCTCCGACAGCCAGACGGCGCCGCCTTCACCGGCCTGGCCGCGCGCCGACAAGTCCGCCACGGTGCGCACCAGATGGCGCACCGAGACGGTGCCGAAGCGCAGGTGCAGCGACAAATACGACGGGCCCTTGATGGCCGGGTAGTCGCGCGCCACGCCATAGTCGGCAATGCGTTCCAGGAAATCGTCGAACAATTGCGCGCCGCCGCGCATGCCGGCCGGGATCGACAGTTGCGCCAGGTTGCTGGGCTCAAAGCCCAGTTGTTCCAAGGTCGGTAGCCACGGCGGCGACAGCGCGTCTCCCGGCCACGGCGCCAGCTTGTGCGCATAGGGCTCGACCGGGTAAGGCGCCACGCTGGCCGGTTCGGCCTGCAAGCGTTTCAGCCAGGCATTCTTGTAGGGTGTGAACACGGAAAACGGCGTGCCGGACTGCGACAGCACGTCGCGTTTCTCAAACACGACCTGGTCCTTGAAGCTGAACAGCGGGCGGCCGGCGGCCGCCAGCGCGGCGGCCACGGCGTCATCACGGGCGATCGCTTGCGGCTCGTAATCGTGGTTGGCAAACACCGCGTCGACCCCGAGTTCGGCGGCCAGCTGGGGAATGGCGTCGCGTGCCGGCGCGTGGCGCACGATCAGCGCGCCCCCCATTTGTTGCAGCTCCGCCGCCAGCTCCGTGACGCAGGCATGGATGAATTCGACGCGACGGTCGGCGCGCGGCAGCGTGTCGAGGATGTCCTTGTCATAAATGAAAGCGCAAAACACGGTTTCGCACTGGCGCAGCGCATGGTGCAGGGCGGCGTGGTCAAAGCTGCGCAAATCGCGGCGGAACCAGACCAGTGCGGTCCGGAAGGAGGGATGATCAGGTGGCGTAGTGGTAGGCATGACGTGGCAATACGTGGCGATAGCGGCAATTCTGGCAATTCATAGTAAACTGTCAGCTATACACGCCACGCTAAACACGTGGTTGCGCCGACAAGCCGTGAGATATTACCTTAAAGTCCAACAATTCAAATTCCCCTGAACTGCAGAGAGAGCACGCGTATGAAGAAAACTAAGGCCGGCCATCCTCTGCCCATGCCAGGCTTGCTGCAAGACCCCGCTGATCCGCTGGCGCCCGCCGCCGCGCCGGGGCCTGCGCTGAACCTGGCCAACCATTTCCTGATTGCCATGCCATCGATGCAAGATCAGGTTTTCGGCGGTACCGTTGTCTATGTGTGCGAACACAATGAGAACGGTGTGCTGGGCGTGGTCATCAACAAGCCCACCGACATGACGATGGAAACCCTGTTTGAGCGGGTCGACCTGGAGCTGTCGTCGGGTGTGCCACGCAGCGTGGTCGATGAACCCATCATGTTTGGCGGTCCGGTGCAGGATGACCGCGGCTTCGTGCTGCACACGCCGGGCGCGCGCTATTCATCGTCGCTGACGGTGACCGAGGACGTGGCGTTCACCACCTCGATCGACGTGCTGGAAGCGGTGGCCCGTGGCAACGGTCCATCGCGCATGCTGGTGTCGATCGGTTACGCGGGCTGGAGCCCGGGCCAGCTGGAAGATGAAATCAGCCGCAATGGCTGGCTGACGGTCGGCGCCGATACCCGCATCCTGTTCGATGTGCCGGTGGAAGAGCGGTATATGGCCGCCATCAAGCTGCTCGGCTTCGATCCGCTGATGCTGGCCTCCGAAGCCGGCCACGCGTGAGTGCGCCGGCCGTGACGATCGACACCATCTTGGGTTTTGATTTTGGCGTCAAGCGGATTGGCGTTGCCATGGGCAATACGCTGATCCGCCAGGCGGCGCCGCTGGCGGTGATTTCCGCCGAAGCCAACGATGTGCGTTTCGCTGAAATTGCCGCGCTGATTGAAAAATGGGGCCCGACCCGCTTTGTGGTGGGCTTGCCCAGCCACCCGGACGGCACGCCACATGAGATGACGGCGCGCTGCCGCAAGTTCGCCAACCAGTTGCACGGCCGTTTCAATTTGCCGGTGGAACTGGTCGACGAGCGTTACTCGTCGGCCGTGATCCGGGCCAAGCGGGGCGAAATCATCGATGACAAGGCCGCCGCCATCATCCTGCAACAGTATTTTGAAACTTCCTGAATTTATTCACTAAGAGCCGACCATGTCGAATCCCATGAAACCCTCCGGCCTGGATGCGGAGGCGCTGTATGCGAATCTGCTGCAACAGGTACAAGCCGGCTTGAACGGCGCCCGTAATGAAGAAAGCAAGCAAGAAAACAAGCTGTGCATCGTCGGCATCCATTCCGGCGGCGCCTGGCTGGCCGAGCGCCTGGCCCAAGACCTGGGCATGAGCGAGCGCTGCGGCGTGCTCGACGTGTCGTTCTACCGCGATGATTACGCGAAGAAGGGCCTGCCCGCCGAAGTCAAACCGACCCACATCACATTCGATGTGGCCGGCGCCACCGTGCTGCTGGTCGACGACGTGCTGTATACCGGCCGCACCACGCGCGCGGCCATCAACGAACTGTTCGATTATGGCCGCCCGGCGCGCATCATGCTGGCCGCGCTGGTCGACCGGGGCGGGCGCCAGTTGCCGGTAGCGGCTGATTTCGTGGCGGCCACCGTGCAGGTCGAGCCATGCGAAGCGCTGCGCCTGCAGCGCAACGACGCCGGACAATTCACGCTCACCATTGAAGAAAACCATGCTTAATCCGCAACTGAACAAAAACGGCGAACTGCAGCACTTGCTGTCCATCGAAGGGCTGCCGAAATCGATCGTCAACCATATCCTGGACACCGCGTCGTCCTTTGTCGGCGTGTCGGACCGCGAAGTCAAAAAAGTGCCGCTGATGCGCGGCAAAAGCGTGTTCAACCTGTTCTTTGAGAATTCGACCCGCACCCGTACCACCTTCGAGATCGCCTCGAAGCGCCTGTCGGCCGACGTCATCAATCTGAACATGCAGGCGTCGTCGACCAGCAAGGGCGAATCGCTGCTCGACACCATCGACAACCTCTCGGCCATGCATGCCGATATGTTCGTGGTGCGCCACGCGCAATCGGGCGCGCCGTACATGATCGCCAAGCACCTGATCGACACCAAGCAAAAACACGTACACGTGGTGAACGCGGGCGATGGCCGCCATGCGCACCCGACCCAGGGCTTGCTGGATATGTACACCATCCGCCACTACAAGAAAGACTTCACCAACCTGACGGTGGCGATCGTCGGCGACATCCTGCACAGCCGCGTGGCCCGTTCCGACATCCACGCGCTGACCACGCTGGGCGTGCCGGAAGTGCG
>JAIENA010000479.1 GCA_019751755.1 Burkholderiaceae bacterium | reverse complement strand
ACCATCAAGGCCAGTTCGCTGGATCGCCAGTTTTCCAAATCGCGGCTGGAAGCCCGGCTGGGGGCATTCGTGCCGGGACAGAACGATGAGCCGGCACCGGACGCCAAGCGCCAGTATCAGCGTAAAGCCATGCGTTCCGATGTGGATACAAGTGAATTGTATGCCCGGTACCTGGCCCAACAGAGCAACGTAGCGCAACTCCGCGCAGCGGCATTGAACGATGCCAGTGAGGGGCAGCGCCGCCAGATTGGTGAGGTGAAAGCCAAGGGCAGGCTAAAGCGCGCAGTGGTTAATGCCCTCTCCTGCGACAGATGGAGCAAGCGCCTGCTGTATGCCGCCATCGGCCGCACGCTGCTGGCCGACATCCACCAAATCAACCAGGCTCATTTCGCTGAGCGGCAGCGCATCTATCAGCAACATCGGCGGCAGACCTGGGCCGACTGGCTGCAAACGCAGGCGGCGCACGGCAACGCTGATGCGCTGGCCGCACTGCGAGGGAGAAAAGGACGGGACGGCATGCGCGGCAATACCCTATCGGGCCAGCGCGCAGCAGGAAAAGGCCGGGACGTGGACTTTGACAGCATCACCAAACACGGCACGGTGATCATTTGTGCCGGTACCACGGTGGTAAGAGACGACGGCGACAAGCTGGCCGTCACGAAAGGATTTGACCAGCAAGGCTTGCAAGTGGCGCTGTCCATGGCGGTCGAGCGCTATGGCGCCTGCATTCGCGTGGAAGGTACAGCGGCTTTTCGCGAGCAGATTGTCAGGGCTGCCGCCAGCGGCGGCTTGAATATCACTTTTGACGACGCCTCGCTGGAGCGGCGCCGTCGCGAACTTCTGCAAATCAATGCGGAGAAGGAGAGCAAACATGACTTCACAAACACAGGACAGGGACGATCTGCTGGCAGCGGCGATGGAGGAAATCGAGGCGCCGCAACCAAGTCCGAAGCCCCGGTCAGCACCGGCTGCGGAAAGCCCAACGTTGGCGCAGTTGGAAAGCAACCGCCGCCCGCAAGCCAGAACCGTCTGCGAACGATGCGCCAACTCGGTATGGTTCGCATCCCCGGTGGAAGTGCGGTGTTATTGCCGGGTGATGTACCTGGTCACCTGGAGCAGCAAGGACCCGCAGCAAATCACGGCATGCGACGGGATGTTTCTGGAACAGGACTGAGCGGCGCGCGCGCGTCCAAGCGCGCACCACGTCGACGTCCCGGCCAGCGCGAACCTTTACTATCCAAACTCGCCGGGTTGTTGATGCCAGCACCGGGCAAGGCGCGCTTCGCAAAGCGCCAATCCGCTCCACCAGCGAATCAGCGTGCCCGCCAGCTATTGGACCTTTCCGGGCTGTCGATGTCAGCACCGGGCAAGGCGCGCCGCGCAAAGCGACAATCACGGCCACCGACTCACCAGCAGGCACGCCAGCTATCTGACCTGGCAAAGCTGTCGATGTCCGGGCGCGGCGCCGTGTGCATCAATCAGAACAGCCGTGCGCGCGGCAAGCCGCAGGAGTCTGTGCCAGGCGGGCAGGCGTCGCCAAAGGTTAAGGGCAGCGACGCCGTCCAGCGGTACGTGTTTGAGCGACAGCAAACGAGTCGCACTTTTTTCGGTATACCGAAACACCTTGCCTATGATGGATTTCAAGGACCGGCCACCTTCGGCGGTCTGCGCAAGGTCGGCGGTGAGCAGCTGGCATTGCTGCAGCGTGGTGACGAGATCTTTGTTCTTGCGATTGATGAACCCACCGCGCAGCGCCTGAAACACTTGGCGCGCGGCGCAACGCTGACGGTTGGCCGCCAGGGTGTCATCAAGAAGAAAGGACGAAGCCGATGAAAGACCGTTTCAATAATGCCGTTGGCCCGCAAGTGCGCTTGCCGCCAAGGCGCCCCAATCTGACTAACCCATTCCTGCTGGTGCTGCTGCTGGCGGCAAGCCTGCAATGCGCCACGCAGTTTTTTGCGTATCGCTTTCAATATCAGCCCGCGCTCGGCGGCAACCTCCACCAGTTCTATCCGCCGTGGGGCATCGTGCGCTGGGCGGCGAAGTGGTACCACCAATATCCGGATGCGTTTATGACAGCGGGCGGGGTCGGCATCAGCGCGGCATCGCTTGGACTGATTGCGCTGGTCGTGGTCCGCATGGTCTTGGCGAACACGGCCAAGGCGAACGAGTATTTGCATGGCTCCGCGCGCTGGGCCGCCATCAAGGACATTCGCGCCGCCGGACTACTGCCGAAAGCGTACCGCCGGATTGACAAGTTATTGGGCCGGACGCCGCCTGCCAATGCGGGTGTGTATGTCGGCGCGTGGGTGGACCGGCAAGGCCAGACGCACTACCTGCGACATGATGGTCCGGAGCATGTGCTGACTTATGCGCCCACCCGTTCCGGCAAGGGCGTCGGGCTGGTTGTTCCGACCTTGCTGTCGTGGGGCCACAGCACGGTCGTGACTGACCTCAAGGGGGAACTCTGGGCCCTGACTGCGGGTTGGCGCCAGCGGCACGCACGCAACAAAGTGCTGCGGTTTGAACCCGCCACTGGCAGTGGCAGCGTGTGCTGGAATCCGCTGGATGAAATCCGTGTCGGCACCGAGAGCGAAGTGGGGGATGTACAAAACCTTGCCACGTTGATCGTCGATCCGGATGGGAAAGGACTGGAAACACACTGGCAGAAGACCAGTCAGGCGCTGATTGTGGGGCTGGTGCTGCATGTGCTCTATAAGTCACGCCTGGAGGGCTTGCCCGCCACACTGCCTGCGGTGGACGCGATACTTTCCGATCCGAATCGCGCCGTTGGCGAATTGTGGATGGAGATGGTGACCTACGGCCATGTCGATGGCAAGAACCATCCGGTCATTGGCGCCGCCGCGCGCGACATGCTGGACCGGCCGGAAGAAGAGGCGGGCTCGGTGCTGTCCACTGCCAAGTCCTACCTGGCGTTGTACCGCGACCCCATCGTGGCGCGCAATGTCAGCAAATCGGAATTTCATATCCGCGACCTGATGAACCACAATAATCCGGTCAGCCTGTACATCGTGACGCAGCCCAACGATAAATCGCGCCTGCGCCCGCTGGTGAGGGTGATGGTGAACATGATCGTTCGCCAGCTGGCTGACCGTATGAGTTTCAGCGAGGGGCGGTCGGTGGCGCATTACAAGCATCGCATGCTGCTGATGCTCGACGAGTTTCCCAGCCTGGGACGCCTCGACATCATGCAGGAATCGCTGGGTTTCCTGGCCGGCTACGGCATCAAGTGCTATCTGATTTGCCAGGACATCAACCAGTTGAAAAGCCGGGAAACCGGCTATGGCCACGATGAAAGCATTACGTCCAGTTGCCACATCCAGAATGCCTACCCGCCCAACAGGGTAGAAACTGCAGAGCATCTGTCCAAGCTGACCGGGCAAACCACTGTCGCCAAAGAGCAGATCACGACCAGTGGCAGGCGCACCAGTGCGTTGCTGGCGCAAGTGTCGCGCACCATACAGGAAACCCAGCGCCCGTTGTTGACGCCGGATGAATGCCTGCGCATGCCCGGGCCGCAAAAGGATGCCAAGGGCGACATCGTCGCGCCGGGCGATATGGTCATCTATGTCGCAGGCTATCCCGCGATTTACGGCAAGCAGCCACTGTATTTCAACGATCCGGTATTCCGCGCCCGCGCCGTCATTCCCGCGCCTGCCGCCAGCGACAAGCTACGCAGCCTGTATGACGGCAAGGGCATCACGCTATGAAGGCGCACCTTCAAAAAATTGGCTTTGTGGCGCTGTCGTGTGTGGTGGCGCTGCTGGTCTTGTGCGCGTTGTTTTTGATGCTGGGCGCCCGGATCAATACTACGCGCAGCGTTCCGCTTGGCCTGTACTGGCGCGTCCATACGCCGGTGGTGAAAGGGGCGTTCGTCATCGTCTGTCCACCGCCGGACGCGCTGTTCAGGGAGGTGCGGGAGCGCGGCTATATCGCTGCGGGCCAATGCCCCGGCAACTTCGGCTATCTGATGAAGCGGGTGGCGGCGGTCCCCGGTGATTTGGTGAACGTTGCAGTGGACGGCGTGTATGTCAACGGCCAGCGGCTGGCGCACAGTGCGCCGCTGGTGAGGGATGGTGCTGGCCGGCCGTTGCCGCGCTACGCGTCCGGTCCGCACGTGCTGGATAAAACGCAGCTGCTGCTGATGGGAGACATCAATCCGAAGTCGTTCGATGGGCGCTACTTCGGACCGTTACGGCGCACACAGATACAGGACGTGATCGTTCCTGTTTTTATTTGGGATGGCATGTCTGGCGGTAGCCAGGGAGGTAAGGAATGAATGCAATTGTAGACATGGAAGAAATGGACATCGACACCGGCGCCGTAATGGAGGCGGTGTTGCAGGAGAAGCTGGCGGACGCGCAAGTCCCCGGCTTTTGGACCGAATTCGCACCCGACGAGGCAGACCTCGCGGGGGCATTCGTGGAACAGGCTTTGGCGGAAACCGATGCGACGGTGAGTCACCTCGATCTGATTTCGCCAGACAACAATGACGCGAAGGAATCATCATGAACGAGCTGACCAAATCATTCGTCGACAAAGTGGCGGAAAGAATCGTTGGCCTGCTGAAGGAAGGCACGGCACCCTGGCAAAAACCGTGGCAAGCCGGTGAGGCTGACGGATTGTTGCCGACCAATCCGGTCACCGGCAATCGTTACAAGGGCATCAACGCCTTGCACCTGATGTGCCAGGACCGCGAAGACCAGCGCTGGATGACGTACAAGCAGGCGGAGTCGATTGGCGCCCAGGTGCGGCAAGGCGAGAAGGGCACGCCGATCCAGTACTGGAAATTCTCCGAAGAGCACACCAAGACCGATCAGAACGACCAGCCGGTACTGGACGCCGACGGCAAGCAAGTCAAGCACACGGTACGCCTGGAGCGTCCGGCGCTGTATATGGCAACGGTTTTCAATGCGGCGCAGATCGATGGCTTGCCGCCAGCACAACGGCGCAGTGATCAACAAAATCCAGCTTGGTCGCCGATCGAGCGCGCCGAGGGCATCCTGCAGGCGTCCGGTGCGACAGTCCGGCACAGCAATCAAGACCAAGCGTTTTACCGGGCGCAAACCGATACCATCCATTTGCCGGAAAAAGGCCAGTTCGCGCAACCGGATCAGTATTACGCGGTTGCCCTGCATGAACTGGGGCATTGGACCGGGCATGAGTCGCGTCTGGGCCGGGATATGAACCATCCGTTTGGCAGCGAAGGCTACGCCCGCGAGGAATTGCGGGCGGAAATCGCCAGCATGATACTGGGCGATGAGTTGGGTGTAGGGCACGATCCCAAGCAGCATGCCGCCTACGTTGGCGCATGGATCAAGGCCATCGAGGACGACCCGCTGGAAATTTTTCGGGCGGCCGCCGATGCCGAAAAAATCCAGGAATACGTACTCGGCATTGAGCAGAAGCAACAGCACGAGCATCAGCAGGAGCATCAGCAGGGGCAAGCTCTGGACGATGAAGCGCAGCAAGTTGCGGACTTTTTGGCGGCGAACAAGAACCTGCTGCCGGGCAAGGTTGCGCAGAATGCGCTGGATGCGCCGCCGCCGTTACGCGCGATTCTCGCGGACGCCGCGAAAATGAAAGCGCTCGATCCGAAGGTTGATGCCCTCTTGCAGGGGATGAATCAGACCTATATCGACGAAACCAAGGCGGTGGTGGCCGCGACGCTGGGCCGTGCGGACACAAAGGAATTGTCCGAGGCCGCGCAGATGGCACGTTCGCAAATGCCCGCTGGCGCTAAGCATGATCTGGACGATGCGGAACTGGTCGCGGATTTCATTGCCCGAAATTTGAACTTAACGTCTGACAAGGTGGCGGACAACGCGCTGCAGGCGCCGCCGGCGTTGAAAGCCATTTTGTCGGATAACGAGCGGATGGCGGCGCTGGACGGCCAGGTCAATACCTTGCTGCAAAACCTGAACCAGGCCTATATCGACGAGACCCAATCTGTCATCGCTTCGGCGCTGAACCGGCCCGATGCGCAAGAGCGGCAGGACAGGGCGCGGCAGTCGTGGGCGATGCGCCCGGAATTGCCCGGCAACGACAGCGACGACGCCCAGTTGATAGCGGATTTTATTTCCGCAAACGTCAATCTTTACCCGGATAAGGTCGCCGCCAACATGATGGAGTCGTCCAACGCCGTAAAAGCGTTGATGCAGGACGACCGGCGCATCGACGCATTGTGGGGGCAGGTGACTGC
>JAIENA010000096.1 GCA_019751755.1 Burkholderiaceae bacterium | reverse complement strand
AAGCAAGGAACGCCGTGCGTTCTGCGCTCTGCCTCCCCGGCCTGAAGGCCGAGGTTTCACGCGCAAACCTGATGAAATATCCCGAGTTACTGAAGTTCGATGAGATCGTCGGCCGCCTGCACGAATTCGATGCCATCATCGATGCCCGCAGCCCATCTGAATACGCACTGGACCATTTGCCGGGCGCAATCAACTGCCCGGTGCTCGACGATGCGGAGCGGGTGCTGGTCGGCACCACCTATAAACAGGTGGGCGCGTTCGAGGCCAAAAAGATCGGCGCGGCCATTGTGGCGCGCAATGTCAGCCGGCACCTGGAGGCGCTGTGGCAGGACCAGCCGCGCGAATGGCGTCCGCTGGTGTATTGCTGGCGCGGCGGCAACCGCAGTGGCGCCATGGCGCACATCCTGGCCAAGATCGGCTGGCCGGTAGTGCAACTCGACGGCGGCTATAAGGATTACCGGCATTATGTGGCGGCGGCGCTGGAACAGCCGCCGGCGCTCGATTTTCGCGTCATTTGCGGCACCACCGGCAGCGGCAAAAGCCGCCTGTTGCAGACACTGGCGTCAGTCGGCGCGCAAGTACTGGACCTGGAACAGTTGGCGGCGCACCGCGGCTCGGTCCTGGGCCGCCTTCCCAGCCAGGCGCAACCCTCCCAAAAGATGTTTGAGAGCGCCATTTGGGACCGCCTGCGCCGCTGCGACCCGGGGCGCCCGGTATTCGTCGAGTCGGAGAGCAAGAAGGTCGGCGAACTGCGGGTGCCGGCCGCGCTGATCGAGCGCATGCGCGCATCGCCCTGTGTCGCGCTGCAACTGCCACGTGCGCAACGGGTGCAATTGCTGATGCAAGACTATGCCCATTTCACGCAGGACGCGCCGGCGCTGAACGAACAGTTGGGCTACCTGACCGCCTTGCACGGCAAGGAAAAGATCGCCGCCTGGCAAGCGCTGGCCAACGATGGGCGCATGCCTGAACTGGTCGACGCCCTGCTGGCCGGCCATTACGACCCCGCCTACCAGCGCTCAATCCACCGCAATTTCCCGCAACTGGCGCAAGGCCGGGTCCTGGACCTGCCCGGCATCACCGAGCAAGACTTCCATGCCGCCGCCCTGACCCTGCACGCCACCTGACCCCATTGGTGTACGCATTGGGTGTGCGAAAAAAAAACCGCTGATGTGACTCAGCGGTTTTTTATTTCAAGCAATGTAGGGCGGATTAGCGTAAGCGTCCGGCCCACGCGCCTATGACTTTCTGACTGACAGCGCCACTCTGTTCTCCTTGGTTTTTCAGGAGGGATAGCTGGACAACAAGGGTAAGCAGCGGACGCCGGGGCAGCGCTCTACTGGCGGCGGGGAGTTGCCCCATCAGCAGGCTGCGCGACGGCGATCTGGGTGGAGCGCTCTCGGCAGCATGTGCGGCATCAGGTTCCGAAACACGCGACATTTACAGTCGATTCGGATTGGGCGATGCTGGATCGTGCTCCTCGATGGTGAGCGTCGCGCGTTGACCACGCCGACCAGGCGTCGCAGGGCGCCGGATGAACCTTCGTCGTCTCGTTAGCCTAATTTTTTCAGGAAACCGATATACAGACGCCGTGCGACAAAATGATCGAATCCGGTTTGACGAAAGGTGCTTGCGTCGGTCCGATAGGTGCGCTTGCTGCCATCGAAGATATCGCTGGCGTTGACCGTTAGGCTGAGTGTCTTGCTCAGTTCGCGCTTCCAGGTCACGTTGATGCTGCTGGTCGAACCGAAGCGGCCCAGTGGCGTAATCCCGGACGTCTGCAGGTGTGCATCAAGCGAAAAGTCATCTTGCCCGACCGTGTACGCGGCTCTGATATTCATGTAAGCGGAGACGGCGTCTTGGCGCACAAGGCCATCGAGGTCCGGCGTGTCGAGCACGACGTTGTAGACGCCAACGTCAACGCCAAACCGCCGCGTCGTATCAGGCTTCCAGTCCAGCGAGGCGGTGGCGCCCGCCGAGCGGGCGCGCCCGCCATTCTGCTTCGACGTCACCAGTACGTTGTCGGCAAAACTGCGTGCGTTCGTCACCGTGTCGCGGCTGGTGCGGTAGAACGCGCCCGCACTGGTGCTCACCTGAACGCCGTCGGAGCTGCTGCCGATTTCCCATGAGGTCAAGCGCTGCGGCGTGAGGCCGGGATTGCCGCGGCTCAGGTTTTGCGCGTCGATGTAGGTAGTGAACGGATTCAGGTCACGCGGATCGGGACGTTGCAAACTGCGGCGATAGCTGAGCGTCAGGTCGGTCTTTTCACTGGCGGCATAGCGCACGTGCAGGCTGGGATTGAAGGCCCGCCAATGGCTGGTCTGCGCCGTACCCTGTGCCGGCCGGACCCGCAGCGCCATGCGCTCGAAGCGTCCGCCTAGCAGCACTTCCCATTGTCCGTGGTTGATCTGGTCGGTGATATACGCGGCGCTCAGCGTGGTGTCCACGGCGTAGCCATTCGTGGTGGCGGGGTCGGGTGTCTCCGCGCCGGTCAACCGATCGACCGATGCCTGGTAGTTGTAAAGATCGTTGACTTCAACCTGCATATCCAGGCCCATGCCCCATTGGCCGTGTTCCGCTCTGCGGGTCCAGTCCAGCGTTGTCTGGTCGAGATGGCGCGCCGACTCGCTGGCGCCGCGGCTGTAACCGGTTGCGCGCAGTGGTTCGACGAATACGTCGCTGTACGACTTGTCAATCAAGCCGACCGTATTGCTGCGCTGAACCATGGCTTTGAGCGCCGTGCCCTTGCTGTGGTGGCTGTAATTCAGGTTGACGTTTTTGTCGGACTGCTCGTTGGGGCCCTCGGAAATGCGATGGTAGATGGTGTCGACGGCACCCGTGCGGGCCACGTTAAGCGTGTCCAGCAGGGGACGCGAGCGGCGCACATTGTGCCGTGCCGACAGGCTGACGCTATCCGTGTCGCTGAGCGTGTAGTCGAGACCTAAGGTGGTGGTTTCTACGACACGGCGCACGAATACATCCGACGTTTGAAAGGTTTGTCCGGTCTGACCACCGACGGGATTGTTCCAGTCGACGGCTGACCGGCGGGTTTTAAAGTTGCCGTCGTGGCGCACCGCCATGCCGCCCTGCACGCTGAGATTGTTGCTGGTCACATCGCCCGAGGTACCGACGTTCCACAGCGCGTGATCGCCGACGCTTCCCCTGATCTGTGCATTAGCGCCGGGTTTGCGGTTGCGCTTCAGGACGATGTTGACGATCGCCCCTCCATTGGCGTTGTACGCGGCGGACGGGTTGGTGATCACTTCGACGCTGGCGATGTCGGTGCCGCTCATGGTCTGCAGCGCCACCGCCCGCTCATCGCCCGACATCATCGCCGTTGGCTTGCCGTTTACCAGCACCGTGACGTTGGAATTCCCTTTGACCGAGATCTGGCCGCCGGCTGTCACCGATAGCTCTGGCGTCGATTGCAAGACATCCTGCGCCGTGCCATTGGCCGCCTTGGCCATGCTGGACACGTCGTAGACTGTCTTGTCGATCTTTGTGACGACGTCCTCTTTCTTGCCGCCGACAATTACCGTGGCCATCGTTGGCTCCTCGGCGCGGGCTCTCGGCGACAGCGCGACGAGCCCACATAGCAGCGCCGAAAGTGTCGTCCTTGCAAAGCGCAATTGGTTGAAGGGCGACACAGGAATCGGTTCAGAGCTGCTTTCTGAAATGAACACTTCGTTGAGCCTTGATTGATGATTGGTCACAGGCCGAATGGCCCGCTAATCCCATTGGGATTTTAATATATTGACAATGCTTCTTGGTAAATCGTTGACCGTCTTCTCCGCTACCTTTTGCCTTTTTGTTTCACTTTCCCCATCCGATATTCATAGGTGGGACGGCTGGGCGCTTACGGATTAGCGGGCAAAGCCGCCGTAATCCGCCATAGTCATGCGTATTGGTGACGCCGGCATTGGCGGATTACGCTGCTGTGCAGCTAATCCGCCAATGCCCAAGCGAAATCTGCCGTCCAAGAAAAAAAACCGCTGATGTGACTCAGCGGTTTTTTGAATCAAGCCAGCGTTGGCTTAGTTGGCGGTGTCGGCCTTGGCCGGCGTTGTCACGCTACCGAGCATTTTGACCTTGGCCTTTTGCTTCAGCGCGTCGACGTACATATACAGTTCCTGCTGCGACAGCATGTTGCCGATTTGCTGTTGCTCTTCCAGGCGCTGCGCGGGATCCTGCTGGGCAGGCTGCTGCACCTTGCCGATACGGTAGACACCGTAACCCATGCCCGGGATTTCCACGCCCACGTAGGCCGGCAGCTTGCTGACGTCGGCTTTCATGATTTCGGCGGCGGCGGCGCCATTGACACCGGCCGGATTGGCGCGCGAGACCAGTTTCGCCGGCGAGAAGCCGTCGGCCGAACCGCTGGCCTTGGCGGCCGCCAGTTTGGCTTCGCCTTCTTTCTTGGCCAGCTTGACGGCTTCTTCCACCTGGACGCGCTGGCGGATGATGGCGTCAACTTCCGCCAGCGGACGCTTGGCGGCCGCTTTGTACTCAACGATACGGCCCGACATCAGCGTGCTTGGCGCCACTTCCACGGCTTCCGTGTTGCGCTTGTTTTTCAGCACGTCATCGGTAAACAGCGCGCTCAGGAATTTTGCGTTGTTGTACGGCGCCTGGGCTGCCGCCGGCGATGGCGTACGGGTCACGTTCTCGGCGGTTTTGACTTCCAGTTTCAGCTTGTCCACCACCGGCTTCAGGCTGTCGGCCTGTTCATACACGGTATTGGTGAACGCTTCGGCCATTTCCGTATATTTCTTGCCGGCTTTCTGGTTTTTCAGGTCGGCGGCGATTTCTTCCTTGACGTCGGCCAGCGGCTTCACGGTTTCCGCTTTCAGCGACGTGATGGTCACGATATGGAAGCCGAACTCGGTTTCCACCGGGCCCACGACATCACCCTGCTTGGCGCCAAAGGCGGCGTCGCCCAGCGCTTTTGGCAGCGAGGCGCGGTCCAGCACATCCATGTCGCCGCCCTGTGGCGCGGAGACCGGGTCTTCCGATTTGGCCTTGGCGATCTTGGCGAAATCAGCCGGGGCTTTCTTGACTTCGGCCACGATGGCGTCCGCCTTGGCTTTCGCGGCGGCCTTGTCGGCGGCGCTGGCGCCCGATTTCAGGGCCACCATGATCTGGCTGGCGCGGCGCACTTCCGGCGCCGTAAAGCGCTTGGTGTTGGCGTTGTAATAGGTGGCCACTTCTTCATCGGACACCGTCACTTGCGACGACACGGCGGCCGAGTTGAACACCACGTATTCAATCTTGGCCTGTTCCGGCGTTTCAAACAGCTTGGCGTTCTTGTCGTAGAACGCTTTCACCATCTCATCGGTAACCTTGACCTTGTCCATGAACTGCTGGACCGGCAGCGCCAGTTCCTGCACTTCGCGCTCCTGCGCGCCAAAGTCCGACACCTGCTTGGCCACGGCGCGCGGCACAATGCCCGACAGCGCCACCGAACCGCCCACCTGCTGCGACGTTTCGCTCTTGAGCACCAATTGCTGGTAGCCTTCCGGCGTCAAGCCTTGCGACTGCGCCAGGATGCGGCGATAGACATCGAGGTCGATCGAGCCGTCGGCCTTGAAGATGCCCGGCACGTCCTTGATCGCTTCCAGGATCATCTTTTGCAGCTTGGCCTGCGACACGGTCAGGTGGTTGCGCGATGCTTCGGCAACGATGACTTTCTCGGTGATCAGATCATCCAACACGCGCTGGCGGAACTCGGGCGTATCGAACATTTTCTGATCGAACTGTGGGCCCATGCGCTGGCGGAAATTATCCAGCTGTTTGCGCTGGGCCTGCTCCCATTCCTGGCGCGTCAGCGTATGTCCGTCGACTTTGGCCAGGGTGTTGGCGTTGTCGCCAGCGCTGTCATAACCACTGACGCCGACGAAGACAAACGACGGCACGATCAGGATCGCCAGGAGGATCTGCATCAGTTTTTGATGCGTGCGTATAAATTCAAACATGGTCCGCCAATGATGTTGAGTGAAATGGCAAAGGCGGACCCTGGGTCCGCCCGCGCACGCGATTCTACCGTGCGCGTGCAAGGTCGGGCAAGCCAAATGACAACAATGCCAGAAAAACAAAAGCAAAAAACCCCTGCAACTTTTCAGCTGCAGGGGTTTCGCATTCTTGGCGGAGTGGACGGGGCTCGAACCCGCGACCCCCGGCGTGACAGGCCGGTATTCTAACCAACTGAACTACCACT
>JAIENA010000465.1 GCA_019751755.1 Burkholderiaceae bacterium | reverse complement strand
ACCGTTCTGATCGAACGTCACGTGAAGCACCCTCTGTACGGCAAGATCATTGTGCGTTCGGCTAAATACCACGCACATGACGAATCGAACCAGGTCAAAGCCGGTGATACGGTTGAGATCCAGGAAGGTCGTCCGATCTCCAAAACGAAGGCGTGGACGGTGACTCGTGTAGTGCAAGCTGCACAAATCGTTTAATTGAGATTGCCTCCCTGGTGCAAGCTTTGGGGGGCAGTTTTAATTAGTTCTTGCAAGCCCGCAGGTTTCGTGTAATACTTGCGGGCTTCGTTCATGTATCGCCGCAAAGTGTCTCTCCGCAGACATGGATCGCGGTCAGTACTTGTTTGAAGATCAAGCACCCAAGCAGCACATCGCAAGATGCGCTGGCGGGACCAAGACTGACCGACAGGTCCATATTGTGTGGATTCTTCGGCTTAAGTTGGGAAAGAGAATACTATGATTCAAACTGAAAGCCGGCTCGAAGTGGCCGACAACACCGGTGCCAAGGAAGTTCTGTGCATCAAGGTGTTGGGCGGTTCCAAGCGCCGTTATGCAGGCATTGGCGACGTGATCAAAGTCACCGTTAAGGTGGCTCAGCCACGTGGCCGTGTCAAAAAAGGTGAAATTTACAACGCCGTGGTTGTGCGTACCGCTAAAGGTGTGCGCCGCCAAGATGGTTCCCTGGTGAAGTTCGACGGCAACGCTGCTGTCCTGCTGAACAACAAGCTGGAGCCAATCGGTACCCGTATCTTTGGACCAGTTACGCGCGAGTTGCGTACTGAAAAGTTCATGAAGATCGTGTCCCTGGCACCGGAAGTTCTGTAAGGAGTCAGCAATGGATAAGATTCGTAAAGACGACGAAGTCATCGTTTTGACCGGCAAAGACAAAGGCAAGCGCGGTACCGTGCTGCGTCGCGTAGACGCAGAACACATCGTGGTTGATGGCGTCAATGTCGCTAAAAAGGCTGTCAAGCCAAACCCGATGACTGGTGTAACTGGTGGCATCGTTGATAAGACCATGCCTATTCACGTGTCCAACGTTGCGCTGTTCAACGCTGCGACCGGTAAGGCAGATCGCGTAGGCTTTAAAGATGTGGACGGCAAAAAAGTCCGCGTCTTCAAGTCGAACGGCGAAGTAGTGAAAGGGTAATAAGAAATGGCCCGTCTGCAAGCAGTCTATAAAGACAAAATCGTTGCCGAGCTGACCGAAAAATTCGGTTACACCACGGTAATGGAAGTACCTCGCCTGACCAAAATCACCCTGAACATGGGTGTGGGCGAAGCCATCGCTGACAAGAAAGTGCTGGAGCACGCTGTTGGCGACCTGACCAAGATCGCAGGCCAGAAGCCAGTGACCACCAAGGCCCGTAAAGCTATCGCCGGTTTCAAAATCCGCGAAGGCTACCCAATCGGTACCATGGTGACCCTGCGCGGCGCCCGCATGTACGAGTTCCTGGACCGTTTCATCACCGTGGCCCTGCCACGTGTGCGTGACTTCCGTGGCGTGTCCGGCAAATCGTTTGATGGCCGTGGCAACTACAACATCGGTGTGAAAGAGCAGATCATCTTCCCTGAGATCGAGTACGACAAGATCGATGCGCTGCGTGGTATGAACATTTCGATCACCACCACCGCGAAGACCGACGATGAAGCCAAAGCGCTGCTCGCCGCCTTTAAATTCCCGTTCAGGAACTAAGTAGATCATGGCAAAACTCGCACTGATTAACCGTGAGCAGAAACGTGTGGACCTGGCAAATAAATTTGCCGCCAAACGCGCAGCTCTGAAGGCCATCATTGATGACCAGTCGAAGTCGGAAGAAGAGCGTTACGAAGCGCGCCTGAAACTGCAGGCCCTGCCACGCAATTCCGCACCGACCCGTCAGCGCAACCGTTGCGCAGTCACCGGTCGTCCTCGCGGCACCTTCCGTAAATTCGGCCTGGGTCGTATCAAGCTCCGTGAATTCGCCATGCGTGGTGAGATCCCGGGTATGACCAAAGCCAGCTGGTAATAGGAGAACAAGCAATGAGTATGAGCGATCCTATCGCCGATATGCTGACCCGCATTCGCAACGCCCAAGGCGTGCAAAAAACGACCGTGGCCATGCCATCGTCGAAAGTCAAAGTAGCGATTGCCAACGTCCTGAAGGACGAGGGTTACATTGAAGATTTCGCTGTTGCCGTTGACGGTGGCAAGTCGGAACTCAAGATCGGTTTGAAATATTATGTAGGCCGTCCTGTCATCGAGCGTCTGGAACGTGTTTCGCGTCCAGGTCTGCGCGTGTACAAAGGCAAGGATGAAATCCCGACCGTGATGAACGGCCTGGGCGTTGCCATTGTGTCGACCCCGCAAGGCGTCATGACCGACCGCAAAGCACGCGCCAATGGCGTGGGCGGCGAAGTCATCTGCTACGTCGCGTAAGGAGCAATAATGTCTCGTGTAGCTAAAATGCCTATCGCTGTGCCAGCTGGCGCTGAAGTCGCCATCTCCGCACAAGCGATCACCGTAAAAGGCCCGCTGGGCGTACTGACCCAGTCCCTGAACGGCCTGGTGAAAGTAGAAAACAACGCTGGCACCCTGACCTTCGACGTAGTGAACGATTCCCGTGAATCGAACGCGATGTCCGGCACGCTGCGCGCGCTGGTCAACAACATGGTTACCGGCGTGACCAAGGGCTTCGAGAAAAAGCTGAACCTGGTTGGCGTGGGCTACAAAGCCCAGGCTCAAGGTGACAAGCTGAATCTGTCCCTGGGCTTCTCGCACCCAGTCGTGCATGACATGCCAGCCGGCGTGACCTGCGCAACCCCAACCCCGACCGAGATCCTGATCAAAGGTATCGACCGTCAACAGGTTGGCCAAGTGGCTGCCGAAGTTCGCGCTTACCGCTCCCCTGAGCCTTATAAGGGCAAGGGCGTCCGTTATGCGGACGAAGTGGTTAAGATCAAAGAAACCAAGAAGAAGTAATTAGGGGCTGACGATGGACAAAAAAGAATCTCGTCTGCGCCGCGGACGTCAAACCCGGATCAAGATCGCGCAATTGAAAGTGAACCGCCTGTCGGTTCACCGCACCAATCTGCACATCTATGCGAACCTGATCTCCCCGGAAGCCAAAGTACTGGTTTCGGCATCGACTTTGGAAGCTGAAGTGCGTGCTGAACTGGCTGGCAAATCCGGCAAGGGTGGCAATGCCGCTGCCGCCGCTCTGGTTGGCAAGCGCGTAGCAGAAAAAGCACTGAAAGCAGGAATCACCGAAGTAGCGTTCGATCGCTCCGGTTTCCGTTACCACGGCCGTGTTAAAGCGCTGGCAGAAGCTGCCCGCGAAGCCGGTCTGAAGTTCTAAGGGTACGATCATGGCAAAAATGCAAGCAAAAATGCAAAGCGACAAGCCGGATGATGGCATGCGCGAAAAAATGATCGCGATCAACCGCGTGACCAAAGTGGTCAAGGGTGGTCGTATCATGGGCTTCGCAGCACTGACCGTGGTCGGCGACGGCGATGGCCGTATCGGCATGGGTAAAGGCAAATCGAAAGAAGTGCCAGTCGGTGTGCAGAAGGCAATGGAAGAAGCCCGCCGCAACCTGATCAAAGTGCCGTTGAAAAACGGCACGCTGCAGCACACTGTGACGGGCCGCCACGGCGCGTCGAAAGTGCTGATGAGCCCAGCCAAGCCAGGTACCGGTGTTATCGCTGGTGGCGCCATGCGCGCTATCTTCGAGGTGATGGGTGTAACGGACGTGGTGGCGAAATCCACCGGTTCGAACAACCCGTACAACCTGGTGCGCGCCACCCTGGACGGCCTGTCGAAAATGAGTACTCCTGCTGACATCGCTGCGAAACGCGGCAAGTCGGTGGAAGATATCCTGGCTTAAGGGGAAACCACATGAGCACTATTAAAGTCAAACTGGTGAAAGGCCTGATCGGCACCCGTCAAGACCACCGCGCTACCGTGCGTGGTCTGGGCCTGCGCCGTGTCAACTCGGTTTCCGAGTTGCAGGACACCCCGTCGGTTCGCGGCATGATCAACAAAGTCGCTTACCTCGTGAAAGTCGTATCGTAAGCCCTGGCTTACGATCTGGAGAACACAATGGAATTGAATACCATTCAACCAGCAGAAGGCGCTAAGCACTACAAGCGTCGCGTTGGCCGCGGTATCGGCTCCGGCCTGGGTAAAACCGCTGGCCGTGGTCACAAAGGTCAAAAATCGCGTTCGGGCGGCTTCCACAAAGTCGGTTTCGAAGGCGGTCAAATGCCTCTGCAACGTCGTCTGCCTAAGCGCGGTTTCAAGTCGCTGAACGCCACCTTCAAAGCTGAAGTGCGTCTGTCCGACCTGAACGCCCTGGCAGTTGGCGAAGTCGACATCCTGGTACTGAAGCAAGCCGGCGTGTTGAGCGTCCTGGCGCGCGACGTGCGTGTGATCGCTTCGGGCGAGATCACCAAGGCTGTTAC
This sequence comes from Burkholderiaceae bacterium, assembly GCA_019751755.1. GTDB lineage: Bacteria > Pseudomonadota > Gammaproteobacteria > Burkholderiales > Burkholderiaceae_D > Rugamonas. The sequence continues at coordinate 1,766 of JAIENA010000465.1, read as the reverse complement.
CGTCAAGGGTCTGAAAGTCACCGCTGGCGCGAAAGCTGCCATCGAAGCGGCTGGCGGTTCGGTAGCCTAATTGGCTGCTGACTAGATCGGAGCGACAATGGCGACCAACCCACAACTTGCCAAGAGTGCAGCTGCAGGCTTCCCATGGAGCCGCCTGTGGTTCCTGCTTGGCGCATTGGTGGTGTATCGTATCGGCGCTCACGTTCCTGTGCCGGGTGTAGACCCGGCACAACTGGCCTCGCTGTTCAAGTCGCAAGAAGGCGGCATCCTGGGCATGTTCAACATGTTCTCGGGTGGCGCCCTTTCGCGCTTTACAGTGTTTGCGCTGGGTATCACGCCGTACATCTCGGCCTCGATCATCATGCAATTGCTGTCGATCGTGTCGCCACAGATGGAAGCGTTGAAAAAGGAAGGTGAAGCCGGCCGGCGCAAGATCACCCAGTACACGCGTTATGCAACCGTGGGTCTGGCGCTGTTCCAGGCACTCGGCATCGCCGTGGCACTGGAATCGCAGCCGGGACTGGTGCTGGATCCAGGCCTGGGCTTCCGCTTCGTGACGGTCGTGACGCTGTTGACCGGCACTATGTTCCTGATGTGGTTGGGTGAGCAGATTACCGAGCGTGGTCTTGGTAACGGCATCTCGATCATCATCTTTGCTGGTATTGCGGCAGGTCTGCCGGGCGCACTGGGCGGTTTGTTGACCCAGGTGGCGAACGACACGATCGGCGCATTCTCGGCCTTGATCATCCTGGTACTGGTGGCTGGCGTCACTTATACCGTGGTGTTCGTGGAACGTGGTCAGCGCAAGATTCTGGTCAACTACGCCAAGCGCCAGGTCGGTAACAAGATCTATGGCGGTCAGACCAGCCACTTGCCGTTGAAACTGAACATGGCCGGCGTGATCCCGCCGATCTTCGCATCGTCGATTATCTTGTTCCCGGCTACCATCGTGGACTGGTTCTCGAAGGGCGCTGACTCGTCCAACCCTGCTGTCCGGTTCTTCAAGGGCCTGTCGGCATCGATGGCACCAGGCGAGCCTATTCATGCATTGCTGTATGCCGTTGCAATCGTGTTCTTCTGCTTCTTCTACACCGCTTTGGTGTTTAACAGCAAAGAAACTGCGGACAACTTGAAGAAGAGCGGGGCCTTTGTGCCAGGGATTCGTCCCGGTGAGCAGACTGCCCGTTACATCGACAAGATCCTGATGCGATTGACGCTGGCTGGCGCCGTCTACATCACCCTGGTGTGTTTGTTGCCGGAGTTTATGCAAGCACAGTGGAAAGTGCCGTTCTACTTCGGTGGCACCTCGCTGCTGATTATTGTGGTAGTGACCATGGACTTCATGGCCCAGGTTCAGAATTACGTGATGTCGCAGCAATATGATTCGCTGCTGCGCAAAGCAAACTTCAAGGGCGGAGTTCCAACGCGATAAGCGAGGCAAACATACGAATGGCAAAAGACGACGTCATCCAAATGCAAGGCGAGGTTCTTGAGAACCTCCCGAATGCAACATTTCGAGTGAAGCTGGAAAACGGCCACGTGGTACTTGGACACATTTCGGGTAAAATGCGGATGAACTATATCCGCATCCTTCCCGGCGACAAGGTAACGGTTGAGTTGACACCGTACGACTTGAGCCGCGCCCGCATTGTGTTCCGGACCAAGTAAATCAAACAAACGTACTAGAAAAGAGTGCAAAAATGAAAGTTAACGCTTCAGTCAAGCGCATCTGCCGCAACTGCAAGATCATCAAGCGCAAAGGTGTG
>JAIENA010000281.1 GCA_019751755.1 Burkholderiaceae bacterium | reverse complement strand
GGTCATTGTGTCGGTCATGGAACATCCCTTTCGGTATTATTTCATGACCCCGGACACACAAAAATTCTGACAGGCTCCGAAGGAGTCAAACACGGCTGCGCGGATTGTGCCCGCTCTCTCTCGATAGAGTTTGATCATCCGTTCGATATGGACCAAATGCTCCCACCCTACATCGACAAGGCCAGGGGCAAGCGCTACGACATGCTGGACGACGCCTTGTTCTTTAATCGAAGCCGTCGCTTTCCCAATCTGGATAAAATTCTTCCCCTTCCACCCGCAGAATTACCGCCATGGGACGGTACTCGTGATTCACTGCTGAAAGCAGTAATGGGCGTGACCTTTGCGCCAGACCTGCCGCCCGAAGCACCGCGGCCACCCGGCGACCGGCATTTTGTCGACCCCGCATATCGCCTGCGCATGACTGGGGAGACCACCAATTTACGGAACGCGCCGTTTGCAGGCTACTGGCAGCCATACACAGGCACCGAGCCGGTCAAGAATCAGCGGCCAGCGCTATATGGTAAGAACGAGCGCTTCGACACGATTTATGTTTCCGATGGCACGCGCAGTATCCCGCTGAATGGGGTTACCTGGGTATATCTCGTCACAGTGCGTAACAATGATTATCCGGTTGATCCGGTCGCCGTTCCTGGGCTGACACGCAAGGTCGCGCGCCCGGCGCAGCCCGTCACCAGTCGCAGCCATGAAGTATGCAAGGTCGGCGGCATCTGGCAGCCATGGGTGCCGGAGTCACATCCGTTACAAGTCACGGTCAACCAGCCCTGGCGTCAGGTGTTCCTGTTGAAAGGGCAGCCGTTCCCGCAACCCAAGCGTGACTGGCTGCTGGACCTGGACGAAAAAGACGTCATCTGGCACCTAATGGAGCAGACCGGCCCCGGGATGGTTTCAAAGGATGGGGGCTGAGATGAAACATGAAGGCCGTGCTGTCATCCGGGTTGGTGACAAGACCAGCCATGGCGGGCAAGTGATATCTGCCTCGTCCGGTACTGTGGTAATGGGAAAACTTGCGGCGCTTGATGGCGACATGTCGATTTGCCCGCAGTGCAAAGGCAAGTTTGCATTGAAGCCGGATAGTGCAGGGGCCAAGCATGAAGGCAAACCCTATGCATATCATGATGACTTAACCGAGTGCGGTGCCCGATTGATTTCGTCTCTTTCATTCAGCAGCGGAGTGGCAGGTGGCGATCAAAGTGGTGCAGGGTGCTCTCAGGAATTCGAGGGCGAGGATGGGAATCAATTCCTAGTAAACGCACTTGAAGGAAAGGTATCTGTGGCAAGGGCCACAAATCCAGAAAAGGTAAATAACTACTTTAACGACATGTATGGCCCTATTCGCAGCCTGTCCATCAGAATGAAAACCAATGAGGATCTGCTATTTTCTTTATCCTCTGCGGAATGTGCTTGGCTGGATGAACATAACCGAAGCTTGCACAATCCGTGGGGACTTACCAGGGCCGGCGGGAGGAACTTGTCCTTTGAGTCATTTCAGGCTGCCACCGATTACTTTGAAACCAAGACCCAATGGGGACGTCGTTTAAGGGGGATTGAAGTTGTTGATGATTTTATTAAGGAGTTGCTGACTCCGCCTAAATATAATTCAGTCAACCATGGCTACGAAACATTGCTGCGACGGCAGTTTGATACGGTGGTTAGGCGAAAGGAAATTTGGATGCAACAGCGGCCGGGGAAATAGCATGTTATGGGTCGCTGGTATGCTAGCGGGAACATTCTATTGGAATGATCAACTGTCATTCGGTGTGGAAATACCTAGCGTATTTCCTCACTGCACTGGTGTTTCTGATGCCCCGGATAGAGGGGTTTACGTATTGTTAAATAAAAATGAAAGCTGCCCTGACCTAAGAAAGGAAAGTCTTTTTGATTATATTGAAAGAAAAAAAATTCCTGCTGCTGCCGTAATTGCTTGGTATAACGTAGTGGAGGAATTTGATAATTCATCAGAATTGGCTGATGCGTATTGTTCGAAAAGTCGTATTCATAAAAAGAAAATGAATTATGGGGATATATATTATTGCTTTGTTAAAGATGGCAAAAAAATGTTTTTGCGTGGCTTTGTACAGTTGCGTCAAAACACACAAAAGAACGATGCGGTGAATGTTAGTTTTTATTTAAATAAAGTGGACAAAAAATATCAAGGCGAGTACTGGCGCGTGGTCGAGAGCTTGGTTTTCTCATCCGAGAAATGAAGAGAACTCTCGGCTTGCCAACTTGCATCATGACGATCCAGGCGCTGGCGGCACAATCAGCCCAGCAAGTGATCAAAACCTGCCAATTCGAAAACCGTGCCGCGCATGCCGATCACTCAAACCGCTTGCCCGTAATCTCCCGCCCGTTCTGCCGCAACACCACCCCCTCCACCAGCCCCGCCGCATTGCGCCGGAAAACTAGCTGCGCATCGACCGCCGCCACGACAAATTCATCGCGCCCCGTGGCTTGCGCTTCGAACGGCGGCTGCCCCGTTGCCTGCACTTGCAGTCCCTGGCGCAGAGGCGTGACCGCCAGCACAAAACCGGGCGCCAGTTGGTATCTACCGGTATAGCCGGCCAGCACCTCTTGAGCCAGCACCACGGTGGCGGCAGGCAGCGGAGCACCGGGCACCAACGCCGCTTGCGCAATGCCGTCCACCGGCGCGGACGTGTTGGCCAGCACCACGACAGCGCGCTTGCCGTCCGCCGTGACACCGGCAAAGGCCGCGTAGCCGCCGGTCTGGCCGTTATGCCAGACGATGCGCGTGCCGCGCACGTCGCTCAGGTGCCAGCCCAGGGCGATGTCGGTGCCCTGCATGACGGGGCGCTGGCGCTGTATGGCCAGCGCATACGGTGTACCGGCAGCGGCGGGCATCAGGGTTTGCAGGTAGCGCAGCATGTCGGTGGCGGTGGAGCGCAGTGCGCCGGCGCCGGCCATCGCGTCGAAATCCCAGTTGCCTGCCGGTTTGCCGATGGCATCGTGGCCGGGCGCCAGCCTGGCGCGTATGTCCGGCGTCAGGGCGATGCCGGTCGATTGCATGCCTAGCGGTACGGCAATCCGTTCATGCACCAGCGTGTCATAAGGTTTGCCGGCGCGGGTCGCCAGTGCCACGCCCAGCAAGCCGTAACCGAGGTTGGAGTATTCGTACGAGGCACCTGGTTTGCGCGCCAGTTGATGGCCGCGCAGGAAAGATTGCAGCTCGGCCGCGCCATATCCCACGTACGGATTGGCCATGTCGGGCGGCACAAAACCGGTCGGTAAGCGGGGCAGGCCGGACGTTTGAGTGGCCAGGTCGCGCAAGGTGATGGCCTGGCCCTGCCATGCGGGGATGGTGTAGCCGGGTAGCAGGCGCTGTACCGGCTCGTCCAGCGATAGCTTGCCGCTGGCTGCTTCCTGCGCCAGCAGCAGCGCGGTGAAGGTCTTGGTGACCGAGCCGATTTCATACACGGTGTCGCCATCGGGGACGCGGTCATTGACCTGGCCGAAGCCATACACGGCGGGCTGGCCGCCCTGTTCCACGATGCCGATGACGATGCTGGCCAGCGCGCCGCTGCCGGTGCGCTGGGTGGCGAGGCGGTGGGCGCTGTCGTCTAGTGCGGGGGCGGCGGTGGCCGGGATGGCGGTGATGGCCGATGCGGCGAGGGCGCAGGCGAGCGCCGTCCGCCCTGCCTTGTGGGGGAAACGTTTCATCGGGTTGTGCTCCGAGAAACCCCGTCCTTCAGGGCGGGGGGAAAGGAGCCGGCGGCGCAGCCGCCGAACATTCTTTCGATTAAACGGGGAACCAATTTCTACACGCGTCGTCAAAGGGGGATGAACTTGGTCTATCGATACCGCGTGAAATCCCTGACCGGCCTGCTGAATCAGCAGGCACGGAGGGTAAATCTCGTGTGGAATTTCTGCAATGACAGGCAGAAGGATGCGTTGCGCTTCAATCGACGTTGGCACACGGGATTTGATTTGATTAACCTGACCACCGGCTGCAGCAAGGAGCTTGGGCTGCATTCGGGCACGATTAACGACGTCTGTCAGCAATATGCAAAGTCGCGTAAGCAATTGAACAAGCCATACCTGCGTTACCGTGGTCGGAAATCGCTGGGCTGGGTGCCGTTGAAAGGGCGCGAGCTCAAGCGGGAGGGCAATGCGTTTCGCTTTGTGGGCAATACATTCCGCGTGTTTTACTCGCGACCTCTGCCGGAAGGGAAAATTGTCGACGGCACTAACTTTTCCCGTGACCGTCGTGGCAACTGGTTCCTGAACATTGTGCTTGAGTTGGCAGAACCTCCGGTTAGGGGGGGCGTACAGCGGGTTGGCATCGACTTGGGGTTGCATGACTTGGCCACACTGACGACCGGCGAACGCATACCTGCCCCCGGCTTTTACCGGGAGGCCGAGCCGGCGTTGGCCATTGCCCAGCGAGCGCATAAGAAGCGGCGCGTTCAAGCCATCCATGCTAAGACTGCTAATCGCAGGCAAGATTTTCTTCACAAACTGTCCACCCGCCTCGTGGGCGAATTCGACCATATCGTGGTCGGTAACGTGAACGCGGCAGGTCTCGCCAAAACCAGCATGGCGAAGTCGGTATTGGACGCAGGCTGGACGACACTTCGTACTCAACTGGCGTACAAGGCTGTTAAGCATGGCGCGATGTTTCAGGAAGTGGACGAACGATTCACCACCCAGATCTGCTCGAACTGTGGCGCCAAGCCCGATTCGCGGCCGAAAGGTATCGCAGACCTTGGAATAAGAGAATGGCAATGTAGTGATTGCGGTGTGGTCCATGATCGTGATCTCAATGCTGCGATAAACATTCTCCGTCGCGGACGTGCGACGCTGGCAGCAGGAATCCCCTCTCTTTAGGGAGGGGAAGACGTCAAACAACCTCCGGGTGACGTGAAAAGTTAGATGTCGATGTGATCGAGCTGGTCGATCTGGCGCTGCAGCTTGTGCGCGCCATACAGGTTGATCAGGATGACCACCAGCACCACGCCGGCGATGAAGCCCTCGGCCGCCCAGCCACGCGCAAACGGCAGCGATGGATCGGGGTTGGCATTGACGCCCAGGCGAAACACCACCATGCCGGGCACCAGTGGCGTCACGTACCACAGCCAAACGGAGCGCAGCGCGTCGCGCTGGCGCATCAACTCCGTGCGGTGGAAGTCGCGGCTGGGCAGTGCCGATTGCGCGCCCGGCCGCGGGCGGCTCGACGCGCGCCGTCGCAACTGCCAGACCACCACTAGCGTGCCGATGATCGACAGCACGCTGCCAGCGCGCATCAGCGGATCGGGGAATTCCCACAGGTAGAAAATAAAGCCGCCGCACACCAGCAGCGCCGCCGCATATTCAAGAAAATTGCGGCGCGCGATGCGGCGCTGGAAGCGGCTGGCACGTTTAGCCAGTTCCGCTTCTTCCAGCGGCACTGCAGCGGCAGGGGCAGGCGAAGCCGAGCGCCACATATTTTTGATGTCCTGTTCGTCCATGATTAACCTTTCGTCCCCAGTTGGCGGGCCAGCAGCGCCTTGATGCGGTGGATCTTGGTGGCGACATTGCGCGCGGAAATGCCGGTGACGTCGCCGATGGCGGCGGCGTCGAGGTCTTCCAGGTACAGCAGCATCACTTCGCGGTCCAGCGGCGCCAGCTTGTGGATTAGCGCCAGCAAGCGCTCCAGGTTCATGCGCCGTTCGGCGTCGGCTATGCCATCGCGTTCGTCGGCCACGTGTTCGGCTTCATCGATTTCCAGGCTGATGCGGTCGGCCATGCGAAAGCTGCGCTGGATATGGGTGGCGCCCACGTTGTGCGCGACGCGGTATACCCAGGTGCGCAGCGAACATTGCTCTTGGTAGGTGGCGAAGCTTTGCCACAGTGCGACGTGGACTTCCTGCACCAATTCCTGGCGCTTGGCGGCATCGCGCTCATAGCCCATGGCGAAGCGGGCGAGGTCCGGCCCGAAACTGGCAATGGCCAGCCGGTAGCGGTCGTTCTGGCTGTCGCTGGCTTCGTTTAACGTTGGTCTAACGGTCATGACATGGACGGATGAACTGTACTTAAACAGGTAGTCATCCGCCGCGCGGGTTTCTTACAGTATGCGTTAAAAAAATCACCTCACGCACTCAATCACTGCTGTCAGCCAGTAACACATCGAGCATGCGTTGTGGGTGCAGCAGGAAATTGCGCGTCACTTGATAGTGC
>JAIENA010000258.1 GCA_019751755.1 Burkholderiaceae bacterium | reverse complement strand
CAGTACCGGCAGTGGCGAATAGCTTGCGCAATGCAATATGGCCTCGCTTCTTGCCTATTTCGCCGCGAATCACTTTCATCTCGCCCATGGCTCCCTGCGGCACTTGCGCCAAATGCCCCGCCACGATATTGGTGACATTGTTCTTCAGGTGCGCGCGCTCATACGTAACAAATTCAGATACGCTTCGGTGCCGATCCTGCTGTCCAATCTCACGCAGCAATGGCGATGCTTCCCTGGCCATATGCCAAAGCGCCTCAGCCCGGGCGTAGCGGACCTCACTGGCCGCATCCGAAGCAGACAAAGTACCGGCACGCATCTTGACGCCGACATCCGGAACTCCCGCTCGATCGATCCTCAAAGCCTGCGCGTGCAACGCCACCCAACCTGGATACCGCGCCATTGCGGCCGACATGCGCCGCATCCAAGCGGCGATCATGTGAAGTTCACTGTGATGCTCCAGTACCACATCACTTGGCTGCAACATCATCACGACTTCATCGATGGCTGCGCGTGTACTCGGCTGCAGACTTTCAATGCGTGCCAACAATTCCAACAGACGTTCAGGCTGATTTGCCAGCGCAATCCGGTGTTCCGGGTCACACTGGATCGGCGTATGTTGCGCTTGCTCGCACCAAATCAACACAGGCAGCAAGCGTATAAAATCCGTCTGCTCCCCGCGCCACATCTGGCCCAACGACTGCGCGCTATATGCATCGTCGTTCTTCCAGCGTACTTTCAATGCATGGATATCCAGCAAGGTATCCAGTAACGCCAGCCTGTCCGCAGCAGCCTTGGGCAACGTGCCGCGCAACATCCCCGCCAATTGGCGAGATGCGCCGCGATAGGCACCAAACCAGCGGGCAAAAAACGATTGTGCCCCCTCAGCCAGCGCACCCCGCAACCCGAGCGGTGATGCATCGAACGCTGAGTCAACAAACAGGGTACGGGCGACATCGCATTCTGTACGCCATGCCGCACCAGCCTCGACAACCTGCCGCAATCGCCCGATATCTCGCAATGAGAGCAGTTGCAAGGCGAGCTCCGCTGCGTTATCGGGCAAACCGCGCAATGCCGTCAGCGTCTCCACCAATCCCCGGCCGTCGGCCAAAGACTTGGGCAATTCGACGCCAAGTAAAGCAGCCGCTTCCGCCAAAGCTGCACAATAGTCTTCTATGCATTGCACAGCGCTATCGAGCGACCGCGTCAGCCGGGACAGGTCGGTCGGCTGCAAATCAAGGTTCCCGATACCGGCAAACGGATGTGCATCCGGATGTCCTTCGCTGGACAGCAATTCACCATATCGGTTCAGCAGGTCGATCAAATCATTGATTTGTGCTGGCGCCATCCCTGTCAAGCGCTTGCCATCAATCCCAGGGGCGGGTACCTGCTGACCAATCAGCAACGACTGTATGCCCATGACACTGAACGGGGTTTCCCCGCTGACGCCAATCGGCTGATGTAATTGCTGGACCGTGAGATTGAGCCTGTCACGCACCTGAGTGAGTTCAATGGGTGCGCCGGGCATAGCGGGGGCACCGGACGATGACCTTGCGATGGTGTGTGCCAACTCGGCAAGCACCACTTTTTTATTCGCTGTACGGGAATGCAATTCTAGGCAAACATCTTTCAAGCCAACTTTGACCAGCCGCTCATGCACGACAGACAATGCCGCCATTTTTTCGGCGACAAACAATACGCGCTTCCCTTCCTTCACCGCTGCCGCAATAATATTGGTGATGGTTTGTGACTTGCCTGTGCCAGGAGGTCCTTGCACGACTAGGTTACGCCCCTGCCTGACTTCCTCAATCACAATGGCCTGCGAAGCATCAGCATCAACCACATGAAAGATTTTTTCTGGTGGTAGCAAGTCATCCAGACGATCTTCGGCACGAATCAGCGGCGACTCGGATTCAAAACCTTCATATAGCAGGCCCTGCGTTAAAGCATGCTTTGTCAATGCCCCATCCGGCCACGCATCTGGCGACAAGTCGCGGTACATCAGCAGCTTCGAAAACGAAAAGAAGCCAAGCTGCATGCCGTCGCTGTCTATTTCCCATCTAACCTGCTGTGAGATAACCGACGCAATCTGGCTAAAATAGGCCGAAGGCGTCCAGCCTTCATCAACTTCGAGCTCGGGCAATACCAAGCCAAAATCATCTTTAAGGCGCTGCTGCAACGGCAGATTGGTGACCAGATCTTCGTCACGCAAACGCAGGTCATAAGTTGAAGTGCGCTGATTGCGAACTAATTGCACGGGCAACAAAACCAGTGGCGCACTACGGGGTGTGGCTGATGCCTTATCCTCAAACCAAGTGAGAAAACCAATTGCCAAGTAAAGTACATTGACGCCAGATTCCTCTTCCGCCGTCTGTGATTCGCGCGCGATTTTCAGCAGGCGCTTTGGGAGCGCGTCCGGCCCCAACCTGGTTTCCAATAACGAGTCTGTATAACGCTCAGTATCAAATTCCTGTTCAGTGCTGCCTGTCAGGAGAAGGTCGTCTGAATCGGTATCCTTGCCGGTCGCAAGGAACCGCATAGTTTTACCACTGGAAAGAATTGCGTAAATATCGTCGGAACGCTCATTGACGATATTGATGACATTACCTCGGGTATTTTTCCGATTTACATGGACCAAGCGATTACGAGTACCCGTCTCTACCAATCGCTTCCTGGCATCATCAAACAAGCGGGCCAATGCCCGCCGGTCTTGGCCCTGTAGCGCATGTACAGCGGCAGTGTCACCGTGCCCACTCATTACTTCATCGATTCCGTTTGCCATTTGCAAGCACCTTTCATTAAGTGCGCTGGCAGGCTTCAAATTTTGCAGCGCTGCATAAATTATAAGGACCGCATAAATCCAAAGAAAGAGAGCAATCGAAATAGATAAATGAAAATTTCCAGACTACGGTTACCGCGCCCAGGCTTCTGCCAGAACTTTCCGAAATACGCCGGATAATGCGGGCTCAACATTCCTTCGTTCAAAGTGCGCAGGCGCGATGGATTGCAAGCGCTCCAGTTCCTCGACAATGAACACCTGAATCGCGGGCACTTGCGGCGACAAGCCCAATTCCGGACTGGCGCGCTTTTGCTCCAGCAACGCATCGATGGCATCCAGCAGCGGCCGGTCGCCGTCCAGGGTTTCCAGCAGCTTGTGAAACTCGATCGGTGCCGGCGTGCCATACCGCTCGAGCCAGCGCACCGCAAGCAAGGGGCGCAGCACATAAAAATACTTTTTCAGCGGCACCAGTTCCGTTTGCAAATAGCCACGGAAATTGGTTTTTGCCATGCTGCGGTAATGGTAAATACCGCTTTCAACGGAGTACACTTCACGCATCAGCACCCGGCTGTCATCCGCAAATGCCCCTTGCTGCATATAGATGATCGGCGACTGTATCCACTCCATAAATGCAGGATTGGATTTCCAGAACAGGCGCAACGCCTTGCGCAAATCCCAGCCGTTGACATCGAGGTCATCAACAATCGGGTATTCAATGACGTCGCGCTGCTCCTCCAAACCGACCGACAAATACCACTCCGGCCGGTTCACATAAATGAACCGCGCATCGTAATCGCTGTTGGGCGATGCGAATCCCCACGCGCGGCTGCCGGATTCGACCGCCAATAATATCTTGACGTCATGCTCCTGCTCAGCCTTTTTCAAGCGCGCAAGCACTTCTTCCCGGATGTGATCTTCAATCATTGAACGCGTATTGCCTTACAGGGTCTTCACAAATTCCCGCACACCACCGAGCAGCATCTCGATCGACATCGCCGCCAGGATCAACCCCATCAGCCGTTCAAACGCCGTCATCACTTGCGGGCCCAGCACCTTCTGCAAGCGCTCGGCACCGAGGAATACGGCCAGCCACACCACCACCACTGCCGCCAGCGCCGCCACGTGGATCACCACTTCGCCGGTGCTCTCGCGGGAAAACAGCAGCACGGTCGCCAGCGCGGACGGCCCGGCCAAGGCGGGAATCGCCAGCGGCACGATAAACGGTTCGCCGCCCTCATTGCGGCCCAGTACGCCATCGGGATGCGGGAAGATCATGCGGATCGCAATCAGCATCAGGATCACCGCGCCGGCAATGCGCAGCGACGCTTCCGACAAACTCAGCGCCTTCAAGAAATGGCTGCCGAAGAACATGAACACCAGCAGGACAACGAAGGCGATCAGGCATTCACGCACCACGATCTTGGGGCGGCGCGCCGGCGGCACGGAGGCCAGTGCGGTCGCAAATAACGGCACATTGCCGAACGGGTCGGTCACCAGCAATAGCAGGATGAAGGTCTGGAGGAAGTCTTGGGTCATGGGCGTTCGCTTTGGGCGTGGGGAGTCAGTTTACACCAAGCATAGTTCCAACAGGAATCATCTGCCGGCAACGCCATGCTCATCCTTTGTTACTTGCATTTTGCAACAGTCTGGATAACTCACTGCAGAAATTTATTTTCATTTCACAGTCGCCATGCCTAAAATTGATATAGTTTTGACTAAATCACCTAATTTGACTAATTCAACTGAATTTTTCATCCAATTCCTAATTTTATCCACCATTGCACTACCGGAACCTCCGATGACCCACGGCCTGTGCCCCCAGCATGACACCAGGCCTTTCATATAAATACTAATCACCAGAGGCTCACAATGAACATCAAGACCCGCCTAATCGGATTTGGCGCCATCAGCCTGCTCTTCTCGGTCACCATGGGTTGCTTCGGCATCTGGGGCGAGCGGCATATCATCGAAGCCGTGGAAAAAAACGCCACGTCTGCCGCCGCCATGCGCCACCATATGGAAGCCGACATGATGCACGATGCGCTGCGATCCGACGTCCTGGGCGCCGCCATGGCGGCGCAAAACAGCCAGCCAGCGGCACGCGCGGCAATCCAAAAACAATTGGCCGAGCACACCGATTTGTTTATCGAAGCGCTTGCCGCCAATGAAAAGCTGCCGCTTCCCGCCGAGATCCAGCAGGCCATCCGCGCGGCGCGTCCCGCCGTCGATGCTTACATCAAACTCAGCCAGCAAATGGTTGCGCAGGCATTCGATGCGCCGACCGACTTCAGTGCCAGGATGGCAGAATTCAACGCTGCGTTCAGCGCGTTGGAACCACGCATGGAAACGCTGAGCGACATGATTGAAAAAGATGCGGCGGAGTCGACCGCCAGCGCGAAGGAGGCCTCGGACGATTCGGTCGCGCTGTCGACGGCATTGATGCTGGCGGCCGCGATTTTCCTGACGGGTGCGTCAGCGATGTTAATCCGGAGCATCCTAGGCAGCCTGGCGCAAGTGCGCCGGGCCGTGGAAGGTCTGGCCTCTGGCGACGCCGACTTGCGGCAGCGCTTGCCAAAACTGGACGGCGAATTTGACCACGTGGCAGCGGCACTGAACCGGTTCCTCGATAACGTGGCCGGCGTCGCGTCGCGCGTATCGGAATCGGCACTAACCATCGCCGAAGTGACGCATCAGGCCGCAGCCCATAACGCGGACTTATCGTCGCGCACCGAAGCGCAAGCCGGCTCGCTGGAAAAAACCGCCAGTACCATGGAAGAATTGACCAACGCTGTGCGCGACAATGCCGCCAATGCCGACAAGGCCAATTCGCTGGCCAGCCAGGCAACTGAAATCGCCCAGCATGGGGGTGCCGTGGTGGACCAGGTGGTACATACCATGGCGTCGATCAAGGAAAGTTCTAGAAAGATTGTCGACATCATTAGCGTGATCGATGGCATTGCCTTCCAAACCAATATCCTGGCGCTCAATGCCGCGGTCGAGGCCGCCCGGGCGGGCGAACAAGGACGGGGCTTTGCGGTGGTGGCGGCGGAGGTGCGGACCTTGGCGCAACGTTCGGCGACGGCCGCCAAGGAAATCAAGGAGCTGATCGGCAACTCGGTGGAAACCGTGGGCGCCGGCGACGAGTTGGTTCGCGAGGCGGGCCAGATCATGGAGCGCGTCGTGACGTCGGTCACCGAAGTGGCAGGCATCATGCATCACATCCGCTCCGCCAGCGCGGAACAGAGCCACAGCATTGCCCAGGCTCACCAAGCCATCACGTCGATTGACCAGTTGACACAGCAAAATGCGCACATGGTGTCCGAGCAGTCGGAGGGCGCCAATAGCATAGGACAGCAAGTCCAGGAGTTGGTCTCCACCATCAGCATCTTCAATGTCAC
>JAIENA010000042.1 GCA_019751755.1 Burkholderiaceae bacterium | reverse complement strand
CAGGCCGGCACCGCTCTGGCCCAGCCGCAATTGGGAATCCGCGATTTCCCGGCGCGAGCACGAGCAGGGGTAGGCCGCGCCCCGCGCCACCAGTTGTTCCAGCGCCACGTCATATAAATGGGTGCGGCGCGTCTGCCACGTGACGTCGCCGTCCCACTGCATGCCGCAGCGCTGTAGCGACGCCAGGATATGCTGGTCGATGCCGTCCACGTTACGGTCGCGGTCCAGGTCTTCCACCCGCACCAGCCAGGCGCCATGGTGCGCTTTGGCGTCCAGGTAGCTGGCCATGGCGGCCACCAGCGAACCAAGGTGCAGCGGACCGGTGGGGGAGGGCGCGAAGCGGCCGACGTATTGGCCGGATGCGGGCGCGTTGCGGGAGGGGCGGACGGACTTCATCCCGGCAGTATCCCCGACCCGCCCGCCAAACGTCAACGGTGGGGCCGATGTTGCAGCGCGCAACGGCCGCACGCCGTTCTTGGCATACAATCGCGCCCTGCGCATCAGGTCATCCCTGGTCGCGACCAATCCACTTCAGATATCGACGAGACACCATGCAGAAATTGCTCACGACCCTCGCCGCGACCGCACTGGCCACCAGCCTCGCGTTCGCATTCCCGGCCCATGCCGCCGGCGGCAAGCAAAGCGCTTTATTCACCGTGCCGGAAGCGCCATTGCGCGCGCACCTGGCGTTCCTGTCCAGCGACTTGCTGGAAGGCCGTGGCACCGGCCAGCGCGGCGGCGACCTGACCGTCTCCTACCTGGAAAACCAGGCGCTGGCGGTGGGATTGAAGCCGGCCGCCGGCAACAGCTTCCGCCAGGCGGTCCATATCGCGGGCGTGAAATCGCTGCCGCAAGACAGCTCGCTACGCCTGGAAGCCAATGGCGCGCCATTGTCCGCCAGCTTTGGCAAGGACTGGGTGTGGGCGCCGGGCGATGCGCAGGCGTCGCACCGCATCGACGCGCCGCTGGTGTTCGTGGGCTATGGCATCACCGCGTCGGAAGAAGGCTGGAATGACTTCAAGGGGCTCGATGTCAAAGGCAAGGTGCTGGTCATGCTGGTCAACGATCCGCAGCCCACGGCGGAAGAACCGAACCGTTTCGGCGGCAAGTCGCTGACCTATTACGGCCGCTGGACCTATAAATTCGAGGAAGCGGCGCGCCTGGGCGCGGCCGGTGTGCTGCTGATCCACACCACGCCGTCGGCATCGTATGGCTGGAGCGTGATTCAAAACAGCTGGGATGGCGTCGAGCGTTTTCAACTCGCGCAAGGTGACCTCGGTACGCCGCTGCAGGGCTGGATGACGGAAGACACGGCGCGCTCCCTGTTCAAGGCCGGTGGCCAGGACCTCGATGCGCTGCGCGCGCAGGCCGAGCGCAAGGACTTTCAACCGGTGGCGCTGAATGCGAAAGTGGGTGGCGATATGAAAGCCGCTGTGCGCAAGGTGGACCAGTTCAATGTGGCCGGCATCGTGCCGGGCACCGACCCGCAACTCAAGCAGGAAGTGGTGATCTACAGCGCGCACTGGGACCACCTGGGTATGCAGGGCACCGGTGCCGACACCATCTTTAATGGCGCCGTCGACAACGCATCGGGCAGCGCGGCCTTGCTGGCGATGGCGCAGGAAGCCGTGCGCCGTCCGGCCAAGCGCAGCCAGATGTTCCTGTGGGTGGCGGCCGAAGAACAGGGCCTGCTGGGCAGCGCCGCCTATGCGACGACGCCACTGTGGCCGCTTGATAAAACCGCCGCCAACCTGAACCTCGATAGCTTGAATTTCGCCGGCGTCACGCGCGATATCAATACCCAGGGCAGCGAACGCACGGAACTGGGCAAGCTGGCCGAAGCCACCGCCAAAGCCATGAAGATGCGGATTGCCGACGCCAGGCCGGACCTGGCGGGCGGCTACTTCCGCAGCGACCATTTCAGCTTTGCCAAAGTCGGCGTGCCGGCGTTTTCCATCACGCGCGGCAGCGATTACCTGGGCGACCAGGCGGCGGCCAAGGCAAAAAATGACGCGTATTCGAAGCGCTACCACCAGGTCAGCGATGAATATGACCCGAGCTGGGACCTGGGCGGCATGACGCAGCAAGCCGCATTTACGCTGAATCTGGGGCAGGCGGTGGCCAATGCGCCAAAAATGCCGCAGTGGAAGGCCGGCGACGCGTTTGGCAAGGCGCGCGTGGCGAAGTAAGTCTTGAGGCCGGCACGGATTTTATAATCCGGCCGGCCCGCTGTCACAATTGTGGCGTGTGCTTGGCGCGCACGCCGCGCCGTGCGCTATTCTTCACTGGCGGCTTCATCGGATGTTATGGAATAATCGTTCTAAGTAACTTTTAGTCTAGGACACGATGACCTCGTCCATACTGCTCGCACGTAAAATCATCACGATGCAAGTCGCTGGCATGAGAGGGTCGTTGTTCGGTCGACCCATACTCCGAAAGTAGCAATGCATCCCACTCCGCAGCGCTTCCATTTTATTTCGGGCCTGCCCCGTTCCGGTTCGACGCTGCTGGCCGCCATCCTGCGCCAGAATCCCCGTTTTCATGCTGGCATGACTAGTCCGGTCGCCAGCCTGTTTAATAACATGCTGCACCAGTTCGCCGCCGGCAGTGAGTTCAGTTCGGCCGTGACCGTCGAACAGCGCCGCCGTCTGGTGCGAGGGCTGTTTGACGCTTACTACGCCGACCAAGCGCACCGCGACGTGATTTTCGACACCAGTCGCATGTGGTGCGCCAAGTTGCCGATGCTGCTGGACCAGTTCCCTGATGCCAAAGTCATTGCCTGCGTGCGCAATGTCGCCTGGATCATGGATAGCATTGAGCGCCGTTTCCGTTCCAATCCCTATGAATTGACGTCGCTGTTTGTCGACGACATTGAACGCAACACCGTCTATAGCCGGGTCGACACGCTGGCACAGCGCAACCGCCTGGTCGGTTATGCGTGGGCCTCGCTGAAGGAGGCCTTTTATGGGGAGCATGCTGACAGGATGCTGCTGGTCGACTATGACCTGCTGGCGCAGGCGCCCAACAAGGTGTTGCCACTGATTTATCAGTTCATTGGCGAACAAGTGTTTGAACACGACTTCGAGCATGTCGACTATTCCGCCGACGAGTTTGATGCGCAACTGGGCGTGCGCGGGTTGCATACGGTGCGCCCGCAGGTCCGTCTGGAGACGCGTCAGACGATACTGCCGCCTGATTTATTCGAGCAATATTCCAAGCTGTCATTCTGGACCGATACGACGGCCAGCCGCAGCAATGTAATCACCATGAAATCCGCAGTCTGAGAAAAAGGTTGAATGATGGACAACTTCGCCAGTGAAACCAATATCGCCACCCCGGCATTACAGGACACCACCGTCACCCGCGTGCTGGTCGTCGACAGCGGTCTGCCGGACTGGCAGCAGTTAGCCGCCAAGGCCGAGGCCGGCACACGGGTGATTATCCTGGACCAGCACAGTGACGGATTAGACCAATTGGCGCAAGCGCTGCAAGGCATGCGGGGTATTGAGACACTCAGCGTCATGTCCCATGGCAATGAGGGATTACTGGTACTTGGCAATACAGAGTTGGACATGGCTGGGCTAAGCCAGTACGCGGCTCAACTCAGCAGTATCGGGCAAGCCATGAGCGCCAATGGTGATATCGCATTCTTTGGATGTAATGTCGGTGGGGGGGCGGAGGGGCAAGCCTTTATTCAGGCACTGGCGGACGCCACCGGTGCGGACGTCGCTGCATCAGCCGACTTGACCGGTGCGGAAAAGCTGGGTGGTGACTGGGATTTGGAAATACGCAGCGGAACCATCGAATCCAACAGCCTGAGCGCCATTCCGGGTATGGCTGATTATAATTTCGTGATGGCCACCCATAGCGTGTCGACGCTGGCCGGGTTGAAGTCGGCGATTGCAAGCGATATCAACAACGGAGAAGATGACACCATCACGCTGACCAGCGATATCACATTCGGCTCAAGCAGCGACACGATTGAACTGAAAATCACTGACGGCAAGAAAATCACTATTGTCGGCGGTAACCACACCATCGATGGCAATAATCTGACACAGATTTTGAAAGTCACGAGTGGCAGTGTGGAGATTCAAAACCTGACGATTACCAAGGGGCTTTTGTCTGGAAATGGGGGGGATGCCGGGATCAATGGCGCCGACGCCAACGATGTTGGCGGCGCTGGCGGTGACGCGCTGGGGGCGGCAATCTATAACAGTGGGACGCTGACGATTTCAGGCAGTACGATCACCAACAGCAAAGCGGCCGGCGGTGGCGGTGGCGGCGGATTGACCACGGGCGCCGGCGGCGGCGGTGGTGGTGGCGGTGGCTACGGTACCACACCTGGCGGCAAAGGCGGCTCCTCTTATTCAGGGTTGACAAAAGGTAGCTTGGGAACGGCAGGGAACGGCGGTGCCGGAGGTGCTTCTGGTCCGGCCCCGGGCGGCGCTGGCGGCTCATCCACCGGAGGAGCGGGCGGCGCGGGCGGCGTGTATACAAGCGGCGGTGCGGGGGCTTCCGCGGCCTATGGCAGCATTAACATTGGCGGCGGCGGCGGCGGCGCCGGTGGCACCAGCACAGGCGGGGTGGGCGGCAACGCCGTCGGCGGCATCTACAACACCGGAACCCTGACTATCACCAACAGTTCCATCACGAACAATCTCGGCGCGGGCGGTGGTGGTGGTGGTGGCGGTGGCTCAGGCTACAAGGGTAAGCCGGGCGGCAACGGCGGTTCCGGCATCGGCGGCTTGTGGAACAACGGCGGCACGGTGAATATCGATAGCACCTCCAAAAGCTCCTTGGCGACGGGGAATAATGGGTCGGGCGGGATTGGGGGCGATTCGAGCGGGACCGCCGGCACGGATGGCAATGCGCATGATATGTACAGCGGCACGCTGACCAACTACGTGAGCGCCCCCACGGTCACCCTGTCCATCAACAATGCCAGCATCGCCGAGGCAGCTGGAACCTCCACCGTGACGGCGACCCTGAGCGCGGCGGCCAGCACCGACACCACGGTCACACTGACAGCCACGGGTACCGCCACCGGCAGCGACTACACGTTGTCGTCGAACACCATCACCATCAAGGCGGGCCAAACCACCGGTACCACCACCGTGACTGCCGTACAGGACGCGGTGGACGAAGCCGACGAGACTGTTATCCTTGACATCACCGGCGTGTCCGGCGGCGACAGCGCCACCGAAAGCGGCACCCAGCAGCAGACCGTCACGATCACGGACGACGACATCGCCGCTCCAGCGGTGGTATCCGTGGTGCAAACTTCCGGCAACGGCTACTACAACGCGGGCGACAGCGTCACCCTCACCATCACCTTCGACGCCGCCGTCACCGTCACCGGCGCGCCGCGCCTGCAACTGGAAACCGGCACGACCGACCAGTACGCGACCTACACGTCCGGCAGCGGCAGCACCACGCTGATCTTTACCTATACGGTGCAGGCCGGTGACACCAGTTCGGACTTGCAATACCTGAGCACCAGCGCGCTTGAACTCAATACCGGTACGATTGTCGCCACCAGCGGCGGCGCGGCCGCCACCTTGACTTTGCCGGCTACCAACAGCGGCAATTCGCTGGGTGAACTCAGCGCGGTCATCATCGATACCACGGCGCCCAACGTTTCGGGTCCCGATCTGGTCGCTGGCAGTGATAGCGGCACGTCCTTTACCGACGACATCACCAGCGACACCACGCCGACTGTCAGCGGCATCTCCGAAGCCTATGCCAGTATCACGCTTTATGACAGCGATGGCACCACGGTGCTGGGCACGACCACCGCCGATGGCGGTGGCGACTGGTCGATCACCAGCACCTCGCTGACAGAGGGGCAGCACTCACTGCAAACCACGGTGACCGACCAGGCCGGCAATGTCAGCAGCCTGTCGACCGGATTGACGGTGTCGATCGATATCACAGGGGCGGTGGCACCAACTGGACTGGACTTGGCAGCCGCCAGCGATAGTGGCTACTACAATAACGACAACATCACCTACAAGACCACGCCAACCGTTAATGGTTTTGCTCAGGCAGGTTCGACCATTACGCTGTATGACACCAATGGCACCAGCGTGTTGGGCACCACCACTACCAATGGCCTAG
>JAIENA010000265.1 GCA_019751755.1 Burkholderiaceae bacterium | reverse complement strand
CATCACACCCAATGCCATTTGCATGAAGAAGGTTGCTGCACCGGTGTTGCCAAGGCGTCGATCGGTGTCAATGAATTGCGCTGTTTTGCTGATATCGATGGCGGGTCCACCTTCGCTTTCGTATTGATGCAGCATGCCCGTCAGGGTCAGTAATTGCTCCTTGTTGTTATTGGTTCCGGCGATGATGCGCGCTGGACCTTTTTCACGTTCATGGTCAGGCAGTGTTTGAAGGGCTTTTTGCCAACCGGCCATCAGCACTTGCTGGCGCTGCTCGCGGGGCTTGAGCGGGTTGCCATCGGCGTCGCGGAACGGGACGAAGATGGGGCGGTGCAGGTAGCCGAGCGTGGGGAGGTTGTCGAAGGCTTCCAGCTGTTCTGTCGTCCATGGGAATGGGAACCATGGCGTTGGCTTCCACGTCGGTGGCGGGGTTTTCTCATAGGGTTTAGCATTGCGCCTGAATATGTTGTGGCCTTCCTGATGAAATTCCGGTTTTTGGGCGAAGGCCGCTGCTGCCTGTATCCATTCGGTGACGGTGGGGGGGCGGCCGAAATGGACGCCGTAGCTGTCACGGGTTTTATCCGTAGGAACCGTATCCATCAGTTGATAATACATTTGACGGAATTCCCCTTGTAGGAATTTATTCTCAGGGTCTCTCCAAACGTAGGGGCGGACTGGATCGACGCGTTCGCGCCGTGCCAATACAAATACTGCTGCGGTATCAGGCATCGGAGGAACGTAATAGCCATCTGTCACAAGCGGGGGATTACTTGGAGGAAGTGATTGCTGCCGGTAAGAATGGCTTTCATCTGCTGCAACGACAACAAAAGGCACATCCGGATGTTCGTCAAAGAAAGCAAACACTTGTTCGAGCAGACGATCTGGCCGCTCCGCCAGCTTCCATGGTGCATTAATCCACAAGTGCCATGCCAAGCCCGTCCCCTGTGTACTCCCTCCGAGTCCTATAACGGGATCTGTTGGCGGTTCGTACGATGGTGCACCGGCGTAAAAGGATGGCAGGCCCCAATACATAGGTGTCGTACGTGCCGCATTTTCAAAAGCGTCCAATAAGCGTCCACCGCTGATACCGATTTTGTCTTTGGCTTGCCATGCATACTTCTTAGGGTCCATTTCTCGGATGGTGGTATAGGCGCCTCCATTTTGCAATGCTTCCCACACTTTACCTTGCCGATGCTTATCGAGCGTGACGCCCAGGCTGATTACCTCCAGTACATATTCTTCCCTGACTTTGACATCGTTGGAGTGAGTCCGGCGCTGCGTTTCCTCTTCTGCCAGCTTGAGCCGGTTCTCATTGGTGAGTTTTTGCTGTGCAGCCATCAGATAGTGGCCGCTCAACATGAATGCAATCAATACAAGGGGAATACCAAGCCAACGTATATTTTGCATGCTTAACTCTCCGTCGGTTAAGGTTTCTGCGTGCAGAATGGGTAAATCGAAGAAAGTCCAAATTAAGATGGCCGGGACCAGTGCCGGTAGCGCGGCCAGTCCAGCTTGCTTCCATGATTTTGTAGAAGGGAGGAGCCTCATCTCCGGCCTCCATTGTTCACATTGACGCGGCTACCGTTCACCGACTCGGCGATGATAATTTCGAATAGCCTACCGCCGGGCAAAGGGAGTGAAGGCGGTAAGACGCCTGTACTGTAGTAGTTGGCATTACCCTCGATTAGCTCTTTGCGCCATGGGAGCTCGACTGGCCAGTATGGCGCCTGAGCCTTCAGAAAATTTTCCCATGTAAGAATGCCTGGACGTGCCTTTTCGTCCTTGATGGGCTTCTTCAAACGCCAATCCGCCACCGCGCACAAATAAGCGTAAAAGTCCGGATCACTCGATGCCTTGCCACCACCGATTGCCACATCGTAGGCCGTGACCTGCTGGTGATTTTCCTTATTCCCGATGATCGAACCGTGAAATGACTTCGCGCTCAGTTCGTGCTGCCAGCGTTGCCTGATTTCGTAAGGGCTTTCCTCTACAGTTGCCAGCAAGGTGTTGCCGACCTGTGCCGCAGCGATGATCGTGCGCATCTTGTCACCTTGTAGGTTTTTTTCGTTGTTATACGCAACCGTCATCTTCCGCAGTTCATCCTGCGTAAGCGGCACTTCCTTTTCGTCCGACGTCCGTTCATCTGTCACATGTGGGCTGATACGTGGATCCGGGCGTACCTCGCCCCAAGTTCGCGCACCATACTGGCTGGTTGGCGCGATAGCGGCATCGATAGGGTCGACTTCTTCGCAGGGGCCACGATCCGTCTGTTTTCGCTTGGCGTGCGTGGATTTTTCTGGAATTTTGTCAGGGGTGATTTCACTGGTATTGCTGAGTACAGCTTCAACCGGTTTGCGCAATTGTTCGCCAGTGATCGTACGGATGCCGTTGCGTTGCACCTCCGGCTTATCATGCGGATCGATCGGCCAGGTGGAAACAGGAAAATGGGCGCGCTGGGTTCTTCCAGAACTTTCCACATGGGCGTGATCGTCTTCTCCTTTGACCCGCAGCGCGTAGTCATATGGTGGTGCGCATCCCACTAGAACCGGACCTGACTTACGGGTTGCAGGATCGAAGCGCAGTTTGTTGGTGAACACGCGCTGAAAAAATCCTTTGCCCAGTACTTGGAGCGCCTTGAGCGTGACGGTCCTTGCTTGGGTGGACTCGGCAGGCGCATCCACTGGGGCTAATTGTGTTCCGGAGATGGCGTCAGGTACGCCCTGCCAGCCGATTCCTTGCATATTGTCCAGGGCTACGGTCATATCCTGCGGGCAGAAGTACAGATAAACCTTGCCGCGATTGTCGCGGTCGTTACCGGCTTGCCATTTTCCACCGACAACTCCGTCATGCTTTTTGTGGTCGGCCAGCGTACTGAATTCCGGCTCGTTGGTGGCGGGTTTGCGTGCCGCCACATGGCGCACAATATTGCCCAGTGTTTGCAGGCGTGCATGCAGCGATTGCATACCGCTGATCTCGGCATAGCGTGGCGCCATTACGGCATCGGTGCCGCCGGTAATGTGGCTCGCGCTGGTTGAAATCGTGCCGAATGTGTCGACCAGACCGTAGGGCGGATGGGTCAGGATCAGTGTATCCGCCGGCCGTAGTCCTCGGCTGGCCAGCATCGCTTGTGCGGTCAGCGTCACCAGGCAACCTTGGCTATGAGCAATGACGGTAACGGTTTCCCCGTCGTCGTAGTCTCTTATCATGGAAATGAGCGCTGCAAGCCGTGATGCAGCCAATACCATGTACATTCGTCCCGGGCAGTTCATTAACGGCCTGATTGCGTCGCCACCAATATCACCTACAATGCCGAAACCTTTGTTCCACAAATCCGGAAGCGAACTTGTTGCGTTGGCGAACGGTCCTCCGCCTTTGGTCCTGTCTTTGTCGAGCCGATTGCCATAGCGGTCGACCTGTTGGCCGCGCACCATGCTGGTCTTGCTATCGAGCTCCCGATATCCCCAGTAAAACGGAATAACCGGACTGTCCGTCGTCTCATCCACACTGCGCTTGAAAAACACCGCATCCGGGTCGGTTTCCACTGTCTCTTTGTCCGCCTTCCCCGGCATCCGGTAACTGCCCGCCTTGAACGTGCGATGTAGCCGCTCTTCCAGTCCTTTGCATAGCCCCTGTTCGACAGTGTCATAACCAGTGCCAACGTCGTTGACCCCATGAATGACAATCACGTTACCAGGTAACGCGCGCCGCACATCGACGGGTTTATCGGCGGTGCGTTTGGTTTTCAGTACAGAAGTCGATTTACCCTTGGTGCGTTTGGGTTGTGGATACAGTCCCATCTCATGCTCCCTTGCTCGATACAGTCAGGTTTACCAGTTGCATGGCGTCGCGCAGGACTTCGTCCGCTTGGCCATCGTCGTCCGTTACAGCCTGCAATTGGCTGCCATCGTCAAACGTCAAATCAAGCTGCTGATTTGGCGCGGCATCGTCTTCGGCTTCCGATTCCCCATCCGCAAAGGTGCCGCCACGGTAGCGTGTGACAAACCGCTCGCCCGCCTGCCCCTCTTCAAAAATGGGAAATTGCGCTTCCATGGTTTCCGGGGCATTGAAGACAAAGCGCGGCGCATTGAACTTGAGTGGCTTGCTGCTGCCTAGCGTGATGCCGTCACCAAGGCGAATGAACGATCCGTCTTCGCAAACCAGTTCGATGGTGGGCGCCATCGCAATCAGCCTGCCTTCGGTGGCCGTCAGCCGCAATGTTTTGGCGGCGTTGATGTCGGCGTCGTCATGCTGGCTTTGAACCAGCAACTTGCCAAAGTGCGCAATGGCCTTGATGCCGTCGTGATGCGAAAACAGCGAAACGCCCTTGCCGGCGTTCACATTGAAGCGCTGGCCGCAGGTCAGTTGCAGATGCTGCTGGGCGACTGTGTCGATATTGGTGGCGGCGTAGCTGACAATGGCTTTGGATGTCGCGAAACTGATGCCCGCCGGCGCGGAGATGCCAATCACGGGCGCTCCTCCACCATCGCCTTTCGGTGACGTATTGCTGCCGTTCTCCCAGCGCTTGAATGCCGACTTCAAATCCTCTTGTGATTGCACGTCGAGCGGCAGGGCCTGATTTTGGGCAGCGTGCTCACCTAGAGACCGGAACAGTTCCAGGCATTCCTCCATCAGCGCCAGGTAGTCTGTGCGGTCGAGTTGTTTGCCGCTGCGTGACAGGCGCTGCCATGCGGATAGCAATATACCTTTGCCGCCCCGTAGCGCCAGGTGTGCATCTGAGCTCAATTCGGCGCCTTCGCCTCTCGGTGCGGCAGCGCCCTTGCCGCGAGGCTGTGTCAGCCATCCAAGGTTGAGTTCAGTGGCGCCATGTTCGCTGGCCAGCTGCGCGCTGATTTGTCCGCTGGTGTCATCGAAGCGCAACTGGTTGGCACGCCGACCGCTTATCTCGCGGCTTTTCAGGCCTGACAGATAGCGATTGTCAGGCAGCCCGGTGGCGCCCATGCAGGGCGGGAGCGCCTCGGCGTTATACAATTGGGCGATAATAATCGGCTTGTCCGGATCGCCGCCCAGAAATGCCAGCAGTACCTCCGTACCGACGCGTGGCAAGTTCAACATGCCCAGGTTGTGTCCCTGGCTGCCGATATTGCCAGCCCAACTGCTGGCAACGCGCACCCATGCTGTGACTGTGCTGTCGTCCCGCGCCAGCATGCCGGTGAACTGGACTTTGACCCGACCCAGTTCATCGCAAGACACTTCCTCCCCAACAGGTCCCGCCACGACCGCGCTTTGCATCTGAGGGTGGGGCAGATCCAGGCGTGGATCGTATGCCGGAACAAAACGAATGCCGTGGCGGATACACGTCAATCGCGTATGAAAGCGCAATTCACCGGACGTGCATCCGGGTGTGGAGAATGACTGGTCGGATGCATCAACGTTCCATCGGCTGATGGAAAATAAGCGCTCGACCCGCATATCGAGGCTTTTCGGCAGGTTATTCCGAGCCAGAATGTGTTGTGCGATGACAAGGAACCGGCGCTCGCTTTCCTCGTGGTGATCCAGTTCAGGATGGCCATCGAGATTAAAATATTCGCCAGGACCGATGTCACGCAAGCCACCTTCGGCATAAAAGCACTTGGATTCGAGGTCCTGGCGAGCCTGGTGCAACAGGGACAACGAACGGAAGTCGTCGGGACTGTCGCCGATATGTGGTGCTTCCACCAGATAATGTTCAAGCCAGGCGGCGTAATTGTTGCCCGCCTTGCCCTGGTCAACGACGGTTGATGTGCTGGCATTGAGGAAGCCGGGATAAGACGGATTACGATAATCCCAACTGAAGCGGCTGGCGCAGCCTGACCGAAGCGACCGTATTGCACCCCATGCGGTAATCGAATCATGTTCTTCCGTCGCGCCGTCCCGGTGAAAGCGCACATCACGGGCCGGGGCATAGCGCAACAAGTCGGCGTAGTGCAACAGCACCATGGTGTGGCATGGTGCTGCGTATGGCCGCGAACGATCTTCTTCCGGTCCGACCGCCGGGCTGCCGGCGCGGAAGTACCATGAGATACCGCGCCGTTTCAGCAGGCGGCGGATGAATGCCGCTGTGCTTTCATTGTGCTGGATGATTTGCGCCCGCCTCGGGAATTC
>JAIENA010000490.1 GCA_019751755.1 Burkholderiaceae bacterium | reverse complement strand
GAAGTCTTCGCCCTGACAGCGCCGGGAAGCAAGCACGACATCCTGCCACTGGTACGCGGTGAAGTCGTCGCCGCCGCCCAGCGCGCGGTGGACCGGCAGGCAAGCCAGCGCCGCCTGGCTGCCAACGAACAAATCGAATTCGACCGCGCGCTGGCAGTGCTGATGCGCCGGGCGGCATAGAGCAGCACAGTCGCCGCGCGCTGTAAGTGCGGACGGGCCGGCGGGCCAGCATAAACGCCCTGTGGGATCAGCATGCCCCGCTCGCACTGCGCAGGTGCCGACTAGCCGCCGCAAGCGGCCAACAACCAACCATCGAAAGGAAGCACATGACAGCAGCAATCAAACCCGCGTTCAAGGCCGGCCAAAAGGTGAAGGCGCGCAGCGCGAAAAGCGGCACGGTCGCCGACGGCAAGTTCGTGAAGGAGCGCCCGGGCGCCAAGGGCGTGTATTACGAGGTCGACCTCGGCGCCGCCGGCATTAAAAGCTTCCGCCCGGCTCAGGTAACTGCGGCGTGATCTACCCGGCGGGGCCATCGCGCCCTGCCCGACTCACCCACGCACGGGTGGCCACAAGAGAGGGTTTCGGGCGAATTGCGGACGTTGCGGGTTATTTCCGCCCCCGGGTCGAAATCCTCTCTTGTGGGGAACCATCAAGCATTCCTTGACGGTTCGTCCGCCAACTTGAACGGCGCACAAGTCCGCGATCGTCGCGGTTAGAGACGCCCAACCGGTGAAAGGCCGGAACCAATCAACCAGGAGAAGAGCATGCGCTACATCGTGACCATCCGCACTGGCCCAACGCCTAGCGACGTCCAGACCTACCCTGCGATCGGTGATCGCGATGCACTGCAAGACGCGGCCTATGACGCTGGTGCACTGGGCGTTTCGATCGTGGTGCGGAAATGAACCTGAAATGGCTGAAAGCTGCCGCGCTGTCCAGCCTGCTGCTGGGCGTGTACGCCGATGCTGCCCACCGCGACGAGCAGTCGAACCAGCGCGTTCTGGCCGCCTTCTCGCAGTTGCACGGCGGGTGGCATCCATGATCCGCGCAGCATGGCGTAACTGGCGCGCCGGCCATCGCCTGAAACATGCGCTGCAGCTGGCGCACCTGAATAACCAAGTTTCGAAATTGAACCGGAGAATCCAATGAGCGCAGTAATCGAAATGCCGCAGCGTGAAGCCGCTGGCCTGATCGCCGCCGAGGTGCACCGCTACTCGGCAGCCGAAATTCGCGAGCGCGTGAATCAGGTGCAGGAAGTGATGCGCGCCGTGATGAAGCCGGACGTCCACTACGGGAAAATCCCGGGCACCCCGAAGCCGACCCTGTACAAGCCAGGTGCCGAGGTGCTGTGCGTCGCCTTCCGCATTGCACCCTCGTACGTGGTGGAAGACCTCAGTACCGACACCGTGGCGCGCTTCCGCGTCACCTGCATCGGCACGCACCAGGTGTCCGGCATCGTCCTGGGCTCTGGCATGGGCGAATGCTCGTCAGGCGAAGAAAAGTACAAGTGGCGCGGCGCTGTCTGCACCCAGGAGTTCGATGCGACGCCGGAAACCATGCGCCGGCTGAAGTTCTACAAGAACGGCGGCAAGGCCACCCAGGTGCGCACCGAGGCGGCCGACCTGGCGAACACCGTGCTGAAAATGGCCTGCAAGCGCGCGCACATCGCCATGACCCTGGCCATCACGGCGGCCTCCGACATGTTCACGCAGGACATCGAAGACCTGCCGGAAGAACTACGCACCCATGACGCCGGCGAGCCAGCCTCCGCACAGCAACAAGCGACATTGCCCGAGCCGCCAGCGGAATTACTGAAGGCCGCCAAGGATGCTGCCACCTCCGGCCTCGAAGAGTATCAAAAATTCTTCGCCGGCACCGGCCCCCAGAACCGCAAAGCGCTCGCCGCACACCACGAGACGCTGAAGGCTGCGGCCATCGCTGCCGACCAGAAACGCACCATTGAAGCCGAGCCAGCCAAGACCGAATCGGCGGCCATTCCGCCAGAACTGGAACCGCTGCTCGCCGACCTGAACGCGCTGGCTGACGAAGGGATCGAAGCTTTCAATAACGCCTGGGCTCGCTTGTCGAAGGCCACCCAGGAAAAACTGGCCCCTTACCACGGCGCACTGATGGCCCTCGCCGCAGCGAAAGGTGGCGCTCAATGATTATCGTCAATTGCCCCCAGGGTTCGCCTGAATGGCACAGCGCCCGCGCCGGCGTAGTGACCGCCAGTATGTTCTCGACCGCCCGGGCCAAGGTGAATGGCCTGGATGAGAAGCAGCAGAAATACGTCGATGCGATCCGCGCCGGCAACAGCGATGCGGCCGCCCGCGACATCGCCGGGTATAAGGCGCCCCCTCGATCCGAGACGGTGCAACGCGCCATCGATGGCCATTCGGTTGGCGAGCCGTCCGACGCAGCGAAAGCATACGCATTCCGCTTGGCGATCGAGCGGATCAGCGGCGAGCCGCTGGACGAAGGTTTCGAAACCTACGCCATGCGGCGCGGCCACGACCTGGAACCTGCTGCGCGCCTCGAGCACGAACTGGTTACTGGCCATGTTGTGCAGCGCGCCGGCTTCGTCCTGACCGATGACCACCTGTTCGGCGCCAGCGCGGACGGCCTGATCGGTGAGCGCGGTGGCAGCGAATACAAGTGCCTGATCTCGCCGGAACCGCTGCGCGAAATTCTCATCGACGGCAACTTCGACAAATTCAAGGACCAGGTGCAGGGCTGCATGTGGATCACGGGCCGCACCTGGTGGGACTTCTGCCTGTACTGCCCTGCCCTGCGCCCGGTCGGCAAACACTTGTGGCACCGCCGCGTCGAGCGTGACGACGACTACATCGACACCATGGTCGAAGACCTGTTGGAGTTCGAGAAATTGGTTTCTTACAACGAAGCACTGTTACGGTTTAAGGAGGCAGCATGAACAACGAAGCAACGGAACGGGGTGCCGTCGCGGCGACCGAAGCCGCAACCGCCACCCTGCCATTGTCGGCGCTGGCCGCCATGGACCTGGTCACGATATCGCCTGAGAAGTACACGGCGGAAGTTTATCTGCCGTACAAAACCAAGTTGGCGACGATGATCGAGGATCTCAGGACGGTGGATTACGACATCAGGACGACGGCCGGCATGAAGACCGCCATCACCTGCCGCGCCGGCTTGCGCGACCTCCGCGTCGAAGCGGACAAGGAGCGGAAGGCCCGCAAAGCGCCTATCACCGCTATCGGCAAATTGCTCGAAGCCGGGTTTGATGCCGTCGAAGAGCGCATTACCCCGCTGGAAAATCTGTTCGACGCCGACATCAAAGCCGAAGAAACGCGCAAGGAAGAAGAAAAGCAGGCAAAGATTGCCGCCGAGCGTGCGCGCATTGATGGTCACCGCTCGCGCATCAGCGCCCTGCTGGCCCTGCCAGCCCAGGCGTTGGGCAAGAACTCAACCGATATCTCGGTCTTGATCCTGGCCATTGAGCCGGCGCCAGATGCGGAATCGCTGCAGGAATTTGCCGAGGAATACGCCATCGTCCGCGCCGACGCTTTGGCTAAATTGAGCAAGGCTAAGGCTGCACAGGAAACCATTGAAGCTGCCGCAGAACAGCAGCGCATCGAAGCGGAGCGCCTGGCCGCCGAGCGCGCCGAACTGGCGCAGCTGCGTGCTGAAGCCGATGAGCGCAAGCGCGCGGCCGACGCCGAAGCTCGGCGCGTCGCCAACGAACAAGCGGTGGAGCGGAAACGCCTGGAAGACCTCGCTGCAGCGCAGGCCGCCGCAGCCCGTCAACAGCAGGAACAGGCTGAAGCCAACCTGCGCGCTGCCGCCGAAGCCCATAGCCGCGAAGTCGAGCGATCCAAACAGGAGCAGGCCCGGGTTGCTGCCGAAAACAAACGCCAACTAGAAACCCAACAGGCGGCGATCGCCGAGCAGCGCCGCGCACTGGAGCAGCAGGCGCGCGAACTGAAATTGGCCACCGAGCGCGACGCAGCCCACAGCGAGGCCCTGGCGATGAATGCCGAGCATGATGCCGAACGCGCCCGCCTGCAGGCTGCTGCCGACCAATTGCTGATCGATGCGCGCCAATCGGCGCCAGTGGAAGCCCTGGTCGCCGATGCAAACCTGATGGACAAAGCGGATCAACTGCTGGCTGACGAACTGTGGCCTGCGGATGTCGAAATCGTCGCCGAAATTCGTGCCCTGTTTATGCGCGAATGGGGCATGGACGAACAGCAGGCCGATGCCCGCATGTCGCGCTTCGATTACGCCAAGGCCGTGATCGGCAACGCGGCGGAGGTGGCATGAGCCACGAATGCACCGAAGAGCGCTTCCTCAAGGACGTGGCCGCGCACGAAATGATCGTCATCCGCGATGAAGGCGTGCACCGGCATCTCCGCTTCAAGATGCCGGGCACCAGAAACATGTGCTTCGATCTGATCACCTGGCCCGGCCACCTGTGCTACACGGGCGACATGGGCACCTACGTGTTCCAGCGCCTGGAAGACATGTTCGAATTCTTCCGCACGGACCGCCGCCGTGACGGGCGCTTGGGCATCAACCTCAGCTACTGGACGGAAAAACTGATCGCCGTCGATGGCAGCCGCGCTGGCGGCAAGGCGAAGGAGTTCAGCGACGAGAAGTTCAAGCGCGTCATCAATGAATACCGCGTGGGCTGGATGCGTAGCG
Source organism: Burkholderiaceae bacterium (assembly GCA_019751755.1). Taxonomy (GTDB): domain Bacteria; phylum Pseudomonadota; class Gammaproteobacteria; order Burkholderiales; family Burkholderiaceae_D; genus Rugamonas. Next base: position 1,418 of record JAIENA010000490.1, on the reverse strand, counting down.
CCAAAGAGCGCAACCTTCTCGACAAAGAAGGGCGCCGGGACCTGTGGGAGGCTGTCGACGATGATGTTTTCGGCCCATTGCAGGACTCCGGTGGTGAACGTGCACTGCACGCCGCATATGAGTTCTCCCACCGCCCTAACTCGCGCGACGCACTCCGGGAGCCTTGGCAGTTCGATGATCTGTGGGATCACGACTATACGGAATACACGTTCCACATGGTCTGGTGCTGCTACGCCCTGGCCTGGGCCATCGAAAAGTACGACGCGGCGCGCCTGGAGCGCGACCACGAGGAAGCGCTGGCGATTAATGCGGCAATGACCGCAGAGCCTGCGCCAGCATAAAACTACCGCGTGCGTGCAACACCGAACACTACGCGCGCCAACCAGGAGATTGTCATGACCAAGCACCATCACGAGGCGCCGCCTTGACCGACATCGTGCTGATGAAGGTCGCCAACGTCCTCGTGCCGCACGACGAGGTGGCGGCGGATTTTATCCAGAAGATGAAGGCCGGCGCGCTGATGCACGCCGACTTCAAGAAGGTCCGGAATTGGAAATTCCACAAGAAGTACTTCGCCCTGGTGTCGTTTGCCTTCGACCAGTGGGAGCCGCGCAGCGGCCTGACCTACCAGGGCCAGGCGGTGGCGAAGAATAAGGAGCGCTTCCGCAAAGACATCGCGATCCTGGCCGGATTCTTCGAAACGACGGTGAACCTGAAAGGCGAAGTCCGGCTGGAAGCAAAAAGTATCTCGTTTGCACAGATGGACGAGATCGAATTCGAGGCGCTGTACAACGAGACGATCAACGTCATCTTGCAGCGCGTTTTGACCAAATACACCCGCGACGACCTCGATGCGGTCGTTGAGCAGTTACTGCGGTTTGACCGCTGAAGGAACGAATAGCATGTTTTTCAAACACGCCCAGATTTACCGCCTTCCGGCCCGCTGGAAGTTTACGGCCGCCGAAATGATCGCTGCGCTGGCGCCGCACACCTTCACGCCCACCAGCAGCAACGAACTGCTGCGCCAGGGCTGGGCATCGGCGCGCCCTGGTGGCGACCTCGTTCACACCGTGAACGGCCAGTGGTTGCTCCAGCTGAAGTCCGAAAAGAAACTGCTGCCGGCCACCGTGGTCAACCAGGTGACCAAGGCGCGCGCCGCCGAAATGGAAGAAGCGCAGGGCTTCGCGCCCGGCAAGAAAGCCATGAAGGAATTGAAAGAGCGCGTCGCCGACGAACTGCTGCCGCGCGCCTTTGCCATTCAGGGCTTGACCAATATCTGGATCGATCCGGTGAACGGCTGGCTGGTGGTCGATGCAGCCAGCGCCGCGAAGGCTGACGAGGCAATCAAGCTGCTGCTGAAAGCCGTGGACCGGATGCCACTGGAAAGCCTGCGCGTCAACCTATCGCCGGTGGGCGTG
>JAIENA010000299.1 GCA_019751755.1 Burkholderiaceae bacterium | reverse complement strand
CCGGCACAGCAAAGTGGCGGGGTCGTGATCGAAAGCGGGTACGCCGGGCGGCGCTGCCCGCAGAACTCCGGCCGCGTCGGTGTACGTCAGCGGACTGGCCATCGTGTACGCAAACCGGCTGTCCAGCCGCTTGGCGTTGGCGAAGTCGCACAGCAACGACGGCCGGATCGACGGCCCCACAAGCGACAGATCGACCGGCGCCAGCGTGCCGATCCGCGACGCGCCCAGAGAGAACGTCCAGTCAGTGTAAGGGCCGGTGCCCGCTCCGTTCACATCGGCGGCGGCCACGATCAGCACGAGTTCGCCCGTGCTACTGTTATAGCTGTCGATGTAGCCGTTCATGCGCTTTGTACGGTCCGACGTACGCACCAGGTTGCCCCACATGCCCGGCACGAACGCCTTGCCGGGTTGCACCGTGACCGATATCGTGCCGCTGCCCACGGTTAGCGATGTGGTGCTGGTCGCATTGGTGCCGGGCGCCGCGAGGGCGCTTGCGGCGCTGGCAGCGGCGCTGTCCTCCGCAGCTTGGGCGGCGGCACTGGCGGCGATGGCTTCCTGGGCGGCGGCGTTCACTTCCACCGCCGTGGCGTTTGTCTGGCCGATGAACGCGTTCAGCTCCGGCACCATGTTTTTTTGTGCCAGAACGGTCGCAGCAGCCTTGTCGCTAAACTGCTCTGGCGTGTCGGTCGCCGGATCCGGAACCGCAGGCATAGCGGTAATCGTTTGCGTAATCGTCATGTAAGCGCCCTGAATTCAATGGATGCGGCCTTGCCGCTGTTAGAAACCGGGACATTCCACTGCCCCAGGAAGCCGTAAGCCAGGCCCATGGCATAGTCGGCCGTCGGGATAATGACGATCTCGACGTCGGTCACTTCAGTCAGCAGTCGGTATGCCTCGCTCTCATAGCCCGGCTGGATATAGACCGAGAAATTCAACTTCTTGGCGTTGGCCCGCTTGTTCATCTTGATGACGCCCAGCGTCTCTTTCGACGTCGAGTAGCTGAGAATGCCGCCGTCAAAGTCCCACAGGGTCGTGCCGATGGTCCGGCTTTTGCCGATGAACAGGCAGCCAATGGCGGCATCCGCGTCGTTGTTGTCTACAGTGATAGTGAGCACGCCGTTCTTGTATGGCGGCACATCTTCAAACGTCACATCAGTCACTTGCGTAAGATCTTCGTAATACCAGTCGTACCAGTTGATAACGTCGTGCCGCAACAAACGCTTGGTCTTGCTATAGCCACTGATGGACTGGCTCACCGTGGCGCTGGCGCCGGACACGTTCAGCAGCGTGACTGTATTCACCAGTTGGCCTGGCGTTATGGTCTGCACGATCCGTCGCGGCGCCACAGTCTGCGTCTGCACCGTCTTGTCGAACATCATCCAGCGGTTGGTGTTGCCGATCACCAGCCACTTCGTGGTGTCACCCAAGCCGTTGCCGGTATTGCTGCCGACTTGCGACTCGTAAAGCAAGTGCGAGTCGGCGCCGATCACCGTGACGATATCGCCCAGGCCGTAGGTCGTGCCGCCGGAATAGGTGCCATACACCGTGCCCAGCTTCTTCCACCAGGTGGGCGAGCTGGCTGGGGGGTGGTTGACGTTCGAGCCCTGCAGCGACTCGTACACGTCCTGGCTGTTATGCGCACCGGCGACGCCTCGGATGTCGCCGGCGGCGTAAGTGCTGCCACCATCCCACTCTGCTACCGTGGTTTCCGGCACCGTGCTGGACGTCAGCACGGCATCCGTCATAACAAGCGGCCGGACGATCCGGAAATCGCTTTCACTTCCCATTAAACGACCTCCATCTTCAGCACCTCACCATCATTGTTTTTCACCCGCATGGCATCCCCACCATCGGTAACCATTTCCGTCATATCGGCGGTGCGCCCGGTGTTGCGGGCGATTGCGTCCAATGTTGCTTGCTGGCGTTCAACGACATCGCTCAACCGCTCGATGGTTGCCTCCAGTGCGCGCATGTCCGCGCCTTGTGGCTGGCGATACGGCCCATTCGATGCTGCCGGCACGATCTCCTCGCCCTGGTGCACGAGCGCCAGGCCGGTGCGAGTGATCTGGTTGGTGCCTTCGGCATAGGCTGGAATCGTCAAGCCGTATTGCCCAACAGCGCCGGATGCGGTGCCCGCCAAGCTGCCGGCGGTCCGCGCCTGAATACGACGCAAGTCCAGTAATGACGAGGCATCTTGCTCCGCCAGGTCGAGCAGCGATTTCGACAACCCTGGTAGTGCCTTCATGGCATCCAGGTCACCCGCCCTTGCCTGCGCCGTGGCGACGGCAAACGCCGATTGGGCGCCAGCCAGCGACGTGGCGCCGCCGCCATCGACCACCCCACGGATCCGTTTCACTTCATCGAAGATCGAATCCGTGGCCGACTGTCGCGCAGCCTTGAGCGCTTCCTCAGCGCGCCGGGCTTCCTCGGCAGCCTGCGCCTGAGCTTGCGCGATGGCCTGCGCCTGCGCGGCGGCCGCCTGCTCCGCCGCCATCTTGTCTTGCAGGGCGAAATACGATTCCTGCAAGGCGCGGTTGGCCGGGTCCAGCGCAGCCAGCTCGAGCTTGCGCAGCTCAGCGGTATTGCCCTGCAATTGCAGGATGCTGCGCTCGATGCCAGCCCGTTCGCTGGCAATCGCCTTGGCGCGCGCCGCCGCATCCTCGATGGCTTTGGCTGCGATAGCAGCAGCATCGGCCAGGTCCTGCTGCGCATAGATTTGCTGTTGCAACCCCTTCAGCACCGGATCGATCGACACCAGTTCACGCTCACGCGCGGCGGCCACTTGTTCGGCCGCCGTATGCGTCAGGTTGTAAAGCTGGATTTCCATCGTTGCGCGTTGCTGCGCGATCGACGCCGCCTGCGCTTGGCGCGCCTGCTCGTCCTGCGCCGCCTTCGCAACATAGGCGTCGTACTCGGCGCTGCGCTTGTCACGCGCCGCTTTTTCGGCCAACAACCCCTGCTCGTGCTCGTACAGCGACCGGGTGCTGGCGTCCATCGCCTCCATTTCAGCAACCCGCGCCGCACTGGCATACCCCAGCTCGACCTGCAGTTCCGCAATGCGGTCTTGGTATGGCTTGTTGATGTCGGCCAGTTTCTGCGCAATGGCGGCGGCATCTTCCTGAGCTTTTTTTGCCGCTTCCGCCTGGACCTGCGCGGCTTCCGCCTGGGCCTGCGCCGCTGCGGCATTGGCATCAGCCACCACTTTGAACAGTGGCGCGATCTTCAGCAGTTCAGCATACGCAGTGGCGCCCACCTCATTTGCCAGCGCGCCGGAGGTTTGCAGACCAACCACCACGTTCCTGAAAGCGTCATTGGTCGTCACACTGGCAAAACCCAACTCCGCCATTTTTGCCGTTACCTGGTCCTGCACAGGCTTCAAGCGCTCCGCCTCCGTGAGGAAGTTTTGCGCGAAGAATGACGTCTGCGACGCCAGCGCATCGATGCCGCCTGTCAGCGTCAGCAGGCGCTCCCGCGCCGCCAAGCTGGCCACGCCCACGACGCCGAACGCCGACTCGCCGCTGGCGCCCATAGATTTGAGGATCGCATCGACGGCCGTGTACTGAACGGCCAGCCGCTGCAACGTCGCGCTGGCGGCCTCGCCTTCTTTACTGAACGCGGACAGGCCAGGGACCAGCTCACCGGCAATCGTGTTGGCCACGTTGCCGAAGAAGTCCGCGATGGCTTTTTCGTTCGCCGCTTGGTCTTTGGTCAGCGCAATGCTGACGGACTGTGAACGGCTGGTGATGTAATCGGCGTCCACGCCCAGCGCCTTGGCATAATCGCGGCTAGCCATCGTGATTTTTGAGTACGCATCGCCCAAACCCGTGGCCGTCGCCTCGTCAATGGCCCGGGTCGTCGTGCCGCTTTTGTCGCTCCGCAGCCAGCCACCCTTTTGCTTCCATGCGTCCTGGAACGAACCGTCGAAGCCCTGCCCACCAAGATTGCCTTGAATCGTGGTACCGGTAATCTCTTTCGGGCCCATGCCGAACGCGGCTTTTGCGAGCCCGATCACCGCCACCGCTGCGCCGACCCAGGGCAACGCCGTGGCAATGGCGCCGATGCCCGTTGACAGCGCTCCCGCAACCCCCGGGCCGACCACGCCCAATATGCCCTCGCCGATCGCAACGCCGAGCGAAGAGGTCAGGCCGGAACCGGCGCCCGCTCCCATCAGGCCACCAGCAACACTGCCCACAAAGCCCGTGCCAACGCCGCCGGCAATGGTCATACCACCGGTGATCGCGCTATAGAGGCTCGATGCCGTCTGCACCAAACTCGCGCCCGCGCCTACAGCATTCACGGCGCCACCGGTGGCCTGCGCCACTCCGGCTACGCCACCGGCCCCGCTGGTCGAAAACTGCCCCTGCAAGTTCACGATCCACTTCTTCAGCGTCATCGAATACAACCAATCGAAAAACACATTCTTGAACGTGTCCCTCAGGCGCTGGGCGGCCGACTTGCTGCCGTCCATGATCGACACAAAGGTGTCGTGGGCAGTCTTGTCGATGTCGATCCAGAACTGCTTCTGCTTCGTCAGTTCCTCGAACTGCGCCAGGGACGCCGCGCTGCGCTGCTTCGCCGCGATCAGCTTTTCTGTTTCGGTAATTTCGTCCAGGGTCATGCCGATGGACACGCGCTGCGCCAGCTGCTCTTGCAGGCGTGCGACCTCCAGCGCTTCGATGGCGGATTTCTCCATGCCGAAGGTCACCACCAGCTCTTCGTTGCGGGCAGCTTCCTGCTCGGCCTGCTCGATCGCCTTCTGCGCAGCGTCGGCTCGAGACTTATGCAGCTTTTCGAACTCGGCAGCACCCTGCTGGGCGCGTTTGTTCGATTCCTCGATGGCCTTAGCGTGCTCCTGCTCCAGCTTGATGCTGGCCGGCTGCTGCTTGATATAGGCTTCGACCGTGGCGATATACTCCGCCAACGACTGCTTGCCGACGTCGTAACCTTTCTTCAGCAGTGCAATGTTTTGCTGGAAGTCGGCGTCCTGGCCAGTATCCTTGCCATTGATCCGGTCGATCAGTTTTTTATATTCCTCGGCAGCCTTCTTTGCCGCCTCGGCCTCTTTATTAATGGTGGCGGTAGACGCCTTGCCAGCTTCCGACTTCTTATAGGTCTCGGTGGCCAGTTGCGAAACGAGGTCGATGTACTCCTTCTCGCCAACAGCGCCGGCCTTCAGCGCGGTTTCCAATTTCTTGAGGTCGTCGAAATATTGCTTATTCACGCCGGCCAAGCGTTCACGAACTTCAACCAGATCTTGAGCTTCCTTACCGAACTGTGCCGCAACTGCGCCAGTGGATGCATTTTTCTGCATTTTTTCCGTCAGTTCAGCGATGTTTTCCATCACCGACTTACGCGCAACCAGAAGATCGTAGTCACTCTTTCCTTTGTTCCGCGCGTATTCCCCAGTTTGGTTATTGATTTCGTTCAGCCGCTTGGATGCTGCTGCAAGCTGCTCAATTACAGGCAAATCGCGATCGATGTCTTTCTTTGTCAAGCCTTGTGCCTGCAGCTGGATGAGTCGCTCATTCTTAGCAATTTGCTCGTCAAGGCCCTTGACAATGCGTACCTGGGCCTCTTCGAAAGATTCCGCCGCCTGTTCAGTCGAGGATTCGGCCTTATTGCCCCATACAGCCCAAGCAGTTGCTGCAAGCCCGAGGACAGTAACAAGTGCGCCAACAGGACCACCTAGCAAACCTACAGCGCGACTTGCGAGACTGGCCGTGGTGGCACCCGCCGCATTCGCAGCTGTCAGCGCGCTCTGCGCAGCAGTCTGTGCTGCTGTCGCGGCCGTTACCTGGGCCGCGACACGGACTTGTTGCTGGCCAAGCACAGCCAACTCTGTGATTTGCACAGCCCTCACGCGCTCAGCTGCCGCCAACTCACCTGTGGCCAACGTAAGCGTGCGCAAGGCAAAGCTTTGCGCACCTGCTGCGGATGCAGCTTGGATAGCGGCTTGCGCGGCGGCGATGTTGCTGTTGGCTTGCGAAAGTCGAGCCATCGCATCAGCGCGCGCGACGACAATTGCGGCCGCGGCGACATCCGTTTGAGCAGCAGTTGCTGCGGCGCGTGCAACATCTGCTTCTGCTGCT
>JAIENA010000319.1 GCA_019751755.1 Burkholderiaceae bacterium | reverse complement strand
TTGTCTTGCCATGTAACTCTCCTCAAGTGGTGGATTTTCCACCTATTGAGGTGTCCGGGCAAATTAGACCACGGCAGGGTGTTTCCACATCGGCATCCGGGTTACAGACTTCCGCGTTGTCTTCCCCACGCCCGTGGGGGTGTTTCCAGGCCCAACGGTCGCAAGTTCCGCGCAGTACCGTCTTCCCCACGCCCGTGGGGGTGTTTCCAACATCAGGCAGGATTCGGTGGTGTTCTGATATTCCCCACGCCCGTGGGGGTGTTTCTGCCAAGTTGGGTGTCAAGTTCTGTTGCGATTCGTCTTCCCCACGCGAGTGAGGTGTTTCCCACACCGACGCTGTGCAGGCCACGGCATACCGTACCTTCCTCACGCGCGTGGGGGTGTTTCTGCGCAGGAAGGATAGTTGGTGGCACGGTTCGAGTCTTACTCATTTGCGTCACTGTCGTCACACTACAGCAGCTGGCGCCTGGAAAATGCCGAGCAGCCGGCCCGCGCGGTTGACATTCCACTCCGGCGCATCATAATCCCCCCCATGGATACACCGCCGACCACCCTGAATATCGCGCATTACCCCCAGCTGGCCCTTATCGCGTGGAGCCGGCAACCCGACGACGAGATCACGGCAGAAGAAGCCTTCGGGCTCTACGAAAGCAACTGGCGGTTCGTCGACCAGGATGGTCTCGGCCAGGAGGAGCGCGAGCTGATCGCTGCGCTGATGAAAACTTACGGCAATGGGCTGATGAATGTTTAAGCGTGACCACCACAACCGCATCCAGACCTTGCTGTCGGCCCTCAATACAGACTTCCTCACGCAGAACCAGTGCTACTTCGGCGGCGGGACGGCGATTGTCCTGGCGCTGGGCGAATATCGTGAGTCCGTCGATGTCGACTTCCTGTGCGCATCCCAGGACGGCTACCGCGCGCTGCGCAACACGATCGACAATAGATCCCTCGGCGAAATCTTCGCCCGGCCCGTAGAGCTGGTACGAGACGTGCGTGCTGACCGGTACGGCATCCGAACTTTCCTGCGTGTCGACGACGTACCGGTGAAATTCGAGATCGTCAGCGAAGGGCGTATCCAGATCGAGGGCTCAATGAACCCGGCCACGGGCGTGCCGACGCTGGGCCGCTCCGACATGTACGCAGAGAAACTGCTGGCGAACGCGGACCGGTATCGAGACAAGGCTGTGGCCAGCCGCGACATCATCGACTTGGCCATGATGATGGGGCATTGGGGCCCGGTGCCGGAGGCCGCTTGGGAAAAGGTGCGCAAGGCGTACGGGCAGTCGGCTGACAAAGCGTTCCACGGTGCAGTTGAAATGGTCAGCGATCGCGCCTATTTATCTGAGTGCCTGACGAAGATGCATATGGCGCCGACCCTGGTCGACCAGATCCCAGCGGTGCTGCGTGGTGAATTCTCGTTCGTGCCGGCCACGAGGCAGGCGAGCGAGAACACGTCGGGCGTGATCTCGACCGCCAGACGCGGACTGCGGGCGGTGTATGACCGCGCGCTCTCACCACCAGCTGCCGCTGATCCTGGTGATGAAGAGCCGGAGCAGTCGAGCATCCCGCAGTCGCCAGACAGGTGAGTCGGCAAGGCCTGCGCTGCGCTGACCGGGTGGAACGACGCGCGTACAAAGACCCTTGTCGTGGCGAGCGGCTTCGACAATCATCTGGTTAATCACTCCGACGTCGCGTGGTGTTGGAAATGGCTGATGGCCGTGAGGTGGCGGCCGGCGGGCGCATTACATGCGTTGGCCTGGCGCCTCGTCGGCTTCTACATGCTCCGCCGGCGGCCAGTTGGACGAGCCCCAGTCGCCGTAGTGGTCCATTAGGTCAGCCTTAGAATCCTCGATCAGCTGGTCGGCGTGGGTCTCACGGGGCGCGTTGCCTCCGGTTTGGTAGTAGCCCTCGCGATAGATCCCCCAGGTCCACCTTCCATCACTCCTCGTTTTTTCCGTCTCGTACCAAGCCCGCCCGTTGAGTGCAACGCGCCGCTGCTGGCCTTTCGCCCAGCCCTGCTCATATGAGACGGCGAGGCGCAGGCCTTGAGAAGCCGCCTGGTTTGGGCGGCCCAGCATGAAGTCGTAGAAGCCACGTGCACGCGCTTGGTCGGCAGGATTCGGCAGGACACGGATGATCCGTTCGATGCGCACAAGGCGCGCCGATTCGGGGCTGAGAGAGGTCCTGACGGTCCGGGCTTCGACGCGGGCTATCTCGTGCTCATCGAGCACCGTGCGAGGGAGCGGGGGGAGATGAGTGAGGGTGCTCGCCATCTTGGTCTCCGGAGTTGATCTGTCGAACAGAGTAGGGCGCCTCGGTCCACGTGGTTGCACGGGCCGAGCATTCGGGTTTGTCACGCCAGCGGCCGGGCTTCATCGCCCCCGCCACGGTCGTCCCCGGCTCTGGAGCGAAGTAGTTCATGCAGCCTTCGGCAGCAGTTGTTCGTGAGCGAAATTCGCGCGGATCAACGCCTCTGCCTGCACAGGTGTCACGCTGTTGCCGCACATCCGTACCTGGGCCGTCGCCGTCAGCGGAATGCGTGGAATCTTCAAGGGATCGGCAACCTGCTTACCATCCTTGAAGAGCTGGGCCGGGTCCGGGATTTCGTCGATGATGTACGACTCGGGGAAGCTCTGCGCGCGGAAAAGCTCGCGCGGCCGCAGCATGCGCAAGGTGATGTCAACCAGGACGTAGTCGCCGACCAACACCATGTCCGCTGGAGTTGGGAAGTGCTCGGGTAGGTATTCGTGCAGCAAGCGCGCGCACTCCCTCGCCTTGGCGGCGTGCTCCGCGGACAATGCTGCAGAGGGTACTTGAATGCTCTGCACGAGCCCCATGCGGCCCTTCGTTGGTACCGTATGCATCGGCTCGGCCAGGCCCTGCCACTGCCCTCCCGTGCTGTAATACTTGACGCAGTACGCGGAGATCAGGCGTTGGTTGCTGCCGGCGGCGGTGATGGTCGAGAGTGGGGCGTCAGCCGGACGGCCATCCCCCTCGTAGAATCCTCCGTTGGCCTGTTCGAAGCAGGCTGCAACCAGCGTGTGCTTCGGTGCTGCGACCACGGTACCGAGAGGCTTATCAATGTCCTGGGCGCGCGCGGCCTGGTTGGTGCGCTCGCCATATCCGATCGTGATCAGATGGGCTCCAACCAGCGCGTGGTGCGTTCCGCCGGCGGCCACAGTGGACAGTGGCGCCTGGATGGAGTGGGCGCCGAGGTGAGCCTCTGTAGTGCCGCGCAGCGGGGCGAGGGTAGGGGCGATCACCGAAAAGTGTCCTCCCTTCACCTGGGCGCAGATGGTGCGCAACGGCGCATTTGCCGGCATGTTGCGCTGCGAGCTGTCGTTTGCGTGTTCGCCGATAAACGGGGTGAGCACCGAACCACTGCCTTCCGTGTCACCGTGCTTGACGATGAACGGTTTCGCCGCAGTCAGAACGTGCTTCCACAGCCCCTTTGCCACACGACGGCGGGTGTTAGGGACCAACTCCTTCTTGCGGAAAAAGATGCTCCTGGACGGCAGGTCGAAGTCGATGCACTCGGCGGCCGAGCGCCAGGGCTTTAGATTGCCTGCTACGACGTCGGCGCTGTCAGGTTCGCCGTGGGTAGCCTCCGGCCAGACGATCGGCAGGCCATCCCTTCGGGCGATAAGGAACAGGCGTTTGCGGATCGTCGGGGCTCCGTTGTCACATGCGCGAAGCTCACGCCAGTCGACTTGATAGCCGTGCGCTCGCAGCTGTCGAACGAAGCTATTAAACGTGACGCCCTTCTTCTTCGGATCGGGACGAGCCTTGCCGTCTGCGCCCACAATTACCGGCCCCCATGTCGTAAATTCGACCACGTTTTCGAGGGCTAAGACCCTCGGTTTACAGGTCGCAATCCAGCGCATACCGACCCAGGCCAATCCACGGATCTTCTTCTCGACCGGGGTTCCGCCTTTCGCCTTAGAAAAGTGCTTGCAGTCGGGAGAGAGCCATACAAGAGCTACCGGGCGTCCCTGAGTAACCTCCCGCGGATTTACGTCCCAGACACTTTCGCATAGGTGGTGCGTCTTTGGATGGTTCATCGCGTGCATCGCGATGGCCTCCTGGTCGTGATTGATTGCGATGTCGACAGGTCTACCGAAAGCCTTTTCGAGGCCAGTCGAGGTGCCGCCTCCACCGGCAAAGTTGTCGATTAGCAATTCGTGACCGAGGTCTAGCCCACGGGTGTAAGGATCTTTCACCGACGCCATTGCGCGGTGGAGGACGGTCATTGGCAAATCGCGTTTCATCTTCGTCTTTCTGGCCAGGCGGCCGGGTCGATTATTCTTGTCACGTTACCGGCTGGGCCAGCAATCCGCAGTGCAACCACGTGCTTGCAATCGGGTGCACTTTAAGTGCCTTGGCTGCACTTTTCATGCTGCTGCCGACCTTTTTCATTTTCAAATTCCGTCAATGATCTTCAAAGCAAGGTTCCCAAGAGGCAGCGGCATTTACGTTTGATAATATATCTTATCAAACATAAATCTACTGTCGCAATATTAAGTAATACGATTTACGTGCGTAATAATATGATTGCTCCGCCGCGGAAAAATGCGTGACGGATGACGGAAATTAAGCTGCCGCCTTTAAAAATCACTTTGGAATGGAGCACGTATGCAGAAGAACGCCTGGAACTGGAGGATCACCACACCGAACGGCCATCAGATCACCGGGGGCGGCGCCGCCGTCGACGCGCGCGCGGCCGTCGCGCTGGCGATGGCCGCGCCGGCCGGGATCGGGCTGACGCTCGCCCACGGTATCGAGCAGAGCGACCTGGTCGAAATGCCTGGCGCCTCGGACGTCCGCCGCTTGGTCACGGCAAAGGGCTGCGAGATCCATGTCGAGCGCGCCGACATCGCGGCGGCGAGTGCGCCCAGCCTCTGGCACTACACCGCAGGGCACAAGCTGCCCCTGATCCAGGAAGCGTGCGCTCTGCGCCCCAACGGTGCCAAGATCGCACCAAACGAAAGGCCGGTGGTCTGGTTCTCGGCAGACGCCGTCTACGAGCCCACGGCCATCAAACTCGTCCAGATGCCCGGCCAGGCAAAGCTGCGTCGTCCCAGCGTTGCAGAGCTCCATGAGATGGTGGGGGTATTCCGGTTCGCGATCGACAGAATGGATGCGCGGCTGGCGGCCTGGCCGTCCATCCACCGGAAGGCGCGGATCAGCGCGACAGGCGTGGCCAACATGCTCAGGGCCGGCCTTGAGATCGGCGCCAAGCCGATGAACTGGTTCGGGGCGCTCGAGGAGATCCCGCTGGCTGACGTGCGTTTCGAGGCCTGGACCGGGCAGCAGTGGGGCGCTGCCAGGATCGATGCCTCGATCGAGCAGTTTAGGGATAAGATGGACCTAGTGCGCTCGATCTCGGCCGCCGCTTACGGACCGGCCGGCATCAAACAGGCGTGGCAAGCCGGCGCACACGCTTAGCGGTTTCCGTGACGAATCACGTAAAGCCTGCGCGCACGATAGTCCGGGTCAGCCTCGCCCGGTCGAGTTGGAAGAGTAAGATATCTCACAGCGACTTCCGCCCTATCCAACGGCGCCACTTCGACAAATATTATCAAATCGACATTATTTTCTGTAATATCGACTAAATCCGCAAAATTATTTTTTATAAAACAGTTGATGTTTTATGTGACGCTTTACGCAAATTTTTCGCATAGAGACCCCTCGGACTGAAAAAAAGCCTGCGTCTTCCCCATAGGGAAATCGCAGGCCTTTTAATTGCCCAGGCATTTGATTATTACTGGCAGCCATGTTTCAAACTCGGGACGCAACTTGGGTGTGTTGGCTGCCAAGGAACCTGCCCGCCAACACCAGATTGGCGAAAGCAAACAACGAAAACAGCTGCGCCGTGTTTTTGGCCAGTCCGCGATAACGGGTCTTACGATGCCGGAACAAGCACTTGATAACATGGAAGCAGTGTTCGACCTTGGCGCGCACGCTGGCCTTGGTTTTTTCCAGTTTTTCGGTGATGCGACCAAG
>JAIENA010000504.1 GCA_019751755.1 Burkholderiaceae bacterium | reverse complement strand
GCGCTGCGCCCGCAAACCAACTGGAACCAGAACTTCAGCGTCGAGTGGTATCCAAACCGCGACACCATGTTCTCGCTGGCCTCGTTCAACCAGCGCGGCCTGATCGGCCCGGCCATCGTGCAGGGCAAGAGCAACGTCAAGGTATTCTCCGGTTCGCAGTTGACCGACCCGCAAACCGGGGTGGCGCTGGGCGACGTCGACTTCAACTACAACACCTGGGAAAACGGCGCCGCCACCACCCGCAAGGGCATCGAGTTCGGCTCCAAGACCGCCTTCACGTTCCTGCCATGGGCGCTCAAGTACACCGGCTTCGACGCCAACTACACCAAGCTGCGCTCGGCCACGTCGGCGGTCAATGTGGTGGACCTGATCACGGGCACGCCGCTGCCGCCGGCGCGCGAATCGAAGTATTCGTACAACCTGGCGCTGTGGTATGACGATGGCGCGCTGTCGGCCCGCGTCGCGGTGCAGGCAGTGGCGTCGTACTTCACCTGTATCGCCGCCTGCGGCGCCACTTCGGTGAACAACTACCCTAGTTCGCCTGGCGTGACCCGCATCACGGTGACGCCGTATAACCCGGGTTCGCCCAACTTCCGCGACGGCACCCGCTACATCGACGCCAAGATCGCTTACCGCTTCAAGAACGGCATCGAGATCTTTGCCGAAGGCCGCAACCTGGGCCGCGCCACCACGTCGAACAGCCAGGGACCGTTCTCGCCGTTCGCCGATGGCACGCCGAACCTGCTGGACTATTCGTATGCCGGTCGCCGCATCATGATCGGGATGAATATCCGCAGCCTGTAAGGCCGCTTCCCGGCATACGCCGGGGACGCCGCTCAACGCCGCCACGCATGCGCCGCGCCGGCGCATGCGTGGCGCGCAGCATGCCATCGCGCACGCGGCCCATTACATTAGTATGCGCAGGTACGCAAGCCGACAAAGATATCATCGCGCGCGGGCAATTGAAAATGGCGGAATTTCGGCGACACCAGCCGGGCCTGGGTGGCAAAGGACGCGCCGCGCAAGACCTGGCAGGCGGCAAAGTGCGGCGCCGAGTATTCGCGCCAGGGGCCCGGCGCAAAGCCGGGATACGGTTCAAACGGGGTCGCCGTCCATTCCCACAACCGCCCCCAGCGGAAGCCCGGATGGCCGGACAGCGCCGCCATTTCCCACTCCGCCTCGGTCGGCAAGCGCCGCTCGGCCCACTGGCAATAGGCCTGCGCCTCGAACAGCGACACGTGGCGCACCGGTTCCGCGCCATTCAACGTACACAGGCGGCCAAAGCGCTGATTGCGCCAATAGCCGCCATCACGCTGCCAGTAGCGCGGCGCCGTGCGCGCCGGGCGCAGCAGCCCGTCGCGCCCCCCCAGGCGACACGAGCGGCCGGTGTGGTAGCCGCCATCGGCGACGAAATCACTGAACTGGGCATTGGTCACCAGCGCCGCATCCATCGAAAACCCCGGCACATAACTTTCGTAGGCGTGCAATTCATTGTCGAACACAAAGCTGCCGTCGTGGCGGCTGCCCAGTTGCACGGCGCAGCCAGCAAAGCGCAATTCCGATGGTTGAACCCAGGCCGATTCATCGCGCAGCAGTCCGGGCGGGGCCGCCAGACCGAGGGTTTGCAGCGCGGCCAGCAACGCTTCGCCGCGCATGTCTTCATAGGCCAGCACCAGCCGGTACGGATACAGCGCCGCGTCGTGCGCCACGCCATCGGCCGCCGCGTTCAACAACTGGTCGAGCACGCGGTCCAGCACTTCATGGCAATACATTTTCATGGCGCCCGTGCTGGGCAAGTCCAGCTTCCAGCGCATCGCGTGCGGCACGGTGCCGGCGTCGAACCAGTCGTCGCCCTTGCGCAGCAGCGGTCCTTTGCGGGCATCGGCCGGGTGGCTGGAGGCGGCATGGCGCAACACGAACCACTCGGCGAACCAGGCGATATGGCCCAGTTCCCACAGCGGCGGGTTGACACACAGCAGTTGCGGCACGCGCGCCGGGGCGTCATAACCGGCTTGCGCGAAACAGTCGAACAGCGCCAGCGTATAATCGCGCGCATGCTGCAGCGCATCCGCCAGTTGTCCTGCGTTGGCGCTGCGGAATGACACGAATGATGGAATCGGCATAGCCCCCCGCCTCAATAAACCTCACTTGATTTTAACCGGAACTTTCGCGACCATGAGCAACGAACCTGTGAAACTGACATCCTTTTCCCACGGCGGCGGCTGCGGCTGCAAAATCGCCCCTGGCGTGCTGTCGGAAATCCTGAAAAACACCCAAGGCTTCCCGGTCCCGAAGGAATTGATGGTCGGGATTGAAACCGCCGACGATGCGGCGGTCTACAAGCTCAACGACGAGCAGGCGCTGATCGCCACCACCGATTTCTTTATGCCGATCGTCGACGACCCGTTCGACTTTGGCCGGATCGCCGCCACCAACGCGATTTCCGACGTCTACGCCATGGGCGGCACGCCGATCATGGCGCTGGCGCTGGTCGGCATGCCGATCAACAAGCTGCCGCTGGACACCATCGGCCAGATCCTCAAGGGCGGCGAATCGATCTGCGCCGAAGCGGGCATCCCGATCGCCGGCGGCCACACCATCGATTCGGTGGAACCGATCTACGGCCTGGTGGTACTGGGCCTGGTGCATCCGGACAAGGTCAAGCGCAACTCGGCGGCCCGCGCTGGCGACGTGCTGGTGCTGGGCAAACCGCTCGGTGTCGGCGTGCTGTCGGCCGCGCTGAAAAAGGGCAAACTCGATGCGGATGGCTACGCCGCCATGATTGCTTCGACCACGAAACTGAACAAGCCGGGCAAGGCGCTGGCCGAACTGCCGGGCGTACACGCGCTGACCGACGTGACCGGCTTTGGCTTGCTGGGCCACTTGCTGGAACTGGCGCGCGGCGCGGGCCTGGCGGCGCAACTCGACATGCCGAAGATTCCCTTGCTGCACGGCGTCGAACAACTGGCGCGCGACGGCTACTTTACCGGTGCCTCCGGTCGGAACTGGGACGCCTATGGCAAGGATGTGGCGCTGCCGGCCGGCCTGCCGGCCGAACACCATGCGCTGCTGACCGACCCGCAAACGTCGGGCGGCTTGCTGGTGGCATGCGATCCGGATTCGGTCGATCAGGTATTGGCGCTGTTCCGCAGCGAAGGGTTTGATGGTGCCGCCGTGATCGGGCGCATGGCAGAGGGTACGGCGCAGGTGTCGGTCTCGCTGTAAATTACGGCCGCTGAACTGGATGCAGCAGGGGGAGTTTTATGAACTGCTGTTGCACTCCAGTTGGGGCGGCGATGCACGCGTTCACGCGTTCACACCTTACTTGGATCAATGCCGGCGTACCGAATGCAGCTGACTTCGGAAACGTTACCTGCGCTGACCATACGTGCCGTTTCGTCGGCCATCACCGGCTGCTTGCAGAGATAGCAATGACCGCCATCATCGTAGTTGAAATATCCAAGAGCTTCCTGGAACGGCATCTCGCAGCTGGTGCAGCAACCATCTTCAACATAAAAGTCACCGGGAACGTTCAACGGGTCCAGGTTTCTTGAGTGCAGTTTTTGATGCCGAACATGATTAATTCAGCCGCACCGAAGGCGTCCGCTGGAATGTATGGTCAGGCTTAGGCGGCCTGGCCGACGATGGAAATCGCTTTCCAAGTTTCCCTTCGCCGATGTCCACCGCAAACACAGCCCGAGTGGACTTTTGAACGGCATACCAGCCGACGAGATTGCTCCCAACGAATTCTCGTTCATCATCATCATCTCGGTTGAACTTCAAATTTATTAGATAGTACCTATTGCCCAAAAAATCAGCGATAGATTCGCAATAATATGTACCTGCAATGTTCCCGACAAAGTAACGGCCCTTCGCCACAGCGACTAAGACATCACAGGCTGCATCCCCAGTAAAAGGCTTTGGACCGGCGATAGCTAATTTAGATGCGCCCAGCATAACTACAACCGCCAGGAAGCGCGAGTGTGTAAATGACATTCAATCAGCCCAGTGCCCAGCGACCAAAGGGAGCGAGGTTGAGCGCATTGTTGGGGGAATCAGTCGCATGCGGCTTCATTTCTTACTATCCGCTTGCGACCTCAGCTCGTTGATTCGTTTTGAAATCAACTCCATCTTTCCAACGTCGTTAAACTCATTACAATCCTGCGCCACAACTCTTTCAAAACCCTTGCCTTCGGAAAAATGAAGCTTTTCGCAGTCACAACGAAGCGTCGCCTTGACCTTCATTTTCCTGAGATTTCGTATTTCCGCAATCCAGCAGGCATCAGCGCAACCACAAGAACGATAAATTAGTTCTTCACCAGGAACGTTCCACGTCAACTTATAAGATTGGCCGGATTGTGCGTTCACGCTATCAATTGCCCCAAAAAAGAGAAAGAGAAAGATCGCGTACAGTTTCATTCGCAGCCCAAACATGGGAATTCACTGGGCTGTGCGGCTTTTTGCGCAGGTCTGCTGAAATGAATGGTTAGCGCGAAAGTGTTCATTAACGCTTTGTAGCCCTTAGCTTTGCAAGAATAGCTTCCGGCGAAAGGTTCCAAGGATAGGCAAGTACATGGCCCTTTCGCTCACTGGTAAGGAAAAAAATGCGTTTCTGCCCACGGTACAAAGAAAGACCGCAGCTGCTCGCTGGCGAGATGACGGTGGAGATTAAGTCGCCCTTGAACTGTTCCAGAACCTTCACTTCTGCAATTTCGGTCTCGCCAGATCGCTTGACAGAATTTACTTCAGCATATGCCACATAAGCCGAACCTTGAAATAGATCTTCGACAGAAAGAGGCTTCATATCTGGCGGTGGCGAACAAGCAAGCGCTGCCATTGGCAAGGGCGACAGGAATGTAAGAAGTATACGCATAGAATGCTAATGTGAAAAGTCACTGGCTGCCGGAACGCGCAGCGTGGAGGCAGTCCAGTGGACTGCAGGGTTAGCCATTGTAGCTTGACCACTTTGAAGTATCGTTGTGAAGGCAGAATTCAATTGCTTTTGTGATCCGGTCTCTCGTTAGCCTCTGATGCCCACCGCCAGCAGAAAGGGAGCGCGAACTTTGCACAGAAAGCCAGGAAACGAATTCGTCTCTTGAAAAGAACTCGCGCCTTTCATCATCCTTCCAACGTTGCGTAGCAAATACCGATGGCACTGAGAGTTCAGCGTCGCTTGCGTTCCCATAGATGAATCTATCTTCAGCGTAGCGCAAACTCAATCCGCACCCGTCTCTGTGCCGGAAGGTAATCACAAGTCCCTGCTCCAGAAATACAGCAA
This sequence comes from Burkholderiaceae bacterium, assembly GCA_019751755.1. Lineage (GTDB taxonomy): Bacteria > Pseudomonadota > Gammaproteobacteria > Burkholderiales > Burkholderiaceae_D > Rugamonas. The sequence continues at coordinate 705 of JAIENA010000504.1, read as the reverse complement.
GGGCCTCAGCCAGGTCGCGCCCAATCGGAGCAACAAAGCCGGCTTGAAATTCAATTTCACGGAGCCGCCTACGCTTGCGTAGGTACGTGATTAAACAGCTACCGGCAGCAAAAGCGATCAGAACTTCTAGCAGAAAAGCCTGAGGATAACTCATAACGAGAGCTAACGTAAAAATTCACCCGAATGCGCTATTTTTAAGCAGGTCCGGTGTAATGCTTGGTTGGGGAAATCTCACCCTTGATAATCAGGGTATTTGGAAAATATTCTTTCGTAAAAGTCTGGATATACTAAGTCGATTTGGCATTCATATCCTGCTGATTTAACTTCTTCAATATTTGCAAGAGTCCAACCGCTTCCCAGATTTCGCGCAGTCTCGCCCATCTCTAGAATTTCACTGAGCTCTATGGGAGGTGCAAATCTTGTTGCACTGCAGGCCGCACAGACGACAAACAACTCTTTTCGGCTTAATTCAAATGCGAATATTACATCTTGCGCGATGCAACTGCCGCATAACCATTTAGATACAACGGCCATATGCTCCCCAACGTGTTTGCTCAGCGGCGTGCGGAAGCGGGTAAGGCCCGCTGTAGCGCGTCCGCTGGAGCTGAAAGTTAGTCCGCACGCTCACACCTTGGACCTGGCCTGCCCGATGGCGAACGTTGCTTTGACAATGAGCCCGGCGTGCACCTCGTAGATGCAGATCAT
>JAIENA010000262.1 GCA_019751755.1 Burkholderiaceae bacterium | reverse complement strand
TCGGCGTGGCATCGATGTTTCGGAAATACAGCAGTGCTTCGTCAATCGCGATGGCGGGCTTTGCGAAGATACGAGAGCAGAACACCTGACCGATCCTGTCACCCGATGGTTTGTGGCGCAGACCAACAGGGGACGTGAATTAAAAATCATGTACATGCCGGTTCCAGCCGGTATCGAACTGAAGTCGGCATACGAGGCCACAGCGGAAATCATCCGGATCTACAACAAGTACGCGAAGTAAGGACACCCTCATGACCACCCAAACCAAGATCGAAGACACCGCTGAGGCCTGGGACAGTGGCCGATTGGGCAACGATGAACAATTCGTGCGACGTGCATCCGCGGAAGCGGAGGCTGAGTTGGACGACGCGCTGGGCCTGCAAGCGATCTCTATTCGCCTGCCCAAGGACTTGATTGAGCAATTCAAACTGCTCGCGAAAATCCATGGCATGGGTTACCAGCCGTTGATGCGCGAGGCATTGAAACGCTTCGCTGCGGCAGAGGTCAAAGTCATCCTGACCCAGTTGGCCAATGAAGGCCGAACTTTGCCCCTTGAGGCCAGCAAGAATAAAGTGGATGTGGAACTCAGTCCCGGTCCGCGCCAGGCGGCATAACAGCGCCGGTGGGGGCGGTCGCAGCGTGCCGCATCACTGCTGCCGCAGTGCCTGTTCCACCATCCGCCCCCGCCGCTCCTGCACAAACCCCAGCAGCTCCGGAAAGAACCCCTCAAACCCCGCCGCAATCGCCTCATAGTGCTGCCGCAAGTCGGCAATCCCGTCCCGCAGCTGCGCGCCATTCCGGCTCAGGCGTAGTGAAATCCGCTGTACCGCCTTGTCCACGCTGGCGAAATCGTCGTAGGCGTTCAGCCAGTTCATTTGCACCATGTGCGGCGCCATGCTGCGCAGGCGGTCCGGCAGCAGGGTGTCGTGTTCGGCCAGCGCGACATAAAAACGGTCCAGCATGGCTTGCCGTGGTTCGTCGCACCAGCGCTGCCACTGCAGGCTTAACAGATGGTCATAAAACACGTCGAGCAGGATGCCCGCGTAGCGGCGCCGGCCCTCGGGGAATAGCTGGGCCGAGGCTTTGACGGCCGGGTGGCTGTCGGTGTAGCTGTCGATGTAGCGGTGCAGCTGGATTTCGCGCGCGATCTCGGTCGGATAGCGGCCGGTGACGTCGGCTTTGACGAAGTCGCCCATGATGCCGCCCAACATGGCGGCGCCGCTTTGGCGGGCGAGGAACAGGTGGGCGAGGTAATTCATCAGTGCATTGTACGCCGCACGGCAGCGTGCTGCGCTACGATGGCAGTCCACCACCGCCATGAAAGGACACCCCATGCGACTCGCCGCCATCTCCGATATCCACGGCAACCTGTGGGCGCTGGAGGCCGTGTTGGCCGATATTGCGCGGCGCGGAGCCGACGTTATCGTCAACCTGGGCGATATCCTGTCCGGCCCCTTGCTGCCCGGCGAGACGGCCGACCGTCTGATGGCGCTGGCGCTGCCCACCATTGCGGGCAACCATGAACGGCAAGTGCTGACGCAGGCGCCCGAGCGCATGGGGGCGTCCGACCTGTATGCGCACCAGCAGCTGACGCCGCGGCAGCGCGCATGGCTGGCCGGGCTGCCGCCGACGCTGCGCTTGAACCAGGACGTGCAGATGGTGCACGGGACGCCCGGCAGCGACCTGGTTTATTGGCTGGAGACGGTGACGGCGGAGCAGGGCATGCGGCCCGCCACGCCGGCGGAAGTGGTGGCGCGCTGCGCCGGAGCGCAGGCGCCGCTGGTGCTGTGCGGGCATACCCACGTGCCGCGCGCGGTGCAGCTCGATGATGGGCGTTTGATTGTCAATCCGGGCAGTGTCGGCTTGCAGGCGTATGACGATGCCATGCCGTATCCGCACCTGGTCGAGAACGGGACGCCGCATGCGCGCTATGCGTTGCTGGAGCAGGGTGTTCTGGGGTGGCAGGTGGAATTGGTGGCGGTGCCGTATGACTGGCGGGCGGCGGCGGCACTGGCGGCGCGCAATGGGCGCCCGGATTGGGAAATCGCTTTGCGCACGGGACGGATGGGGTGAGTCTGTTCGACCCACCCCGCGGCGTTACTGGGTGGCGTCGATCTCTTCGCCCACCAGGAAGCCGGCGATCAGCGGGTTCACGCTTGCGGCATGCGTGATCGGCGCCATGTGGCCACCCTTGGTTTGCACGGCGGTGGCGTTTGGCAGGGCGTCGGCCAGGCGGGCCGCCACGCGGCGCGTCGACAGCGGGCTGTGGGCGCCCGACAGGACCAGCGCCGGCATCTGCAGTTGCGCCATGTCGGCCAGCGTGGCCGGTTCGTTCAGCAGCGCGTGGAAGTCCAGTTTGACCTTGGCGATCTGCGACGTGAAGCGCTGTTGCTGCGCTTCCGGCAGCGTGTCGAAGGCGCCGCTGCGGTTCCAGTAGTCGATGAAGGTGCGGGTGCCATCCTGGTCGCTGGCGGCGTCGCGGATGCAGGCGACGACATCTTCGATTTCCACGCGCGCTTCGTCGTTTTGCTCCAGCAGGTGAAACGCCACCGGCTCAAACACCGTCAGCGACAGCACGCGCTGGCGTTCCTGGCGCGCCAGACGCAGCGCCGTGGCGCCGCCATACGAGTGGCCCACCAGGTGGAACGATTCGTCCGGCGCCAGTTGCAGCGAGATCGTCGCCATCACGGCGTCGACTTCATGTGCCAGCGAAAAGCCGGGTCCGGCCGCTTCGTCCGGGAATGGCGATTTGCCATAGCCCAGCAGGTCAACCGCGATAAAGCGGAAGCGGGATTGGTGTTGGTTGATCAGTTCGGACCACTGGCCCTTGGAACTCATGGAGCTGTGCAGCAAAACAACTGCGGGCAATGCGTTGGTAGTCATTTGTGGTGAAAAGTCAAACGGCGAATCCGCGATTATAGGCCGCTTTGACAGGCAGGAATACCCTCGGCGGAGGCCCGCTTTTCAAGTTGGCAGGAATCCGGTTGAATCCCGCCTGGCACCAAATAATCGATACCAGGCCGTTAAAAAACGTGCGGGTAATCCTGTGCCGGCCGGTGTCGGGCCCGGCCCTTACAGCGGCGCCGGGTCTTGCACGCCCGTTAATATGATCGGACCGTCCGACACCAGGAAGTCCGGCGGCAAGTCCTGCGCGTGTTCTGGCGTGGCGCTGTCGTTCTGGCTGTAGGGATCGATGTCGCCGACGACGATGGTGGCGACCTTCTCCTCGATGGCGGCGTCGGTCCATTCCGGCAGCAGCGCGGCGGCCTTGTTTTCGGCCATCGCCTGCGACAGCGTATCGGCCAACTGGCCCAGCATGGCGCGCACCTGGGTAATATGCGCCAGCGTGGCGTAGGTGTCGGCGCTGTCGCTGATGCCCGCGCGGGCCAGCGTGACGGTGGCGCCCATGATCTGTTGAAAGGCGTCCAGCGTGGCGGCGCTGAGGCTCGCCGGCGATGTGATGATGGCGCCATCGGCTTTTAATAGTAACGCGGCGGCGGCGTGCAGCACTTGCAGCGCGGTGGCGCCGCTCTCCAGCGCCACGCCGCCCTTTGCTGCCGCCAGCACAGCGGCCATGCCGTCGTAGGCCGCCCGCATGGCGACATCCAGCGACAGTTTCGGCGCCTCATAGCGATTGCCGTCCGCCGGCAGGCGCACGCTCAGCATCTGCAAGGTGCGCGCCACCACTTCGGCGATGGCGTCGATTTCCGCGTGGAGGGCGGTGACAGACAGCGGCGCCGTGCGCGCGCCGCTGTCGGCGTCAAACGCGGCGCTCAGGCCGTCCGCGCCGGGGTTGATTTTCAAGCCGAACGCCGTGGCCAGGACGGCGTCGGCGGCATTGGCCGCATCTGTGCCCGTGCCGGTGCGCACCAGCGCATCGCGCAAGGTGGTCATGGCGCTGGCGGTGGCGCGCACCAGCGTGGTGGCAGGATAGCCGCCGGAATGCTGCTCGGTGAAGGTCAGCGTCAACGTGCCGTTATGGGCGCGTCCGGTCGCCAGGTCGTAGCCGCCCGTGACCACGATGTGCCGGTCCCAGGAGGCCGGCCACTGCGGGATGTCGACGATGCTGCTGGTCGCCAGCAGGAAGTGGCCATTGGCGTCGGTGGTGGTGGCGCGTTCGGTGGTGTCGAGCATGCCGTTGCCGTTGCTGTCGATGAAGACCGTGGCGTCGCGCAGGTAGCCCATGCCTTGCGCCTGGCCGCTGACCATTATGGTGCTGGTGCCCGGGTTGGCCAGGTATTTCGTGAGTGCTGTGCGGGTGTTCTGCAGCGACGCCGCATCCGTCACCTGTTCCAGCCACAGGGCGGAAATCGCGGCGACGTCGCGGTCGGCCACATATGGCCGCAAGCCCTTGGCGCTGGCGCTCCACTCTTGCGCCAGCGCCGCCTTGTTGGCCAGCACGGCGCTGTCGCCGCCGTGCGCGCCGCGCAGCAGCGCCAGCGCCACGTGGTCCGTTTTGACGGCGCCGCTATCGAGCAGACCGCTCCAATAGGTGACGCCGTCCGCATCGCCGGCGCGGCCAAACAGGTTGTGGTATAGCGCTTTGACCATCTCCTTGTGGCTGATGCCGGCGTAGCGCTGCGTGAATTCAGGCGACGTGGCGAAAGACGCCGCGATGCTGTCCTGCGTGGCGTCGACGCCGGTCCAGTATTGCAAGCCTTCCGGTTCGGCCGGACGGTTGAAGTAGGCGATATACAGTTGCTGGATTTCGGTGGCGGTCGGTTTCATCAGATCATTCCTTGAAAAATGAACAATCCTAGAACCGCGTCGTTGCCAATAATGTGATTGTGGTCACATTGCCATCTCGATAACGCTATGCAAGTCGCACCGGCTTGCCGGACCGGCTCCGCAGTATCAATGCTGCAGCCAGCGCCGGAACGGTTCCAAATCCATCCCCGGCTCGACGTACCACGCCTTGCGCGGCCAGTCGAACTTCGCGCCCAGCGCCTTGACCTGCGGCGCTTCGTGGATGGTCGCGCTGAGGTAATGGCGCGACGGGGTTTTGTTGTGCGCGCCGGCTTCATTGCGGCTGATCGCCTGTTCCGCCGCCGCGCCGATGGTGGCCAGTTTCAGGCGCGCCAGGTACGGACTGCGGCGCTGCGCATCGTCCGGCGCCAACAAGGTCAGGCGCATTTTGGCGCGGGTGGCGGCCACATAAAACAGGTTGTCTTCTTCGCCCGGATCGGCCAGCGCGGCCGGGAATTCGTCCACTTCCAGGAACGGCAGGATCACGTGTTCGTATTCCTTGCCCTTGGCGTTGACCGCGTAATCAATCGTCACCACATCCTTGTCGCGCTTGCGGCCTGCGAAGGCTTCGGCGGCGTTGAGTTCCTGCCAGAACCCGGCCAGCGTGTGCTTGGACGCCTGCGCCGCCGCCAGCAAGCCATCGATGGATTTCGCCACGGCCTGCGCATCGTGCGGGCGCACGAAGATGCGGCGCGCCGCCAGTGCCAGGTTCATGGTCTCGCACACGGCGCGCAGCACCTCGTGCGCCGGGGTTTCCGGGGTGTAGCTGGCGGCGCGGTCGATGGCGGCCTTGATCGGGCTCGGGCGGCCGTTATCGAGGTAGCGTTCATAAAAGCCGTCCAGCAATTGCGGGTGCTTGGCGATATCGCGCTTGGCCTGCTCCAGCTGTTCATGCGTATGTTCGACTTCGCCGAACACCGCCAGCGCTTCCACGATCGCCATCCGCACTTCCTGCGATTTCACCGCCGCCAGGTCTTTCAAGGCAATCGCCATCATGCCGCGCAAGAACAGGATTTCATCGCGCTGCAAATAACCGGCCATCGGCGGCGTGCGGTAGCCGATTTTCGCGTGCATCAGCGCCTGTTCCACGGCGATGGCCTGGTGCCTGTCGCGCAGCAGCACGGTGCAGCCATCGATCGGATAGCCGTCCTTTTTCCACGCCTTGATGGCGGCCACGATTTTCTCGCCGCAGCCGGCGGCGTCGGCATACTGTGCCTGGCGGATTTCGGTATGCAG
>JAIENA010000442.1 GCA_019751755.1 Burkholderiaceae bacterium | reverse complement strand
TGGCGGTGGCGACAATGACGATGAACGCGCCAATGCGGCGCAGCCGCTGCATTTTATTAGCCGCCCCGCCAGCACCGACCCGCGCCAGCCCGGCGGACCTTTCGACGACCTGGTGGCGTGGCTGCCGCTGGACTTGCTGTACCAGCGCATGCGCGCCGCGCGCACGCTGCCCAATTAAATCTTCCCCTACACGGAGACCCTATGCGCACAACCCGGCAACGCGCTTTCAGCCTGGTGGAAATGGCCATCGTGCTGGTGATCGTCGGCCTGATGGTCGGTGGTCTGCTGACGCCACTGACGGTACAACTGGAACAGCGCCGCGTGGCCGATACCCGCCGCATGCTCGACGACGCCAGGGAAGCATTGGTCGGCTATGCGGTACGCCACGGCCACCTGCCCTGCCCCGCGATTTCCGCCGCCAACGGCGAGGAAGACCGCAGTGGCCAGCGCTGCACGGACGAGCGGCGCGACGGCTTCCTGCCCTGGGCCACCTTGGGTCTGCCCAAGCTCGATGCCTGGAATCACCTGTACCGCTACAGCGTGACACCGGCCTTTGCCGACAGTGGCCAGCGTTTCAAGCTGGTCACCCCGCGCGACATCACGATCTATACGCGCGACGCCAGCGGCGCGCTGGCCTATGCCACGCCGGCACAGGACATCCCGGCGGTGATTCTGTCGCACGGGGCCAATGGCCCCGGCGCTTACAGCGAACTGGGTGTCGCTGTCGCCAACCCAGGCAACTGGGCCAACCCTGCCAACCTTGCGGGCGGCAACGACGATGAACGCGCCAACCGGCAGTCCGATGTCAACTTTGTGGCGCGCCAGCCCAGCGACAACCGCGCGCAGCAAGGCGGCGCCTTCGATGACATCGTGGTCTGGGTCTCGCCCAACATCCTGTTCAATCGCATGGTGGCGGCGCAGGTGCTGCCATGAACGCGCCACCAGGGATCAAAGCACGGCCTGCGCCGCGCCCCATGACGGCAAGTTGCACCATGGTCGCGCTGACCGCGATCGCCCGCTGCACAGTGCGGGAAGCGTGGCGCGGCCGCTTGCCGTGGGTAATGGCGGCGCTGGCCGCCGGCGCGGTCGGCATCGCCGGGTTTGCCAGCCGCTTGGCGCTGGCCGAAACCACCTTGCTGCATGCCGCGCTGCTGGGCGCCCTGCTGCGGCTGGCCTGCACTGTCAGCCTGGTGGCGTTTACCGTGCTGTCGGTGATGCGGGAAACGCAGGGGCGCGGCCTGCAATTACTGATGGCCATGGCCCTGCCACGCGGCGCCTGGCTGGCCGCCCGGTTTGCCGGACTGGCGCTGCTAGCCGCGCCCATGGCGTTGGCCTGCGGCGCGCTGCTGGCCCTGTGCGCGGCGCCCGGCCAGGTGCTGCTGTGGAGCTTGTCGCTGCTGTGCGAACTGTGGCTGGTGGCGGGCGTGGGGCTGCTGTGCGCGCTGGCGCTGGCGCATCCGCTGCCCGCGCTGGCGGCCTCATTGGGGTTTTATGGGCTGGCCCGTTCCGCCGCCGCGCTGCAACTGGCGGCCCGGCACCAGCTGGCGCCGGACGATGCGCTGCGCCAGGGGACGGCATGGGCGTTTGACGCGATCGCCACGCTGCTGCCCCGGCTGGACCTGTACACCCGCGCCAGCTGGCTGATCTATAGCGATGGCAGTTGGACCACGCTGGCCGCCATCGCCGGGCAAACCGCGGTCTATCTTACGCTGCTGGGCGCCGTGGCCTGGTTCGACTTGCGGCGCAAGGAACTGTGATGGGCCGCCGCGCCACATGGATTCCACATGGGCTGGTGGCCGGCGCCATCGCCGCGCAGGTGGTGGTGCGCGCGCTGCTGCCGCCGCCAACCGTGGCCACCGAGCCGGTCCCGCCCGCCCCCGCCAGCGCCTGGCTGCGCGCGGCCAGCCTGGGCGAACCGGAGGTGCTGTCGCGGATGTTGATGCTGCACGTGCAAACGTTCGATCAGGGCCACCGTTGGCGCACACTCGATTACACCGCGCTGGCGGCCTGGCTGGACCGCGCGCTGGACCTCGACCCGCGCGCACAAGCGCCGCTGCTGGCGGCGGCCGACGTCTATGGCGCGGTCCACGATCCGGCCCGCGTGCGCATTATGCTGGACTGGATCGAACGCCGTTTCAGTGAAGACCCGGCGCGCCGCTGGCCGTGGCTGGCCCACGCGGCGCTGCTGGCGCGCCACCGCCTGCATGATCCCGGGCTGGCGCTGCGCTATGCGCAGGCACTGCGCCGCCATGCCACCGGGCCGCAGGTGCCGCCGTGGGTGCGCCAACTCGAACCGGTGCTGGTGCTGGCCTCGGAGCGCGACGCCACCCGCATCGTTGCCGGCGGCCTGCTGGCCACCGGCCAGGTGCGCGACGCCGCCCAATTGCAGTCGCTGGAGCGCCGCCTGCGGCGCACTGAACATCCCTGCACTGAACACCCCATTTCAACCACGTCGGAGCCGCTTCCATGAATCCCATAAACCGCATCAAACCCCGCCCAACACGCCACCACAACGGCGGCTTTACCCTGGTCGAAATCGCCATCGTGCTGGTCATCATCGGCCTGCTGCTGGGCGGCGTGCTGAAAGGCCAGGGCCTGATCGACAGCGCCAAGGTCAAAAACATCATCCAGCAATCGAATTCCCTGACGGCCGCCGTCAACGCCTACCAGGACAAGTTCCGCGCGCTGCCCGGCGACGACCCGCTGGCCACGTCGCACGTGCCGGGCGCCACCGGCAACGGCAATGGCGACGGCCAGATCGCCGAATACCACCTGGCGCCGCAGCACCTGGCGCTGGGCGGCTTTATCACCGGGTCATACAACGGTAGCACCGACTTCATGACCAGCGCTCAGGGCGGCGCCGTCTACCTGTATAACGACGTGGTGGGCGGGCGCGGCGGCAACGGCATCCGTTTCGACAACCTGCCCGACAGCTTCGCCGAACAAATCGACGCCAAGCTCGATGACGGCAAACCCGGCACCGGCAGCGTGCGCGCCAATACCGGCGGCGGCAGTTACACCAACTCGGGCGCGATTGTCTCCCGCACCGCGATTTTTTTCTGATCAAAGCCTAAAAACGCACGCACGTTCTATTTTTTGGGCTAGAATAAAAAACACCACAAAACTAGACCCGGGAGACGGACGATGTTTGAAGAATTCATGGGCACCAAGGCGGTGTCCGAGCGCCACCAGTTTGACGTGGCGGCGCTGGACGCGTACCTGGCGCGGCATATCGACGGCTATCCCGCGGGCGATCTGACGGTGGTGCAGTTCAAGGGCGGGCAATCGAATCCCACCTTCAAGCTGTCCAAGGGCGAGCATCCGCACTGCCAGCATTATGTGTTGCGCACCAAGCCCGCGCCGGCCACCAAGCTGCTGCCATCGGCCCATGCGATCGACCGCGAATACCGTGTCATGGACGCGCTGAACAAGGCCGGCTTCCCGGCCGCGCGCCAGTACACGCTGTGCCTGGACGAAGCCATCATCGGCCGCGCCTTCTATGTGATGGAGTTTGTCGACGGCCGCGTGCTGTGGGATCAAGCCCTGCCCGGCATGACGCCGAGCGAGCGGCAAGCCATCTACGACGAACAAAACCGCGTCATCTCGCTGCTGCACACGATCGATTACAACGCCATCGGCCTGGGTGACTACGGCAAACCGGGCAACTATTTCCAGCGCCAGATCGAGCGCTGGTCGAAACAATACGTGGCCTCGCAGACCGAGCCGATCGATGCGATGGACCAGTTGATCGCGTGGCTGCCGGCCAACATCCCGCCCGGCGACGAAACCTCGATCGTGCACGGCGACTTCCGCCTCGACAACATGATCTTCCACCCGACCGAGCCGCGCGTGCTGGCGGTGCTGGACTGGGAACTGTCGACGCTGGGCCACCCGTTTGCTGATTTTTCCTACCACGCGATGGGCTGGAATATCGCACCGGGCCAGTTCCGCGGCATCGCCGGGCTCGATTTGGCGGCACTGGGCATCCCGTCGCAGCAGGCCTACATCGCCACCTATGCCGCGCGCACCGGCCGCACCCTGCGCCTGGAAGACTTCAATTTTTACCTGGCGTTTAATATGTTCCGCCTGGCCTCCATCATGCAGGGCATCATGAAACGTTATGTCGACGGCACCGCCGCCAGCGCCCAGGCGCTGGAGTCGGGCAAGATGGCGCGGCCGATGGCGGAACTGGCCTGGGCCTATGCCAACGGAAAATCCATTTAATTAAGGGACCAGCATGGACTTCGAATACTCCGACCGCTGCAAAGCACTGCAAGCCACACTGCTGGACTTCATGGACCGCCACATATACCCGGTGGAAAACGTGTTCTATGAAGAAGTCGACCGCAACGGCCGCGAAAAAAACAACCGCTGGATTCCCACCGACATTGTCGAGCAGCTCAAACCACTGGCGCGCGAACAGGGCTTGTGGAACCTGTTCCTGCCCAAATCGCCGCGCGCGCCGCAAGGGTTGTCGAACCTCGACTACGCGCCGCTGTGTGAAATCATGGGCCGCGTGCCGTGGGCGCCGGAAGTGTTCAACTGTTCCGCGCCGGACACCGGCAATATGGAAACCCTGGAGCGCTACGGCACCGAACAGCACAAGCAGCAATGGCTGGAACCACTGCTGCGCGGCGAGATCCGCTCGGCCTTCGCCATGACGGAACCTGGCGTGGCCTCGTCGGATGCCACCAATGTCGAGATGAAGATCGAGCGCGATGGCGACGAGTACGTCATCAATGGCCGCAAATGGTGGATTTCCGGCGCTGGCGACCCGCGCTGCAAGCTGTTCATCACCATGGGCAAGACCGATTTCGACGCCCCGCGCCATCAGCAGCAATCGATGATCCTGGTACCGTCCGACACGCCGGGCATCACCATCACGCGTCCGCTGCCGGTGTTCGGCTATGACGATGCGCCGCATGGCCATTGCGAGATTATTTATGACAATGTGCGTGTGCCAGCCGCCAACATCCTGCTGGGCGAAGGGCGCGGCTTTGAAATCGCCCAGGGCCGCCTGGGCCCGGGCCGCATCCACCACTGCATGCGCGCCATCGGCGTGGCCGAACGGGCCCTGGAATTAATGTGCAAACGCCTCAACAGCCGGGTCGCGTTCGGCAAAAAGCTGTCCGACCAGGGCGTGTGGCGTGAACGCATCGCCGAAGCGCGCATCCAGATCGACACGGCGCGTCTGCTGACACTGAAAGCCGCTTATATGATGGATACCGTCGGCAACAAGGGCGCACAGGCGGAAATCGCCATGATCAAGGTGCTGGCGCCCAACGTGACGCAGCAAGTGCTGGACTGGGCGATCCAGGCCCATGGCGCGGGCGGCGTGTCGGGCGACTTCCCGCTGGCCTACCAGTGGGCCGGCAACCGCACGCTGCGCCTGGCGGACGGGCCTGACGAAGTTCACCGCAACGCCATTGCCAAGCTGGAACTGGCCAAGCACACGCCGCTGAAGGAAGACCTGGCGCTGCCGGTCACCCGCGGTTAAGGGCTTCAGCCAGTGCCCGCACTGGCTATCTTCTTGCAAGCAAGATGCTACTGTTGCTGTCCAGCACAAGAGCATTTTGCTGAAATTCACCACGCAGGTATCATCCATGGGCCACCGGGCCTATTGGAGACGCCGCAGTGACGACATACAAGGGAAAGCTGCCGACGATACGGTCGCAAATCGCACTGCTGGTGCTGGTGTGCGCATTGCCGTCCGTGATCGGCTTGGGCGTCATGGTGCAGCACTTTTATCAGCGCGAAACCGTGCAAGTGTCGCGCGACGCGCTGGAATCGGCCCGCGCCATGGCGGCCACCATCGAACATGAACTGCGCGAGGCCGAAAGCACGGCCCAGGCGCTGGCCAGTTCGCCCAGCCTGCAACAAGACGACCTGGCCGCCTTTAGCGCCCAGGCCCGCAAGCAACTGCGGCCCCATTTTCCTGGCGTGCAATTTATCCTGACCGATGCCACGGGCCGCCAGCCGGT
>JAIENA010000382.1 GCA_019751755.1 Burkholderiaceae bacterium | reverse complement strand
CCGGCGGCTCAGGCGGATCGGGGGGCTTTGGAGGGGGCGGCGACGGTGGCTCCGGCGGCTACGGCAGCGAAAACCAGCCGCAAGTGCGGCGTTGCGGCACGATGGATGTACACCGGCGCCTGTTATCGACCAATCCCGAGTATGCGCGCGCCCGCGATGACATTGAAATCCATGCGCAGCGCTATGAAAGCGGCGAACTGGCCAGCCAGCGCACCGGCGTCACGCGCATCCCTGTCGTCGTGCATGTGGTGTGGAACACTACGGCACAAAATATTTCCGACGCGCAGATTACCAGCCAGATCGATGTGCTGAACCGCGATTTCCGCCGCACCAACCCGGATGTCAGCATCACACCGGCGCCGTTCCTGCCGCTGGCGACCGATTCCCGTATTGAATTCTTCCTGGCGACCACTGATCACAATGGCGCCCCCACCACCGGCATCGAACGCCGCCAGACCACGGTGGCATCGTTCTCCGACAATGACGCCGTCAAATCCACCGCCAGCGGCGGCTTGAATGCCTGGCCATCGGACCGCTTCCTGAACCTCTGGGTGTGCCAATTGAGTGGCGGCTTGCTGGGCTATGCGCAATTCCCCGGCGGCCCGGCCGCCACGGATGGCGTGGTGTGCCTGCAATCGGCGTTTGGCACCACCGGCACGGCAGCCCACCGATTCAACCTGGGCCGTACCGCCACGCACGAAATTGGCCACTGGCTGAACCTCAACCATATCTGGGGCGATGATGGCACCGGTTGTTCCGGCACCGACAACGTGGCCGACACCCCGAATCAGGCGGGCTTCAATACCGGGGCGCCGACGTTTCCGCATGTGTCGTGCAGCAATGGCCCGAATGGCGATATGTATATGAATTACATGGATTACGTGGACGACCGCGCGATGGTCATGTTCACCGCCGGCCAGGTCGCGCGCATGCAGGCGTGCCTCGATGGCGTCCGCGCCAGCATCGGCCTGGACAGCGGTGCGGCGGTACGCCCCAGTTCCGAACCCGTGGTGGCGTGGGGCCCGAACCGGCTCGACGTGTTCGTGCTGGGCAGCGACCGCGCGATGTACCACAAGTGGTGGAATGGTTCGGCCTGGGGCCCGTCCGTCACCGGCTATGAAAACATGGGCGGCGTGTGCACCAGCGTGCCGCAAGCGGTGGCATGGGGCCCGAATCGCCTCGACGTGTTTGTCACCGGCACCGACAGCGCGCTGTATCACAAGTGGTGGAATGGTTCCGGCTGGGGCCCGTCCGTCACCGGTTATGAAAACATGGGCGGCGTGTGCCAGGGCGATCCACGGATCGTGTCGTGGGGACAGAACCGGCTCGATGTCTTCGTGCTTGGCAGCAACCGCGCGCTGTACCACAAGTGGTGGAATGGCTCGGCCTGGGGGCCATCGCTGACCGGCTATGAAAACATGGGCGGCACCTGCGTCGGCCAGCCGGAAATCGTCTCGTGGGGACCGAACCGCCTCGATATCTTCGTAATCGGCACCGACCACGCGCTGTATCACAAATGGTGGAACGGCTCGGCCTGGGGGCCGTCGGTGACCGGCTATGAACGGCTGGGCGGTACATGCACCTCGGCGCCGCGGGCGGTGGCGTGGGGCCCGAACCGCCTCGATGTGTTTGTCACCGGCACCGATGGCGCGCTGTATCACAAGTGGTGGAACGGTTCCGCCTGGGGCCCCTCGGTTGATGGCTTTGAGCGGATGGGCGGCATTTGCGTGGGCGAGCCGGAAGTGGTGGCGTGGGGCCCGAACCGCCTCGATGTGTTTGTCATCGGCACCGATAGCGCGCTGTACCATAAATGGTGGAACGGCGTCGCCTGGGGCCCGTCGCTGACCGGCTACGAATACATGGGCGGCACTTGCACTTCAGTGCCGCGCGTTGTGTCGTGGGGACCGAACCGGCTCGATGTATTCCTGACTGGCACCGACAGCGCGCTGTACCACAAGTGGTGGAATGGTTCCGCCTGGGGGCCGTCCGTCACCGGCTACGAATACATGGGGGGTGTCATCACGTCGTTCCGCGAAGGCGAGCAGCCTCCGGGTGGCTTGCCAGCGCCGGATAGTCAGCAGCCATTGAGTGTACCGGCCACGGCGCGTCAGGTGCCGGGATCGCTGGTGACCATGAACGCATGATGGAAACACACCCATCCACCATGGGTAGCGGGACCTGGGCTCATTCGTTTGAAGAAGATGAAGGTGATATCCAGGTCTACCGTCCCCGCGCCACCTTCCCGTTCCCGCCCAGCCGGCGTGGGCGGGAAACGCTGGAGTTCGACCCGGCGGGCCGTGCCAGCTGCGCCATGCCGGGGCCGGATGACAAGATGCGGCCATCGATGGCGGCGCTTGTCTTCGATGTGGTCGAATCGGGACCGGATATCCTGAAAATCCGTGTCCATTAATCGGTTGTAGCCGATGGCGGCCCATCGCGGTCGCCATCACCGTTTCTCCGTTGGCGCCAGCGCGGCTTTCCCGCCGTTCGCACCGTCGCGCCACCATTTCTCCCGCCCACGGTATTTTTTAATTTTCCTGAATCCTTTTCCGGCTCCCTGACCACTTAACCATCAGTCGTACTGAGATGTGGATGCCTGGCCTAACGACCCTGCACCCATGTTGTCTCATTTACCCCAACCAGGAGAGTCAACCATGTTTTTCCAGAAGAACCTGCCAGGCATTGAACGCGCCATTCGCATTGTGATTGGCCTTTGCATGATTTGCGTGGGCCTGATGTTTGCACCGCAAGAGTGGATGACATGGTCTGCCATGGCGACCGGTGTGATGGCCGCGTGCACCGGCTTTATCGGCTTCTGCCCGATGTGCGCGATGGTCGGACGCAAGTGATAAGGCGGCGCCTGGCGGCAGACCGTATTTTTTCCAAGGAGTGATCCATGTTCTGCAGTAGAACGATAGGGGTGCATTTGTTGAAGGGCGCCGCGGCGCTGACGCTGATCCTGGTGGCCGTGTACTTCGGCCCCGGCCAGCCATTGCTGGCCATCCCATTGCTGGTGGGCGCGGTACTGTTTCTGCGCGGTTGCCCCATGTGCTGGCTGATCGGGCTGGTGGAAACCATCGGCAACAAGCGCAACCGCAAGCCGGAACAGGGCTGACCTGTTTTGCCCAGCGGTGTGGTAGCGGTGTGGCCAATGCTGCGGCGCCGGGCATGACGGCATATCGATACCGTTGCTGGGTTGTATAATTTGCAATTCAGTTCGGATTGGTTGCAATTGATCAAAGTTTAAAGACATTGCGCGGGCTTCACATCATGATCCAGTACGAAGGACAACTCGTTGAGGCCGCCTGTAAGGGCGATCCCTCCGCCATCGAGAAGCTGTTGACCTTGTCGCAGCCCGACTTGCGCCGTTTTGCCCGGCGCTCTTGCGCCAGCAGCGAAGACGCCGATGATGCGGTGCAGGTCGCACTGTGGAACTTGCAGCGCAATATAGGATCGTTGCGTATGATTTCGGCGTTGGCGGGCTGGATGTTCAGGATTATTGAACGTGAGTGTTATCGCCTGCTGCGTATCCAGCGCAAGACTGAAGAGCTGACCGACGTCATGGCCGACAACTTGCAGCAAGCTCCGGTACCGCAGGTGCTGCGGCGCGACTTGGCGTGTGCGTTGGCGGCCTTGCCGGCCGATTACCGGGAAGTGTTGATCTTGCGCGATGTCGATGAACTGACCGCGCCGGAAGTGGCGGAATTGCTCAAACTCACGGTGCCGGCCGTGAAAAGCCGGTTGCACCGCGCCCGCTCCATGATGCGTGAGCGCCTGGTCGCCGCCGGCTATGCGTCGGCGCAGGGTGAAATCCTGCAGTAAGCATTTGGCGTAACGCCCGGGCCGCGTTCGCCTGGCCTGTTAAGCAGATGATCACGGGAAATTAAATTTTTGGTAATATTGTTCTTTTTTGATAAGAGAATAAGCAATGTTCTACGTTCAACGTGGTGTGGCGCTGGCGTTATTGGCTATTGGCTTGGTGGGGTGTGGGGCTGGCTCGGATAGTGGATTGGCCGATCGTGGCGCTGCCCGGCAGGTGCAGGGTAGCGTTCAGGCCGCTGCCACGCCAACCGTATTGGCTGGTTCCTATGTCGACTACAAATTTGATCGCATGGGCAGTTATGTTGACATCACCCATATTGCGACGGCGCGAATTACCCGCGTTGCTGCGGATGCCCGCATCCGGTTCGCGGATTACACGCTGGCGATGGACATCGATGGCAATGCCGGCAAGGTCTACCGTCTGTACGCCGCAGCGTTTAATCGGGTGCCCGATGTCCGTGGATTGAGTTACTGGATTGATGTCATGGACCGTGGTGCCAGCCTGTGGGAGATTGCCAAGGGCTTTGCCGCTTCGGCGGAATTCAAGCAATTGTATGGAATCAATCCCACGAACCAGAGCATCGTTGAGAGTCTTTACCGCAATATCCTGAAGCGGGACGGGGAATATGCCGGAATCAATTATTGGGTCGGCATCTTGCAGCGCGCATCGGTTGCCGATGCGTTGATGGGCTTTAGTGAAAGCCCGGAAAATCAGCAAGGCGTCTACTCTGCGATTGTCAATGGTATTGCCTACCGTGAGCCGGGGGCGGTGTATTCCGCAGTGGCCAACGCCGGCGTCAACCGTACGGGTACCATGGGCACGGCAGTTGTTCTGGATGGGACGGGTAGTCTGGAAGGCTCTGGTGCGCAAACCAGCTATGCATGGGCTTTTACGGAGCGCCCGGCACTGAGCAATGCCGTCCTGCGCAATGCTGATACGTCGCTGCCATCGTTCATTCCGGACAAGCCTGGTACTTATTCGATTGCGCTGACGTTCTCGGATGGGAAAACCAGCGTGTCGTCATCGGTAAAAGTCGTTGTGTTTCAGTCGATGCTGAATTTTGCTCCGCTGGATGTGCACTATTCCAAGGGACTGGACAAGATGATCGTGTCTTCCAGTAATCCCAATGCTCTGAAGATCGTGGACCCTTTCTCGGGCGACGTGGCGACGGTCAGTTTGCCGGCGGCGGTCAAGAATTTCAGCCTCAGTCCAGATGGCCGGCGGGCGATTGTCTTGCATGAAAGCGTGGCCAGCCTGGTGAATCTTGATAGCGCGGTTGTGGTGAAGTCGTTTGCTACCGGCGGTTCGCATACCGATGCATTCCTCACGGCGAATGGCGTGGCTTATTTCATTGGGCAAAGTGGCGGGCAATGGGTGCGACCATCGGTCGTCTACTTCGATGCCGCGACAGGTCAGGCCTTGACACCGCCAGAAGGCAATTACATGGGCAGTTTCTACGGGACCCAGACCGGTATTTATGCGCCGACGAAGAACAAGGTGTATTTGATGTCGCAAGGCTTGTCACCGGCGGATATTAATTACTTCACCATCAACCCCACCAACAGCGAAGTCACTGCGATGGGCGACTCGCCATACCATGGTGATTATTCGATGAGTGCCCCGTTGTACTTGTCTGAAAATGAAGATATTTTGTTCACGTCTAGTGGGAATTATTTCTATACCAGCACCTTGCGCTATGCGGGAACGTTCTCGCAGTCAGTGCGTTCGCTGAGCAATTCAGCGGCAAAAGATGAGACGCTGATCTTTGCGGGTTCAGGCCCCAACTATCCGGCGAACTATCGCCGTTATACGGGCTCGCTGTTCTTCTCCGATACGACCATTGCACTGCCTGTCATCGATGGTAAGCAAAGCTACGGCATTAAGATATTCCACAGTGTCAATGGTAGTCGCGTGGCGCTGGTGCAGACCGGCAGCGCAGCGGCGGATGGTGCTGGCCTGAAGTACTACGCGATCCCGTTGTAAATTCAGGCTTGCGGGGACGCGCAGGCTTTGTTATAGTTCTGTCCCCGCAGCGCTGACATGCCTCAAGCAGACAGCGCAGCAGGAAAAACGAGGGGTTGACGAGAATCACGAAACACTAGATAATCTCGCTTCTCTGCTGCTGACGAACAAAACGCTTCG
>JAIENA010000014.1 GCA_019751755.1 Burkholderiaceae bacterium | reverse complement strand
ATATCTCAGTATTAATCAACAACCTCAAGACGGCCAGCGCCAGGCGTACCCGAAGCCGCTTTGCCGAACATATCGCAGCGTTCTACAGCAAACCCCTGTTCTGGCATCGTTGGAGGCAGTACGCGCGTATGTGGACGCCCAGGGAACCGAAGAGCATGCCCGCAAGGCCACAGCAAAGGCAAAAACCAAACCGGCCGCTTGCCCCCCTCCTGTCCGGTCGGCTTGCGCCTAGATGTTGCTGCGCAACGAAGCCGAACTAGGAATGGGAATGCGCGGCCAAATGTTCAAGTGAATGCGTCATCAATGCGTGCGCCGCATATCGCCTTGCGCCGGCACCCCGAACACCCGCCGCACAAACGCCTCCAGCGCCAGGAACACTCCTTCCACACCAAACCCGGCAATAAACGACAACGCCGATCCACTCAAGGTCCAGCTGGTCGCCAGCGCCGCGTCGGCGCCCGAACTGGCCCCGGACGGGTTGACGAACAGCCCGATGCAGGCGCCAATGGTCGCACCCAATGCCAACTGCCCCAGCGCCAGCGTGTAATCGCGCGGCATCAGCATGCTTTCGCGCAACTTGGCCCACAGGTTGCGCACGGTGGCGGCGCCGGCGCCGAGGATGCCGTAGCACAACGGCAGCACGGCGCCGCCGATCACATGGGTCAATACGCGCGCCGGTTCCTCGTCGCCGCCATATTGTCCGCCGAACTCCGGCCCCGCCTGCGCCTGCGGGGCGACGGCTTGCGGCACGCTTTCAAACGTGACCAGGCGGTACAGCTTTTCCCACGGCAGGATCCACACGTGCAAATTGCGCTGCGTAACCAGGCGCTCGTTTTCCAGCCGCTCCTTGTCGGAACAAAGCTGCAATTCCTCGACCGTGCGGTACTTGCGCCCCTGGCGCTCGCTGATCGGTTCGCAAAACAGCAGCGGTGGCACATCGGTCGAGCCGCTGGCCCCGGCCTTGTTGCGGCGCGCCAGTTCATCGGCCGCTTCCGCCGCCGAAATCTTGCGCGCCAGTTCGCCCTGCTGGGTGCGCAGGCTGTCCAGGTGCGTCAACACCACGTTGCCCGCCGTGATGTCCCACGACAGCACGCAGGTCAGCACCATCCACATGACGAGGAACAGCACAATGCGCCAGATGGCCCGGTTGAAGTGCCCTGCCGGGCCGATCAGGCCGGGAAAGGCGGTGCGCGCCAGCGACATGCGCGTGGGCGGTCGGGTGAAGCCGCCGTTGGGAAGGATCAGTTCGCCATTGTGCGGCGCGGCAGGCGCGGTAAAGGGTGGCATCGGCGATGACGGGGCGGGCGCCGCTGCTGGCCCCGCCATGCCATGGTCGGCGGAGGGCGGCGCGCCGGGGGCGGCGCCCGATGCCGGCGACCGGCTAGCCATCGCGCGCCAAGGCCAGAGCCGCGACCACCATTGGCGGCTGTGGCGGCGCGGGTCTTCCTCGCCCACCACCAGCAACGTAAAGGCGATCGTGGCGCCGCTGGCCGGGCGGGCCAGCGCATTGAGGCGGTCTTTGGCGCGCAGCAAGGTCGCGGCTTGCTCCGCCGCATCCATGCGGCTGCCGTTGGGCGGCCAGCCGATCTTGCAGATGGCGGCGCGCAGCACTTCGCCTTCGGCGTCGAACTCCTTGTCCCAGCGACCGGAAATATGGTCGAGCAACAAATACACTTCCGCCAGCTCGCGCACAAAAATGAAGTCGCGGATATCAGGCAGCCGCTGGCTGCCCCGTTGGTCTTCCGGATTTGGCATATTTGGCATGATTTGGACCTCCTGTCCACAGCATGGCCCCGTGCCAACCCACCTGTTTGCGCTGCCTCAATCGGCGGCTAGTCGCCCGGATGGTAACGCCGCTCGGTGTGTTTCTCGACGTCTTCCGGGTAAAACAACACGTCCTTGAACTCGCCACGCGCATACATGGCCGCCTGGTCGTTGAAGTGCGACGAGGCCGGATCGCCGCTGTTGCCGCCCGCCAGGATGCTTTTCGCGCGAACCCGTTTGCCGAACTCCACCGCCGCCACAAAGCTGTTGCCGCGTTCGCCATACATGCGGCGCGTCTTTTGCGGCGACGTCATGCCATACGCCGCCAGCGCGCCCCAGTTACCGGACACGTAGGGCACCGGAATGCTGGGTTTGCGGTCGTCGAAGGGCTGCGCGATATCACCGCTCAAGCGTTGGAAACGGTTGATGTCGCCCCACGGGGTTTGCCAGGTGCCAAAATCGGCGTCCAGCCTCGCGCTGGCGCGCGCCATGGCAAACAGCAGTTCCTGGGGGCCCAGCCGGGTTGCAATAAAGTCCAACAGCGGCAAATCCAGCGCCTTGGCGGCCGGTTCAAAGATGCGTTTTAAATCTTCCAGCCAGAACACCCCCAGCGACGTCGGCACCGAATTGAGCGCATAACGCATATCCCAGCGCCGCAGCACGTGCACTTGCGGCGCAATCCCGGATTTCAGCGCATCGCCATCGGGCAGCGCTTCCCATGCCGCGAACAGCTTGGGCAACAGCGGCTCGAACGCGGGCAATTGATTGTCATAGGCGGCCGCGATCAGGCTGTCCAGCGTGAAGTCGCGCTTGTTTTCCAGCACCCGCACGGCATGGATGCCGCGCGCATTCTCTAGCTGGGCCGACATATAAGCCGGATAGTCGGCCGCTTTCGGGCTGTGCGCGCCGGCCGCTGAAAACGGCCAGTTATTGGTGTTCTGGATCCAGCCATTGGCGGGATTGAACAGCTGGATGGTCTCACTGACCGGATGCAGGCCTTTCCAGGCCGTGGCCGGGTCGCTGCCATCGACCGGCTTGCGGTAATTAAACCGGCCATCGCGCAGCGGCATGAAATTGCCGTGGAAATAAGCGATATTGCCGTCGGCGTCGGCATATACCGTGTTGTTCGACGAATTGGTGCGCAAGTCCATCACGCGCCGGAACTGGCTGTAATTGCGGGCCTTGGTGCGCAGGTACGATTGCTGCAGCGCCTTCAATGGTTCGTTCATCAGGCTGACGCTGATCCACTTGCCGTCGGCTTCCCGCACCACCGGACCGTGTACCGTGTAATACGCGGTCACAGTCTTTTCCGCCATCCCGTCCGCCGTGCGGTAGCGCAGGCGCAGCGGCGCCGCGCGCACCGGGCGCGCTTCCTTGCCGTAGCGGTACGTCAGCTTGCCATCGCTGGTGCTGATGGTTTCCGCGAATTCGTCGATGACGTCGCCGCCGCCGGAGGTGTGCATCCAGCCCAGCCGCTCGTTAAACCCCTGGTAGACAAAGAACTGGCCCCAGGTCACGGCGCCATACGCATTCAGGCCGTCTTCGCTGACCATGTGCACTTCGGGACGGAAGTAAAACGACGTGTGCGGGTTGATCATCAGCAGCGCGTGGCCGGACTGGCTGATGGCGGGCGCAATCGCAAAGCCGTTCGAGCCGGCCGGCTCGGGCTCACGTTGCGCCATGGCCTGCTGTGGCGCCGGCGCCCCGGTATAAAACCGCTGCAGCGCCTTGATGTCGATCGATTCGATATCGCCGCCGATCGAGCCCTCGGTGAAACTGAGCGCCATCCACGGCTCAAACCGGGTGATCAATTGCGGTGTGACATGCGGATGCGTCAGCAGGTAGTAATTCAAGCCATCGGCGAAGGCCTGCATCAATTGCTTCAGCCATGCCGGGCTGGCCGCGTATTGCGCTTTTAAACTGTCGGCATCGACAAACAGTTTCATGCGCAAGTCACGGTACAGCTCACTTTCTCCCTGCACTTCGGCCAGGCGCCCCATGGCGTTGATGTAGTTCAGTTCAACGCGCAGGAAATCATCCTCGGCTTGCGCATACAGCAAGCCAAATACGGCATCCGCATCGGTCTTGCCATAGACGTGCGGAATGCCCCATTTGTCGCGCACAATGGTGACGCGCCGCGCCAGCGCGCGCAGGCGCGCCGCCTCCCCCTTGCCATCGACCACGGCGGCCTGCGCGCCGCCTGGGCGCGGCTGGCCGGATGGGCCGGATGGGCCGGCTTGAGCACGGCCCGCCGCGACACAGGGGCTGTTCGCTACCGCCAGCGCGCACAGCAGCGCCGGGACCACACTTCGCAATCTCGCCATGGGACGGCTCCAGGTCGGATGTCAATGTCAAGGCCGGCGCGGGCCGCCGGCCAGGTTATGCCAATCAGGTCAGTAATCAGGTCGGCAATTACGACGCATCAGCCTACGACGCATCCACCAGCGCCGAGATACGCTCGCGCAGTTCGGCGTTTTCCGCCCGCAGCGTGGCATTGCGCTCGGTCAGGCGGGCCACTTCGGCGCGCAGCAATTCCACTTCCGACAACATAGCCGCCGGCGCTGCCAGCGCTTCCGGGCTGTCTTCCTTCGGCTGCTTGAGCGGACGGTTGGCGGCGCGCTGTTCGCGCACTTCCTTGGCCGCCTGCTGCAACTGCTTCTTGCCGCCGGCCACCGCCAGTACTTGTTCTTCCTGCGGCAGCGACGCCACCGTGGCCGCCGCATTGATCGAAATGGTGCCAGAGCGCACCGCCTCCACCAGTTCCGGCGTGGCCTGCTTCTGGATTTTCTCGATCTGGCTGATGGTCGCGGTCGACAGCCGCGCCGCGCGCGCCACATCTTCGCGCGAGGTGCGCACCTTGGCCGGACCAGCGGCGGCTTCCTCGGCCGGCGCCGGTTCCGGCGGCGCGATCTGCGCATCTTCCGCCGCCGCTTGCGCCACGGTGTCGGCGGTACGGGCTTCCAGGATATCCTTGCGGCGCAGCGCCAGCACGCCGCGCTGGAAGTCGGTCACGCTGCGGCGGCCCAGGTGGTTGTCAATCATCCACAACATCACGTCTTCCATGCTGCGGAAGCTGGTGTTTTGTGTCACCTTGAACGGGATGCCGTGCTGCTGGCAAATGGCATAGCGGTTGTGGCCATCGACCAGCACGTCGTTCCACAGCACCAGCGCATCGCGGCAGCCTTCGGCCAGGATGCTGCGCTCGAGCGCCGTATATTCTGCTTCGGTCAGCGGGTCGATGTAGGCGCGCAGGGTATCGTTGATTTGGATTTGCATAGTTGTCTAGATAAGCCACTCATTGTCGACCGGCATGATACGCCATTTGGCGGCCGGTGTTATGCTTCGCCCCAAAAACCGCGTAAGGCTGTATGGAAAAATTGATAACAGAATTGAGCCGGCTGTACCTGCCTGCCGGCGAGGTCACGAACGCCGCATGGGAAGCGCACCTGCACGGCGCGGCCGCGCTGCCATTGGCAAGCCTTGATGGCGCCGTGCGCGCCGTCGCCCTGCCCTTCCCGGTGCTGCGGGATCACGAGGAAGGTCACCACTGGCGCCGCCTGTGCGACGTGGCCCATGACTTGCAAACGCGCTTCGGCTTGCCCGCGCCCGCCGTCAGCGTGTCGGGCGACAATGGCTACTGCCTGTGGCTGTCGCTGGAACAGCCGATCCCGGCCGCCGACGCGGCCAGGCTGCTGGCCCTGCTGCAGGCCGCCGTGATGCCGGACCTGCCCGCGCCGGGTACCGCCGCAGCGCTGCCGCCCTGCCTGCACCCGGCCAGCGGCCGCTGGAGTGCGTTTATCCACCCTGGCATGGGCGCATCCTTTGCCGACGGTTCCGGCCTGGAAATGGCGCCGCCGCTGAGCGGCCAGGTCGCGTTTATCGAAGGCTTGCACAGCATCACGCCGGACCAGGTGACGGAGCTGCTGCGGCAATTGCAGCCGGCGCCGGCGGCCGGCGCCCCGATGCAAGCGCAGCGCCCTGCCGCCGCCCCCGGCACCGGTGGCTTGCTGTTGAAAGATGCGACATTGGACGACATCGTCGCGTTCCTGCATGCGAAAAATATCGAGCCAACGTTCCGCTTTATTAAGTAGGTAAGTAGGGTGGATTAGCCGAAGGCGTAATCCACCATGCCAGCGCCGCCAGTACCCATGCCATGGCGGATTGCCCTGGCTACGCTCAGTGGTTATGCCGCGCCATATT
>JAIENA010000237.1 GCA_019751755.1 Burkholderiaceae bacterium | reverse complement strand
ATGCTGGGTTATCCGAGGAAGCGTTTGACGCGGCTGGCGGCCAGGCGGCCCGGCATGCCGTTGACGCCGCCGCCCGGGTGGATGCCGGCACCGCCGAAATACAGGCCCGCCACCGGCAAGGTGTCGCCGCCCAGGCCATAGGCCGGCCGCAGGGTGTTTGAGCGCAGCGCCGACGTGTCAAGGTGCGTCACGCAACCGTTTTGCACGTTCAAACGCTTGGCCAGGTCGGCCGAGGTTTCAATCCGGCGCGCGATTTCATATTCGGCCAGTCCGTTCATGTAAAGGCTGGCCTGGGCGATGGTTTGCGCCGCGGTGCGTTCGCGGATCGCGTCCCAGCCTTCGCGCGGGAACACCGGCATGGCGGGCGGATACAGGTACACCACATCCTGGCCAGACGGGGCCTGGGTCGGGTCGATCGCGCTGGGCGCGGTGATCCACATGTACGGCAGCTTCGGCACTTCGCCGCGCGCCGAGCTGGCGAAATTTTCCAGCACCGCGTCCGCCGTGCCGATCAGCAGCACGCACTTGCGCAGGCTGACGCCGTCGCCGCGCTGCGCCTCGTGGCGGTCGACCGACACCAGGCCGCGCAGCGCCAGGTCGACCCGCAGCGGCGACGCGCCGTGCGCATTGGCCGGGGCCATCGCGATGCGGGTCAGCAGGCGCTGTTCGACCTGGCCCTTGGTCACCATGTCGAGCGCCATCTTCGGGTGGCAACTGGCGATCACGGCTTTGGCTGAAATGGTGCCGCCATCCTTCAGGCGCACGCCTTTGACCCTGCCATTGGCGGCCACGATCTCTTCCACCACGGCCGAGGTTTGCACCTTGCCGCCCAGTTCCGCCAGGCGCGACGCCATGGCGTCGGGCAGCGCCTGCATGCCGCCGATCACGCGGCCGACGCCGAACTTGTGCAGGAAGCCCAGCAGCGCAAAGAAAATGCCGCTGCCTTCGGCGGTGATCGGGCCGGCCGCGCCGGTCAGGGACGCCATGGCGGAGATGGTGATCGGATGCTCGAAATATTCCAGGGTGGCGCCGTAGGCCGAACTGGTGATCAGCGCCATCAGTTCGGGACGCAGCTTACGGCCCAGGAAGGCGGTGCGCATCACGCGCAACTTGGCCAGGATATTCTTGCGCGCCGGGTCGACCCGCATCATCGGCACCGCAATGGCGATGAACAGGTCGACCACTTTCATGAGGCGCAGGAAGGCCGCCGCATCTTTTTCTGAATAGCGCCGGATTTCAGCGGCGGTTTTCTGCGGATCGCGCCAGAACACCAGCGAATTGCCGTCCGGGTGCAGGTAGGCATAGGCCGGCGACATTTCCACCTGGCGGAAACCGTGGCGTTCCAGTTCCAGTTCGCCCGGCACGATGGGGTGCACGCGCAGCGACATCAAGTCCAGCGCGCACGAGTGCACCAGGTGTTTCGGCGCGTCCGGCATCAGGTAGCCGGACGCGGACATGCCGCCGACCTTGGGTTGCGATTCCAGCACGATCACCTTCTTGCCGGCCTTGGCCAGGTAACAGGCGGCCGCCAGGCCGTTATGGCCGCCGCCGACAATGGCGACGTCGTATTGTTGTGGGGTACTCATGGTCTCCGATGTTGTTGGGCTTTGATTCGGCCTATCATATTGGCTGCGCTCTGCAGGACGGAGGCCTTTCATTTGACCGCGAGTCAAAGTAAATACAGCAAATCAGCAGGAGACGAACGTATGAGCAAGGCGCAAGAACCGGCGGCGGCGACCGGCAAGCGGGCCACCCTGGCCCGCATCCTGGCGGCGGCGAAAGCGGAGTTTGCCGCCAACGGACTGGGTGGCGCGCGGGTCGACGCGATGGCTGCGGCGGCCGGCGTGACCAAGCAGTTGGTGTATCACTATTACGAAGGCAAGGAAAAATTGTTCGAGGCGGTGCTGGCCGACGTGTCGGCGGCCGTGATGGCGGAACTGGTGGCGCTCGATGTCGCACATTTGCCGCCGACGGCGGCGATGCGCGCCTTGCTCGGCCACATGTTCAGCCAGTATGAAGCCGATCCTGCGCTGCGTTCACTGTCGCAGGAGGGGGCCCGCTACAACGAGTCGCACGACCTGCCCGGCAACAAGTTTGTCGCGATGGCGCCGGCCCTGGTGACCCTGCTGGGCGATATCCTCGCGCGTGGCGTGGCCAGTGGCGAGTTCCGCCCCGGCGTGGATGTCCGCGCGTTGACAGCAATGGCCGCGCTGGTCACCACCGGCGGCTTCACCAACCGCTTCATGCTGTCGGTGCTGGCCGGTTTTGACACCACCTCAAGCGATGGCATGGCCGCGTGGCGGCGCCAGTCGGCCGACTTCGTGCTGGCCGCGATTTCGGTTCAGGGCACTGCGACGAAATAGCGGACGTACAGGCGTCCCTGGGCGAAACGGTAGGTTTCGATGGTGTCGATGCCGCCGCTATCGTCGCGCATCAGGTTGCGATGATGGCAAGCCGCTTCGCCGCCATTGACGATGCAGGACGCCACCTCGATGCGGATGCGGGCGTTTTGCTGAGCCCACATGCCTTCCAGGACTTGCCATGGATCATGGCGCGGGCGGCCGACATATTCGATGTCCAGTCCTTCCGGCGCGATGCGCCGGTAATGCGCGAAAAAGCCGTCCTTGTCGGAAGCGTTCCAGCAATCGACCTGGCCGTGCAGGAAGTGGTCGATGGCGTCGCGGTCAGTCATGGTGTCTCCGTGGTTGAAATGATGCCCCAGTATAGGAAGACAGGCCACGGGCGCCACCGGATTCGTTTGTCCGCTGGTCAAATGCCGAACGACTGGATCAGAAATTGCTGGAACGCTTCGGCCGCGTCGGAAAACACCGCGCCGCGCCGCCACAGCATGCCCGCGTCCATGTGCGGGATCGCGTCCAGCACCGGGCGCGCCTCGATACGCTTGCCCTCCAGTGACCACGGACGGTAAATCATGTCCGACAGAATCGTCACGCCAAAGCCATGCCCGACCAGTCCGCGCAGCGCTTCGATCGAGCCGGTGCGCATGAAGATTTGCGGTTCGTGCCCCATGCCGCGCCAGTACGCCAGGGCCGATTGTTCGCCTTCGTCGGCGGTCAGCAGCAAGTAGGGATAGCGCGCGATGTCGGCCAGCGACGGCGTGCGCACCTGTGCCAGCGGATGGCTGGGCGCGACCCACAACTGGCGCCGCGAACGCACCAGCACGGCGTGTCCGAAGCGGCCCAGCTTTTGTACATTCGACAAGATCACCATGCCGATATCGACCTCGCCGGCCAGCACGGCCGCTTCGATGTCGAGCCGGTTCAAGTCCGTCAGTTCTATTGTCACGTCCGGGTAGCTGGCCCGGAAGCGCGCCATCAGCTCGACCAGGAAATAGCCGAGCACCGTGTAAGAGGCGGCGATGCGCACGGTGCCGGACAAGGTGCGCTCCTTGAAGCGGGGACTGGCCACCGCGTCGCGTACTGATTCCAGGATGTGGTGCGCGTGGCGCAGGAAATCCTGTCCTTCGGGCGTCACCGACACCCCTTGCGGCAGGCGCTCGAACAGGCGCGCGCCCAGTTCGTCCTCGATTGCCATCACGGCATTGCTGATGGTCGATTGCGAGACGTTTTCCTGCATGGCCGCCAGTGAAAACTGGCCGGTTTGCGCCACCGCCACGAAGTAGCGCAGCTGCCTGAGGGTGAGATTCGATGCCATGCGTTTTTCCGATACAGCGTATGTTTATTTGTCGTTTTACTGGGGGCGGCAGGCGCAAATATACTCCGTCCAAATCAACCATGCGAGACAATCATGAATGCCCCCCTGACACCGACACTGCGCGAGGCGCTGGCCACCGTCACCCTTGAAGATAAATACAACGTCAGCAAAGGGCGTGTGTATATCAGCGGTACCCAGGCGCTGGTACGCCTGCCGATGCTGCAGAAAGCACGCGACGCCAAGGCGGGGCTGGACACCGCCGGTTACATTTCCGGCTATCGCGGTTCGCCGCTGGGCGGCCTGGACCTGGCCTTGTGGAAAGCTAAAAAACACCTATCGGAAAATAACATCGTGTTCCAGGCCGGGGTCAACGAAGAGCTGGCGGCAACGGCTGTGTGGGGCACGCAGCAAACCAATTTGTGGCCCAACGGGAAGCACGATGGCGTGTTCGGCCTGTGGTACGGCAAGGGCCCCGGGGTCGACCGCGCCGGCGATGTCTTAAAACACGCCAATTCGGCCGGCACCGCGCGTCACGGCGGCGTGCTGCTGCTGGCGGGCGACGACCATGCGGCGAAATCGTCATCGGTGGCGCACCAGTCGGAACACGCGCTGATCGCGGCCGGGATCCCGGTGCTGTACCCGGCTACGGTGCAGGAATACATTGATTACGGCCTGCATGGCTGGGCCATGAGCCGCTACAGCGGGCTGTGGGTCGGCATGAAGTGTGTGACCGACATCGTTGAGTCCAGCGCCTCGATCGAGATCGACGCCGACGGCCCGGTCATCGTGCTGCCACAGGACTATGCGCTGCCGGAAGAGGGCGTCGGCATCCGCTGGCCGGACCCGCCGCTGGCGCAGGAGGCGCGGCTGTTCGACCATAAATGGTATGCCGCGCTGGCGTATGTCCGCGCCAATAAACTCAACCGCATCGTGCTCGACGCGCCGAAGGCCCGCTTCGGCATCATGACCGCCGGCAAAGCCTATCTCGATGTGCGCCAGGCGCTGGCCGACCTCGGGCTGGACGACGACGGCTGCGCCCGCGCCGGCATTCGCGTGATGAAAGTGGGTTGTGTGTGGCCATTGGACGCGCAGGATGCGCGCGCCTTCGCCAGCGGCCTGGAGGAAATCCTGGTGGTGGAGGAGAAGCGGCAGATCCTGGAATATGCGCTGAAGGAAGAACTGTACAACTGGCGCGACGACGTGCGGCCACGGGTGTACGGCAAGTTTGATGAAAAGGATAACCAGGGCGGGGAATGGTCGGTGCCGCGCGGCGAATGGCTGCTGCCGGCCCGCTATGAATTGTCGCCGGCGCTGATCGCCACCGCCATCGCGGCGCGCCTGGGCAAGGCCGGCTTGCCGCAGGATCTGCGCGAACGTATCGATGCGCGGCTGGCCGTGATCGCGGCCAAGGAGCAGGAAGCCTGTCATGCGAAAGCCGTGGCCGAGCGGAATCCGTGGTTTTGCTCGGGCTGCCCGCACAACACGTCGACCGCCGTGCCGGAAGGCTCGCGTGCGCTGGCCGGGATCGGCTGCCATTACATGGCGATGTGGATGGACCGCAGCACCGAGACCTTTACCCAAATGGGCGGCGAAGGCGTGTCGTGGCTGGGGCAGATGCATTTCACCAACGACAAGCACGTGTTCGCCAACCTGGGCGACGGCACGTATTTCCACTCGGGCCACCTGGCGATCCGCGCCGCCGTGGCCGCCAAGGCCAACATCACTTATAAGATCCTATACAACGACGCGGTTGCGATGACGGGCGGGCAGCCGGTCGATGGCACCTTGACGGTGCCGCAGATCGCGCACCAGATGGTGGCCGAGGGCGCGGCGCGCACCTTGATTGTCACGGACGAGCCGGAAAAATACGATGCGGAAAGCGGGCTGCCGGCCGGCGTGTCGGTGCACCACCGCAGCCAGTTCGAGGCGCTGCAACTGGAACTGCGCGACACCCCCGGCACCACGGTGCTGATTTACGACCAGACCTGCGCCACGGAAAAGCGCCGCCGCCGCAAGCGCGGCACCATGGCCGACCCGGCCCGGCGCGCGTTCATCAATGACGCCGTGTGCGAAGGTTGCGGCGACTGTTCAGTGCAGTCGAACTGCCTGTCGGTCGAACCGCTGGCGACGCCGCTGGGCACCAAGCGCAAGATCAACCAGTCATCCTGCAACAAGGATTTTTCCTGTGTCAGCGGTTTTTGCCCGAGTTTCGTGACGGCCGAGGGCGCGCAATTGCGCAAGCCCA
>JAIENA010000108.1 GCA_019751755.1 Burkholderiaceae bacterium | reverse complement strand
TCACAGCATCCGGATGGCGAGTGCGATAAGCGCTCAACAAGGATGCCGCAACCGATGCCGTGTTTCATTTCCATCCTTTTAAAAACTTATCGGTTTTATAAATTGATAGACATTCAAATCCCCATCGATAATACAAGATTGTCCGGATTAAAAAATCCACAAAAACTGGTGTTTGGATCTACCCAAAATTGGCTATGGCAATATAAAAGAAATCGCTGCTGGACCGGCTTGGCGGCGGAACCACGCTGTCGCAGACCATGCTGTTACTATCACCAAAGAATCATGTATTATGATTATCGATGTCATAAGACGGAGCGATGCTGATGATTCATGATGAAGTGGCTGTCCCAATAACCATTATGGTCGTCGACGACCATCCATTGCTTCGCAAAGGTATCGTCGAGCTGATCGCGACGCAGGATGACATGCGGGTCGTCGCCGAGGCCGGAGGCGGGCGCGAAGCGGTGGAGCAGTACGCCGGGCACCATCCGGATGTCGTGCTGATGGACATCGTGATGCCGGACATGGACGGTGTGGACGCCATCGTTAAAATTCGCGCGCTGTATCCAGCGGCAAAAATCATCGTCTTTACCACCTATAGCGGCGACTGCCGTGTAATGGCCGCCATGCACGCCGGCGCCGCAGGTTTTATGCTTAAAAATGCGATCTGCGATGAGCTGCTGCAATCCATTCGCAATGTTCATGGCGGCGCCCGTGAAATCCAGAAAGGAATAGCGATTGAAATGGCGCTACACCTGGGCAGCGGCAAATTAACGCCCAGGGAAATCCAGTTATTGCGCCAGGTGGCCGACGGCCTATCGAATAAGCGCATTGCGCGTAACTTGGGCATCGCAGAAGATACGGTCAATCAGCACATGAAAAACATTCTTTCCAAGCTCAATGCGAACGATCGTACCCATGCGGTGACGATTGCCCTCAAACGGGGAGTGTTTTTTCTTTGAGTTTCAATAGCAAGACGCTGTACCGGTTCAGCGCGGCAGGCAGAGCGGTTCGATATGCCGTTTCGCTACTGCTGCTCGCCATCAGCTGCAACAGCGATGCGCTGGACGCGCGCGTTCGCCTGCAGGATTACCATCATAAGATCTGGAACGATGTGGACGGTGCGCCGGCTGGGATCGGCAGCATGGCGCAGACCACCGACGGCTGGATCTGGCTGGGCACCTCAGTAGGGCTGTACCGGTTCGACGGCGTGCGTTTCGAGCGCTTCACTGCCGCCGCCGGCGGCGAACCGCTCAATCCCAACATCAGCGAGCTGGTGGCGCTTCCGGATGGCAACCTCTACATCGGCTACATCGGCGGCGGCCTCTCGGTGCGGCACCCGGACGATACGGTTGAACACCTTGCCGCATTTGGTGAAAACGGGCCGATTTCCAGCACCTACACGCTGGCGGCAGATACCGATGGAGCCTTATGGGTGGCGAATAAGATCGGGCTGTTCCATCTGGCCGGTGGTGTGTGGCGCCGCATCGGCGCCGAGCAGGGTTTTCCAGCAAAGACGGCGACCAATGTCCTGCTTGATCAGAACAGCCGCCTGTGGGCCAGCGATGGCGAGCAGCTGTATCGCCTCAACAGAAACGACAATCGGTTTTTCCCCGTCGGCGTGAAGGGGAAATCGTACAGTCTGATCGAGTCGCCTGATGGACGGCTGTGGAGCGGCGATGATGCAGGATTCCAATTGGTGCCGCTCGATGCTAACGACCCGCAGCGCGCCAGGCATCCGCGATTCAACCAGACGGAAGGTCACGGCTTCGGCCTGTTCGATGCCGACGGCAATCTATGGGCATTGGAATTTCCGTCAGGCATACGCCTGGTTGCGGGGGCGGGGCGCATGGTAACGCCACGCATCGTGCCATCCATTGTCGCCACCGATAAATTCGATCAGCATTGGCAGATGAGTTCCCTGTCGACTAACCTCATCATGGAAGACGTCGAAGGCAACATCTGGATCGCGACCAAAGCCGGTCTCGAGCGTTTCCGCAATAACAGAGCTACCCGGGTCGTGGTCCCCGATATCAACAACATATTCTCCTTGGTCAGCGACGAGCGGGGAGTGATATGGACGGTCGATCAAAATGCGGAAGTCGCCTGGTACATGGCGCCCGGCCAGGCGCCGCGGGCCGATCGGGCGGGGTCGTACACCTATGTCGCCCGGGCTTACGACGGCGGGATCTGGCTGGCGAACGAGCGGTTTCTGGAACATCGCTATCGGGGAAAGAAGCGCCTGATCCCGCTTCCCGTGGCGGGCGATGACGCAGGCAAGCGGTTTCATCGCTACACCGTCTTCGACGACGGCGTGGTGCTTTGGGTGATTACGCGTGACGGAACAGTCTTTTGCTGGGCTGAAGGCAAGTGGCGGGAGGAAAAGAACTTTGGCTGGCCGGTGAAGGCAAACCGCCGCACCGTCGGCGCGCCTGGCCTATCTTGGTTCGGGATGTATGATGGCAGTCTGGTGAACATCGACAACGGGAAAGTCACCAAATATTCAGCCGCGCAAGTTGGCGACATCGGCACCATCACCGATCTGCAACTTGCTCCCGAGTTGCTGATCGCCGGCCAAAAGGGCATGGTCGTTCTATGTGACGGTAAATTCCGGCCCCTGGTGTCGGACCTTCCGGAAGCTTTACTGTATGTCACCGGCATGCTGACCACCGCCAACGGCGACCATTGGTTCAACGGCAGGCACGGCATCGTCCATGTGAGCAAGGCCAGCTGGGATAGGGCCTTGCTTCATCCTGAACAGCCACTGCAATATGAATTGATCGACGGCCTTGAAGGCTACCCGGGGCACGCCTCGACCATCAGCCGCGTATCGACCGCGACGGAAGGCGCCGGCGGCTTGCTGTGGTTCGTCTCCACCGATGGACTTGTGACGCTCGATCCAAGCAAGGCCTACCGGTCGCTTGCTGCGCCACGTGTGGAGATTCGTGGAATCCGCACCGAGTTGCGCTACTTGCCCGCTTCGACGCGGCTGCGCCTGCCGGCGGGGACGTCGAAAATCGATATCGAATATACCGCGCTGAGCTTCAGGAAGCCGGAGCGCACCAGGTTTCGCTATCGTCTGGCCGGCATCGATCGCGACTGGCACTACGCGGACACGCAGCGGTCGGCACATTATGGCAATCTGCCACCGGGACACTATGTGTTTCGCGTCACGGCGAGCGATGAAGCCGGCAATTGGCCCACGGTCGAACAATCCATTGAATTTCACATCGAACCGACGGCGACTCAGACCACCTGGTTCAAGATCCTCTGTTTGCTCGCTGCGGTAATGCTGCTCTGGCTGCTCTACAGATGGCGCATCAGCAGGGTCACGAAACGACTCGGCCTGATACTCGAAGAGCGACGTTCGGAGCGCGAGCGCATCGCGCGCGAATTGCACGACACCCTGCTGCAGTCGGTGCAGGGGCTGGTATTGCGGGTGCATGCCGCCGCGCTGCGGGTTCCCGCAAATGCGCATGTACGCTTCACACTCGACAGCATTGTTGAGCAGGGCAATGATGCAATCCTCGAAGGCCGGGAACGGGTGCGGGATTTGCGAGCCGGGTCGACGGATGGGCCGACGCTCGTGGAACAGCTGCGGCAAGTGGCCGCGGAACAAGCCTTCGGGACCGCCACGTTCACAGCGCTGTGCTCGGGGCAGGTCATGGAAATTCATCCGGTTGTACAGGAGGAGTTGCTGGCCATTGGCCGCGAAGCGGTGCTCAACGCTTACGCCCATTCCGGCGCCAGCGCCATCGAAGTCGAGCAGTCGTTTGAAGAGCGCAATTTGAAGTTGATCATCCGCGACAATGGGCGCGGCATCGATCCCAGGTTCGCGCATGCCGGAAGCCGCGAGGGGCATTGGGGCATGATCAGCATGGCGGAAAGGGCAGACAAGATCCGCGCCGAGCTGATCTTGTCCGAGCCCGATAAGGGCGGGACAATTTGGACGGTCGTCGTGCCGGGGGCAATCGCTTATGTTGCGCCACAGCGGCCGCCCCGGTGGAGGATTTTACGGTGGAGCTAATCCACGTCATCGGAGGCGCTGTGACGCAACGTGACGGGCAAGCGCGCCAGATAGGCATGGATTTGCGCCACCGCCGCCGCGCCTTCGCCTACCGCTGCGGCTACCCGCTTTGTCGAGCCGGCGCGGACGTCGCCAATCGCGAACACGCCTGGCACACTGGTTT
The DNA here is from genome assembly GCA_019751755.1 of Burkholderiaceae bacterium. GTDB lineage: Bacteria > Pseudomonadota > Gammaproteobacteria > Burkholderiales > Burkholderiaceae_D > Rugamonas. The sequence continues at coordinate 1,727 of JAIENA010000108.1, read as the reverse complement.
CGAGCGCGGCGCGAATCGGGCCGTTTGCCGGAAGGACGAAGCCTGGCTTGCCGAGCGCCCGGCACTGCGCGGCGGTCACATCGAAACCTGTACGGATGAATCCGTTTTCATCGACGCCGACGCCGCAGTCGCCCAACCAGTCGGTATTCGGATCGGCGCCGACGAACAAAAACAGGCGCCGCACGGCAATATCCTCTTCAACCGTGGTTTGATTATTTCGCCAGCGCAGCTGCTTCAGCCCATCGGCGTCGCCCTCCAGCGCAACGATCTCGGTAGCGGGATGCAGGACGATGTTCGGCGTTGCCCTGATGCGCTCGATCAGGTAGTTCGACATCGTCGCGGCGAGACCTTTGCCGCGCACCGCCATGTGCACCTCGGCCGCGTACTCCGACAGGAAGACCGCCGCCTGACCGGCCGAGTTGCCGCCGCCAACCAGGACGATCTTTTCGTGCTTGCACAGCTTGGCTTCGATGGGCGAGGCCCAGTAGTAGACGCCACGTCCTTCGTACGTTGTGAGATTGGCGAGCGCGGGCTTGCAATAGCGCGCGCCGCATGACAGAACAATGCTGCGGGCGCGAATCATGGTGCCGTCGCATAGTTCGAGGCGCAGCGGGAAATCGTCGCAATACAGACGTTTTGCGACCGCCGGGATGGCGACCTCGACGCCGAATTTCTGCGACTGTACATAAGCCCGCCCGGCCAGGGCGCGGCCGGTAATCCCGGTAGGAAAACCAAGATAGTTCTCGATCCGTGCGCTGGCCGCCGCCTGGCCGCCGAAACAGGCCTGGTCCAAGGCCATGACGCTGAGTCCTTCGGACGCGGCGTACACCGCCGTGGCCAAGCCGGCCGGACCGGAGCCCACCACCAGGACGTCATAGGTCTTTTCGGGATTGAAGTCCGGCAGCATGCCCAGGCAGCGCCCCAGCTCTTGAATCGAAGGATCAAGTTTGATGCTGCCGTCCGGGCACACCACCATCGGCCAGTCATTCAGCGGAGTCTTGTAGCGCGCAGCCAAATGCCGTGCCTGCTCGTCACAGGATGGATCGAGCACGATGTGCGGATACGAATTGCTGGTCAAGAAGCTCTGCAGACCGAACATGCGCGGGTGATCAGGCGGGCCAATCAATATCGGCCCCCCCGCGCCGAGTTCGATCAATGCCACGCGGCGCAGGATCAGGGCACGCAAGATGCGCTCGCCCAGTTCCGCTTCGGCGACCAGCAGCGCGCGCAATGCTTCGGATGTGGTGACAAGCACGTCCACGTCCCCGATGGCGCGGCCCGTATTGAGCGCCGGCCGGCCGGACAGTTGCGACACTTCGCCGGTGAACTGGCCCGGCGAACATTCAACGATGGGCGACGTATTTCCCAGGCCGTCATGCCGGCTGACCTTGATGCAGCCCTTTAATACAACCATCAGGCCGAAGGTGGTGATACCGGCATGAAATACTTCATCGCCGTCGTGGAAATGTTTTATCTCGCTAAACCGTGATACCCGTTTGATGTCTGCAGGGGACAGAACCGGGAACATTTGCTGACCGCGCGTATGCAGATTGAGGTCCGTCTGGGTTCCGTCGACCACATCGCTCGAATGACTGTCAATTATGAATTGCAGAGAGGGCGTCGCCATCATAGGTCCAGAGGAAAAGAGTTAAGGTTTTATACCTCAACCTGTAAACCATGCGAATACCCGAAAATAGGTATGACATCGTTTCGCCTCCATCAATATG
>JAIENA010000477.1 GCA_019751755.1 Burkholderiaceae bacterium | reverse complement strand
TGGCGCTCCAGTCCCAGTTGCGGCAGCAATGGCGCCAGCCAGCGGATCAGTGCCGGGGCGATGCGCGATGGCCGCAACTCACCGAGACTCGACAGCAGCGGTTCGCCCTGCGCATCGGTCTTGCCAAGAATGACAGGACGGCTGGTGGCGGGCAGGTTGTACAGCAAGCCTTTGATCTGGTCTTCGATCACCGGGCCTTTTTCTTCCACCACCAGGATCTGTTCCAACCCGTCCGCAAACGACAATAAACGGCTGCGCTCGAGCGGATACGTCATGCCGGGCTTGTACAGGCGGATGCCCAACTGTTCCAGCAAGTCAAACGACACGCCCATGCGCTGCAAGGCTTCCAGCAAGTCCAGGTACGCCTTGCCGGCGCTGATGATGCCCAGTTTGGCTTGCGGCGCCGTCACCACCAGTTTATCGATGGAATTGACCTTGGCAAACGCCTGCACGGCATGCAGTTTGGCAGCCAGGCGCTGCTCCAGCGCCAGCGACGGCAAATCCGGCCAGCGGTAGTGCAAGCCGCCCGGCGGATACAGGTAATCGGTCGGCACGTTGAAGTCGCGCTGCGGCGGCAACTCGACCACGGCGCCACCCTCGACGGTTTCCGAAATCGCCTTGAAGCCGACCCAGTTGCCGGAAAAACGCGACAGCGCCCAGCCATACAGGCCGAATTCAAAGTATTCCTCGATATTGGCGGGATTGACCACCGGCATATGCCAGGCCATCAGCGCCTGTTCGCTCTGGTGCGGCATCGACGACGACACACAGCCATGGTCGTCGCCCAGCACCACCAGCACGCCGCCATGCGGCGACGAGCCATACACGTTGCCATGCTTGAGGGCGTCGCCGGAACGGTCAACGCCGGGGCCTTTGCCGTACCACATGGCGAACACGCCTTCGACGTTGCGGGTCGGGTCCGACTCCACCTGTTGCGACCCCAGCACGGCGGTGGCGCCCAGGTCTTCATTGATGGCCGGCAAGAATTCAATCGCGGCTTCTTTCAGCAGGGGGGCGATGCGCCACGCTTCCTGGTCCACCGCACCCAGCGGCGAGCCCCGGTAACCGGAAATGAAGCCGGCCGTATGCAGACCGTGGCGTTCATCCATGCGCTTTTGCATGATCATCATGCGCAACAGCGCCTGCGTCCCGGTGATGAAAATACGGCCGCTTTCGCGCCGCATATTGTCGTCAAGGCGGTAGTCCGGATCGGCCAGTTGGCCCGCTACCGTACCCTGTTTGACCTCACTCACATCGTTCATCGAGCCCATGTTTGTCTCCGCGTATTAGCTTGTATATGGCTTGTATAGGCAGGCTCATCGCCTGTACCATTGATGCAGAGATAGTAGGAGCCGGGGTGCGGAATAATTTTTCTGCTTTACGTCAAAAACGGCTTAAATAAGTACAAGATTTTTATTTTTAGGCTTTCATGGAAAATTCCACTTTTGATGCGGTGTCGCTGAAAATTCTTAGCGAATTGCAACAAAACAGCCGCATTTCCACCAACGAACTGGCTGAAAAAGTCGGCATGTCGGCGACCCCTTGCTGGCGCCGCCAAAAAGAGCTGGAAGAAAAAGGCGTGATCACGCGCTACGCCGCCATCGTCGACCGGCGCAAGGTGGAGTTATCGCAATGTTGCATGTTGCACATCTCACTGACGCGGCACGACGCCGCCGTGGTGGCGGACTTTGAAACCGCGATGATGCTGCGGCCGGAAGTGATGGAGTGCTATGAGGTGACCGGCAATTCCGATTACATGGTCAAGCTGGTGGTGAAAGACATGAACGCCTACCACGACTTCCTGCACAATGTGCTGCTGAAGCTGGCCGGCGTGTCGCAAGTAAACACCAGCGTGGCGCTAAGGGAAGTGAAGTACGAAACGGCGCTGCCGCTGGCGTGAAGCATCGCGCTCGGCGCGGTTGACGCAAAACGCCTAAAATCGCTGCTTTTACCTCTCATTAAGGCAAAGCCACCATGCGAATCTTGCACACCATGCTGCGCGTCGGCGACCTGCAGCGCTCGATTGATTTCTACACCAAGGTGCTGGGCATGACGCTGCTGCGCACCAGCGACAACCCTGAATACCAATACACACTGGCCTTCCTCGGCTACGGCAGCAATCCGGACCATGCGGAACTGGAACTGACGTATAACTATGGCGTCACTCAATACGACCTGGGCACGGCCTACGGCCACATCGCCATCGCGGCGGAAAACATCGTGGCGGCGTGCGACGCCGTCAAGGTCAACGGCGGCAACGTCACGCGCGAACCGGGCCCGGTCAAGGGCGGCAGCACCGTGATTGCCTTCGTGACGGATCCGGACGGCTACAAGATCGAACTGATTGAGCGCAGCTTCGACGGCGCGGGCGGCGGCTTGCGTTGAAACGTTAACCGGGCGCCTGGCCATCAGGCCAGGCGCACCAATAAAAAACGCCGGCATCAAGCCGGCGTTGTCGTCTCAGCCGAAGCCGATCAGTTCTGCAGCAGCGCGTTAATCGGCGCCAGGTCCGCTTCCTTCAGCGAGCCCGCCGCCGACTTCAGGCGCAAGCCGTTCATCAGGGTTTCATAACGGGCGCGGGACAGGTCGCGCTGGGTCGAATACAGCTGGCGCTGCGCATTCAGCACGTCGATGTTGATCCGCACGCCGACCTGGTAACCGAGTTTGTTCGATTCCAGCGCGGACTTGCTCGACACTTCCGCCGCTTCCAGCGCGCGCACTTGCGCCAGGCCGCTGTTCACGCCCAGGTAAGCCTGGCGCGCGCCCTGTGCCGCGGCGCGGCGGGTCGCTTCCAGGTCGTTGCGGGCCTTGTCTTCCAGCGCGATCGATTCACGCACCTTGCTGGTGACGGCAAAGCCGCTGAAGATCGGCACGCTCCACGTCACGCCGATCGAATTGGTCTTATTGATGCCCACGGCGGTGGTGCTGTCGCGCCCTTTGCTGGCGGTCAGGTCCAGCGTCGGCAGGTGGCCGGCGCGCTGGCGGGTGATTTCACGCTTGGCGATTTCCACGTTCAACTGGGCCCCCACCACGCCATAGTTTTGCTGTTCGGCCGACGACACCCACGGTTCCATCGCGGCCGGTTCCGGCGACGCGATTTTCACGCCAGTGCGCAGCGTTGCCAGCGAACCGGCCGGCTGGCCGATGATCTGCTGCAGCGCGGCGCGTTTGACTTCCAGGTCGCTTTGCGCGGCAAATTCCTGCGCCACCACCAGGTCGTATGCCGCTTGCGCTTCATGCGTGTCGGTGATGGTCTGCGTGCCCACTTCGAAATTGCGCTTGGCCGACGCCAGTTGTTCCGTGGTCGCCGTCTTTTGCGCCTGGATCGACGTCAGCGCATCCTGCGACGTCAGCACGTCGAAGTACGCCTGCGACACGCGCACGATCAAGTCCTGCTGCGCCTGCGCGAACTGGGCTTCCGACACCGCCTGCGACAGCTTGCTCTGCTGATACGACTCCCAGCGGTCCCAGCGGAACAGTGGCTGCGTCAGTTGCAGCGCGTACCGATTGTTGGAGCTGTCGAGCTTACGGTCCGGGTTAAACAGTTTATCGCCCTTGGTGTCAAAATCGCCCGAGGTATGGGTGCTGCTGCCACCCAGGCCGATGGTCGGCATTAACTGGGAACGCCCTTGCGTGGTCCGCTCCTGACCTGCCGCCAAGGCGGCGCGCGCGCTGGCATACGTGGCGTCGTTGGCGAGCGCCTGCTGGTATACCTGGAGCAGGTCGGCCGCCTGTGCGTTCATCGTCAACATTGCGCTGCCGATCAGCATGGCGAGTAAGGGTTTCTGCATTGCGTTCTCCGTGGGAGTCATCGTTGTTGGAAAAGACAGCTTAGTATTTTGGCATGCTGCTGTCGACTTGCACAGCCCACGCGTGGATACCGCCGGTCAAATTAATGACCTTGCCAAAGCCGTGGTGTTCCAGGAAGGCCGCCACATTCAGGCTACGCGCGCCGTGATGGCAAATGCAAACGATGGTCGCCTCTTCATCGAGATCGTCGATGCGGGCGGGAATCGTATTCATTGGCATCAGGGTCGAGCCTGCGATATGGCAGGTGCCGTATTCCCAGTTTTCACGCACGTCCAGCAAAAACGGGCTGGGACGCGCTTCGTCAGCCAGCCAGTCGGCCAGTTCAGGTGCGGTAATGTGCTGCATGGCCGGCGTCCCCTCAGAACGTGAAGTGCGACGGCGTGACAGCCGATTGCAGCGGCTGCACATTGGTTTCAAAGGCCTTGACGGTGTCGTAGCCGGCTTCACCGGTGCGGGTGATCACATGGCCCGACATCACCGGCGCTTCGCCGATGATCGCGAAAATGCGGCCGCCCACTTTGACTTGCTTGAGCAGCGCTTCCGGCAAGACCGGCAGCGAGGCCGACACCACGATCACGTCGAACGGCGCGCCATTGGCCCAGCCCTGGGCGCCATTGCCCAGCTCGACCGTCACGTTGGTGACGCCGCTGGCGGCCAGATTGGCTTCGGCCTGGGCTTTCAGTTCCGCCGAGATTTCAACGCTCGTCACGTGACGGCCGCGGTGCGCCAGCAGGGCCGCCAGGTAACCGCTGCCGGTGCCGATTTCCAGCACGTTTTCGTGCTTTTTCAATTGCACTTCTTGCAGGATGCGCGCTTCCAGTTTCGGGGTCAGCATGAATTCGCCGCCACCCAGCGGAATTGCGGTATCGACGAACGCCAGGTTCTTGTGTGCAGCCGGGACGAATTTCTCACGCTTGACGACTTGCAACGTCTCCAGCACGTCCGTATCGAGGACGTCCCAAGGACGGATTTGCTGTTCGATCATGTTGAAGCGGGCTTGTTCGATATTCATCTGTAGACTCGTGATGGATTAATTGGGAGGAATAATCCGACATTTTATCGTTGAACTGCAATGGACGGCATATTAACTAGTTCGACCGCTGCGGGCAGGAAATTGCGACAGTCTGCAGTTTGACGGGGTTGAATGCACAAATTTGACCCCGATCTGCTTATTTATTGTGCAAAGTCCGTACAGACGCTCACGGCATGCCGTAGGGCGCGCCCTCCGGCACACCGGGCGGACGCAAGCCGCGCAAAGTATTGTCGATGAAGGCACTCAGGAACGCGTGCGGATCCACCGGGGCGCCGGCGCACAGCTGGGGGGACTGCGCCCACAGCATCAGCATCAGCACCGGCGCTGTCAGCACCGGCATCATGACGGCCGGATCGACCGGGCGGAACTCACCGCGCGCCACGCCGCGCGCCAGAATGTTGGCCAGCAGCGCATTGCCACGGACGATGACTTCTTCGTTATAAAACTGCATCAGCTCCGGGAAATTGGCGGCTTCCGCGATCATCAGCTTGATGATGCCGCTGGCGCGCGTGGCGCCGACCTTGTCCCACCAGCGCATCAACAGGGTGCGCAGCAAGTCGGCGCTGTGGCCTTCACCGGCGGCAAAGTCGGTTTCCGCCTCGCCGATCGGCTGCACGATGGATTCGCGCACCACGGCCTTGAACAATTCTTCCTTGTTGGCGAAATACAGGTACAGCGTGCCCTTGGACACCCCGGCGCTGCGCGCCACGTCTTCCAGCCGGGTGGCGGCATAACCCCGGCTGACGAACAAGTCCAGCGCGGCCGCCAGCAATTCCTGGGGCCGGGCATCCTTGCGCCGCGCCCAGCGCGGCTTGGATTCTATGGGTTCGTGCATGGTGGTGGACGGCGCAATGACTTGGAGGTTACTTACTCGACGGTCATTAATGTTAGTCCCCCGTTTCCTGAGCGTCAAGGCGCGCCGCACGCAACCGGCCACCGATTGGTACCGCCGCCGTGGCGGACAGCCGGCACGAACACCCTGCCCCTCACCTGCCGGTCCGCGACACCAGCCGGTCCGCCACCAGGACCGCCGGCGCCGAGATGGCCAGCAACGGCATCAGCCA
>JAIENA010000278.1 GCA_019751755.1 Burkholderiaceae bacterium | reverse complement strand
TCCTGCCGGTTCGGCCGGACGGTGCAGCACATTCAGGTAGAACTTCGACACCAGGTCCTGCGTGCTGGGCTTGGCGCCATAGGCCTGGATGAATTCCTGCGACTGCATAAAGCCGCCGGCCACGTCGGTCAGCGACGCGCCCTTGTCCATCACGCTGATCCAGTAACCGAGCCCGCCGGCATCCGGTGCGCGGTTGAACGCGGCCTGGTAGATGCGGTAAGCCTGGCCGGCAACACCGTTGACGTCCAGCGCGACGTTGGCATCGGCAAACTGCAAGCGCTCGACGCCGGCCAGCATGTCGGTCGCGCCGCCGGTGGACGTGATGGTATAGCCGCCGGTGGTGCTGGCGATCGTATAGCCGGTGCGCGCACCGCTGTAGGCAATGGTGTCGAGACCGGCGCTACCGCTGACCACCTGGTACGAACTGGCATCAACAATCGAGGCGGTGGCCGACGGCCTGGCAATGGTGGCGTTTTCCGCACTGCTCAATGTCAGCGCAAACGATTCCAGCGATTCCGCGACATTGTCGGCGTTGATGGCCACGCGCACCACCTGCGTGGTGACGCCCGGTGCAAACACCAGGGTGCCGTAAGTACCGACGTAATCGTTGGACGAACTGGCCGTGCCCGAATCGGTACCGAAATACACCGACACGGGCGACGCCGAAGGGGCGTTCAAGCTGACCACGAATTCCGCGTTGCCATCTTTTTCACCGACCTTGACGTCGGCAACGCTGATCAGTGGCCGCGCACTCGCGCTCTGATCATGGGCGCCAATGGTCGCGTGGCCGGCGCCACGGGCCACCACCACCTGGCTCGCACCGCTGCCAGTGACCGCGCCCAGCAGCAGGTTGAACATCTCGCTGGACTCGGCCACGCCGTCATGCGGCAAGTTGACCGTGACGCTCTTGACGGTTTCACCGGCGCCGAAGGTCAGGCTGCCGCTGGTGGCAAGATAGTCGCTGCCGGCGACAGCGCTGCCATTGGCCGTGCTGTAGGCCACGTTGAAGCTGCTGCCGACGGCCTTGTCCGACACCACGTTGAAGGTGACCGTATCGGACTTCGCGTCGACCACCACATCGCGCACCGACAGCGCGGCCAGATGACTGCTGTCGGCCATCGTATCGTTATCGACGATCACGGCTTTGCCATAGGGATTGGTGATGACCGCATTGGTGGCGCTGGACAGGCTCAAGCCCAGGCTTTCCAGTGTCTCCGTCGTCAGGTCCTCCCAGATCGTGACGCGCACGGTCTGCGTGGTGACACCCGGCGCGAACACCAGCGTGCCATAGGTGCCGATGAAGTCGTTGGATGATGACGCGGTCAGGGAATCGGTGCCAAAATACACGCTGACCTGGCTGGCCGATGGCGCGTCGAGGCTGACAACAAAGTCGACGTAGCCGTCTTTTTCACCGACGTAGGGATTGCTGACGCTCAGCGCCGGCAGCGCCTTCAAGGTCTGGCCGTGCGCGCCAATGGTGGCCTGGCCGATGCCGTCCACCACATTGACCAGCGCGGCGCCGCTGCCGGAGACGGTCCCCAGCGCCAGATTAAACAATTCGACCGGTTCGGCCACACCATCGTGCGGCAAGGCCACCGTGACCGTCTTCACGGTTTCGCCGGCGCCAAAGGTCAGCGTCCCGCTGGCGGCAACGTAATCGCTGCCGGCCACCGCGCTGCCATTGGTGGTGCTGTAAGCGACGCTGACGCTGCTGCCAACCGCCTTGTCCAGCACCACGTTGAAGGTGGCCGTGTCCGAGGCCGCGTCCACCACCACATCGCGCACCGACAGCCCGGCAACATGGCCGCTGTCGGCCACCGTATCGTTGTCGACAATCGCGGCCTTGCCGTACGGGGTGGCGATCACCGCATTGGTGGCACTGGACAGGCTCAAGCCCAGGCTTTCCAATGACTCCGTCGTCAGGTCATCCCAAATCGTGACGCGCACGGTCTGGGTCGTGACGCCCGGCGCAAAGACCAGCGTGCCATAGGTGCCGACGAAGTCGTTGGACGATGACGCGCTCAACGAGTCGGTGCCGAAGTACACGCTGACTTCGCTGGCCGACGGCGCATCGAGGCTGATGACAAAGTCGACATAGCCGTCTTTTTCGCCAACGAACGGACTGTTGACGCTCAGCGCCGGCATCGCCTTCAAGGTCTGGCCGTGCGCACCAATGGTGGCGTGCCCGGTGCCATCAGCCACGCTGGCCAGGCTGGCCGCGCTGCCGGACACCGCGCCGAGCACCAAACTGAACATTTCAGCGGGTTCGATCTCGCTGTCATGGGGCAACGCCACCGTGACCGTTTTCATGGTTTCGCCGGCGCCAAAGGTCAGCGTGCCGCTGGCCGCCACGTAATCGGTGGCGGCCCTGGAACTGCCAGACGTGGCGCTGCCATTGGCGGTGCTGTAGGCCACACTGACGCTGCTGCCCAGAGCCTTGTCGAGCACGACGTTGAAGGTGGCGCTATCGGCGGTCGCGTCGACCACCACATCGCGCACGGAGATGCTGGCCAAATGGCTGCTGTCGGCAGTCGTATCGTTATCAACGATGGTGATAATGCTGTAGGGGGTGGCGACCTTCGCGTTGGTCGGACTGGACAAGCTCAGGGCAAAGTTTTCCAGCGCTTCGACGTTCAAGTCATCCTTGATCTGGATGCGCACGGTCTGGGTGGTCACACCAGGCGCAAACACCAGCGTGCCATAGCTGCCAACAAAGTCATTGGACGACGACGCGCTCAGCGAGTCGGTGCCGTAGTACACGCTGACCTGCTCCTTGGCTGCCGCATTGAGGCTGACAACCACGTCGACATAGCCGTCTTTTTCACTGACAAACACATTTTTCGTGCTGATATAGGTAGGCATTACACTCTCTCTGGCTATCAAACTTAATACGTTGACAATAACTGCTGGCCAGATTTTGTCTACTACAAAGCAATGTGCCTAGCTGTCATAACTTACAGGTCGGCAGCGTGGTGCGCGCTTGGCCAGTGTTAAGTCAGCGCTCGCTTATGGCTCGATCAATTTCAGGCTGATGGCCCGCACGATCGCTTGCCGCCGGTTCGCGGCGTTTAACTTCTTGGTTGCATTCACCATATGGAAGGTGATGCCGCGCTCCGACAGCGCCAGGATCCTGGCAATCTCCCACGAGGTTTTGCCCTGCGCGGCCCACAGCAGGCATTCCTTTTCACGTGGGGTCAGTTGCGGCATGATGGGGGCGGCCAAGTTCTCGCCCAAGCGTTGCAGCGCCTCGTGCACGTGCAGCACCGTCAGCAAGGCTTGGCCCATGGTCGCGGCGCGCTGCGCGGGCGACGCGACCACCGGCACGTCCGTGGCCAGGCACAACAGCGCCCGACTCCCGTCCATGCCGGAGACGGGCGCCGCCAGTCCGTCCGCCAGGCCGTGCTGGCGCGCTTCATCCATCACGATATGCGTTTTTCCAACGCGGCCCAGGTCGCTCCAATACAGCGGGACATTGCTGGTCCCGATCCGTTGCAGCAGCGGGTCGATCGCGACATGTCCGGCTTCCTGGTAGCGGCGCACCCAGGCGGCCGGATAGTTGGTGAAGATGTTGTGCCGGACCAGGTGCGCGCTTTCGACCACCTGCTTCTCATCCTTGATAAACCGTTCGGCGCCCTGCCCGCCCACCAACGGCGCATAGAAATAACTGGTAAAGCCCAGTTGGTCGCAATACCGGGCAAGGAAACTGAAGATCTCTTCGTGCGAACACACGTCGAGCAACGCGGCAAAGGTATACAGATCGGCGCTCATGGTGCGGCCAGCCCCGTCCTGCTGGCCAGCCTCTTAGAATTTATACAAGCACATTGTAATTCCTTTTTGACAATTGAAACCAAATACATGACCTTGGCGATATATCGGCCTGCGAGCACGCGGCAGTGCGCTCTATTACAATAGCCGCAAGATTTTTTTACTGCGGAGATCAAACATGGAATGCAAAGTCAGCTGGAATGGTCCGTCGGGCATGAGTTTCCGGGCTCAAACGGGTTCCGGCCACATGGTGACGATGGATGGCGCGCCCGAAGGCGGCGGCCACAACCTGGCGCCGCGTCCGATGGAAATGGTGTTGCTGGGCACCGGCGGCTGCACCGCGTATGACGTGGTGCTGATCCTGAAACGGGGCCGCGAAGACGTGCAGGGCTGCGATGTGACGCTGAAAGCGGAACGCGCCGACGTCGATCCGAAAGTGTTCACCAAGGTCCACTTCCACTTCACCGTGACCGGCAAGAACCTGAAACAGTCGGCGGTGGAACGCGCGGTCACCCTGTCGCACGAAAAGTATTGCTCGGCCTCGATCATGATGGCCAAGACGGCCGACATCACGCACTCGTACGAGATCGTCGAAGTGTGACCGGAGAACGCCGTCCTGTAGGGCGGATCTGACGATCCACCCTACGATTAAATGTAGTAAGCGGTGGACGTCATAATCTTGCCCATCACCGTCATCGCCATTTTGGCTGGCGCCGGCGCCGCTTCGGCGCCCAGTTCTTGCGCCTTGGCGCCGTGCTCGATTTCGTCGGTCTTCATTTGCTCGACGATGGCGCGCGATTTGGCATCTTGCGGCGGCAGTTGCTCCAGGTGGCTGGCCAGGTGCGCTTCCACCTGCCGTTCGGTTTCCACCACAAAGCCCAGACTCTTCGCATCGCCCATCACGGCGGCCACCGTCCCCAGCGCGTAAGCGCCGGCGTAAAACAGCGGATTCAAGACACTGATCTGCGAACCCAGTTCGTGCAGCCGCTGCGCGGTCCACGCCAGGTGATCTTCTTCTTCACGCGAGGCCAGTTCGAATTGGGTGCGGATGTCGTCGCTTTTGGCAAAGCGCGCCTGCGCGTTGTAGAGCGCCTGCGCCATCACTTCGCCCACGTGGTTCACCCGCATCAGGCCGGCCGCATGGCGCTGTTCGGCCTCCGTCATGACGGCGTCGTCGGCATGGACAGCGGGACTGGGCCGCGAAGCGGAGGCGACCCCGGCAACCACGCGCAGGGCCTTGTCGGCGCTGGCGATGAACCGGTCCAGAGGATGGTGGTGGCGGTTGGCAGACATGGTGCAACTCTCTCGTGAGACGGAAAACGTCATTATATGACGCCCGGCTGGCCTGTCTTGAGAGCCTGAGCGGCCAACTCGGCCTCTTCGCGCAGGATGCGCTGCTTTTCAATCCAGTCCGCCACCGCGCCCCGCACGTCTATGCCGGACAAGTCCTTGGCCACGCCCAGGTTCAATCCCAGCAGGAATGGGATGTTTTGCACCGGCACCTCAGTGCAATGCGTGTCGAAGGCCTGCAAAAAGCGCGGCGAATCGACCACCCGGATCACTTTTTCGCCGCTCATGTATTGCAGAATGCTGGTGATGCTGTGGCCCTTGCCGATCGCATGATAGACAAAACGGTTGTATTCGCGGTCCAGCGCGGCGAAATCCAGCTTGTCCTTGGTCATCAGGCCGGCCAGGTAGTGCAAGCCCAGCGCCACGCGGAAAAATCCGGTCGCTTCATCGCGGCCAACGCCGCTGCGGGTCACGGCCAGGATTTTTTCCTGGGTGGCCGGATCGAGATAGGCATTCGGTTTCTTCATGGGGCAAAACTATAGCGGGTTTGCTTCTTGCGAGCCAGAATTTCGGCATGCTAACCTTGCATCCATATTAATAATAGGGCCACCGCATGCTCGATGTCCGCAATCTGGCCAAGCGTTTCCGCCTTCCGGCGACCAAAGGCAAACCGATGCAGGCGCGCGATCCGCGCGACCATGACGGCTGGTTCCACGCCGTGCGCGACGTCAGCTTCAGTTGCGCGCCCGGCGAAGTGCTGGGTTTGCTGGGCCC
>JAIENA010000088.1 GCA_019751755.1 Burkholderiaceae bacterium | reverse complement strand
TGCACGACAGCACCCTGATGCTGGCGGTGGCACAACCGGGCGTTGGACATCACACGATCTGCACCGCACCGGCGCAACGATGATGCAGCGCCTCGCGCCAGCAGCCGAGGTCATCGCCCCTGCCAGAACCATGTGCTAAGCGGTGGTAAGGTTCGACGGCATTACCTGCATCATAATTACGTGAACGAAAAACGGGCGGCGTGGTGTTTGCTGGGAGATCATTTGCTAAAGATTACCGCCAAGAATATAAGCGCGATATAGCGAACGAAGCGTTTTCAATTTCACACTTCCTGCAAGTATATCAATATCGGACTACAACAAAATTTTCCCCTCCAGCAATAGCCGACTGAGGCAATCTTGACGTATAGTTACAATCTGAATAACTCGCCCCTGCGCCATTGTGAGTATGTCCAGCAATTTCGGTTTCCTAGCAGAGCATTCTGTACTATTCGTTCAACTGACGACAACGGCAGAACAAGTCTTCGCCAGTGACCCTAATACCACACTGATTAAGTTGCGCCAGTTTGGCGAAGCAATGGCGCAGGATTTGGCCGTTCGTTACGGTATCGGGTTCGACGATAAAACCACGCAAAGCGATTTGCTCTACAAGCTCAATCGCGAGCTGGAGCCTGAAATCCGCACGCTGTTCCATACCCTGCGCATTGAAGGCAACCGCGCCACGCACGAATTCCATACCAGGCACAAAGAAGCCATGGAAGGGCTGAAAGTCGCCCGTGTGCTGGCCATCTGGTATCACCGGTCGTTTGGCAAGCAGGGGGGCAAGTTCAGCCCCGCGCCGTTTGTCGCCCCCTCCGACCCGAGCAGTGAGCTGCGGGAGTTGCAAAAACAAATCGAACAGTTGCGTGGTCAGCTTAGCGATACGCAGCAGGCACTGGACAGCAACCAGCAACTCGCCGACCTGATCGAGAAGGAAAAGGAACAGTACGCGGTACTGGCCGAACAGATGGATGCAGAAGCGCGCACCTTCCAGGCCATGGCCACCGAACATGAAGCCAAGCTTGCCGCAGCACAGAAAGAATTCGCCGCACAAATCTCGGCCCTGCAGCAGCAAATCGATAAAGACACCGCCAGCCGGACCCGCAAAAAAACCAGTGCCGCAACCAAACAACTGGCACTAAGCGAAGAGCTCACGCGCATCATCATCGACCAGCAGCTCAACGAAGCAGGCTGGGAAGCCGACACGCAAACGCTGACCTACGCGTTGGGTGCCCGGCCCGAGCGCAACAAGAATAAGGCAATTGCTGAATGGCCGTGTGCCGGCAAGCAGTCAGCAGACTATGTACTGTTCGTCGGTTTAACGCCAATTGCAGTAGTGGAAGCCAAGCGCGAAAATGAAAACGTTGCTGGCAAAATCGGGCAGGCCGAGCGCTATTCGCACAATTTCCGCCTCGACGCGCAATACAAGCCAGCTTGGGAGTTGGCCGGCTTGAATACCCCCTGGGAAAATACGGGCCAGACAATCAACAAGGCAACTTTCAAGATTCCCTTTGTCTATTCCTGCAATGGCCGCCCATATTTCAAACAGTTGCTCGAGCAAAGCGGCACCTGGTTCCGCGATGTGCGCCATCCGGCAAATCTTGCGCGGGCGCTAATGGACTTTCATGCGCCAGACCAGTTACTGGATTTGCTCAAACGCAGCCGCGAAGAAGCGGAAGCCAAGCTCAAGGCAGAAGGGTTCGCGTATTTGAAAGTGCGCGATTACCAGCAGAAAGCCATTGAAGCTGTCGAAACCGCGCTGGGCCAAGGGCAACGCAGTATCCTGCTGGCCATGGCTACTGGCACAGGTAAAACACGCACCATTATTGGCTTGATTTACCGCTTCCTGAAGGCCGAACGCTTTCGCCGTATCCTCTTTCTGGTAGACCGCACAGCGCTGGGCGATCAAGCATTAGACGCTTTCAACGAAGCGCCACTGGAACAAGGTTTGCCACTTTCCAAGGCCTATAACATTGCCGACCTGGGTGACATGGCAGCTGAAGCCGAAACCCGCGTACAGGTAGCCACGGTACAAGCCATGGTGCGGCGCATTTTTGATGCAGACTCACCGCCGCTAGTGGGCGAATACGATTGCATCATTATCGACGAAGCCCACAGGGGCTATACACTCGACCAGGAAATGACCGAAGGCGAGCAAGCCGTGCGCGACCAAGCCCAGTACCTGTCGCGCTATCGTCAAGTGCTGGATTATTTCGACGCGGTGAAAATCGGCCTGACCGCTACGCCAGCCAAGCACACCAGCGACATCTTCGGCAAGCCGGTATACACCTACAGCTACCGCGAGGCAGTGGCCGACGACTGGCTGATCGACCACGAACCGCCCATCCGTTACGAAACCCTGCTCAGTAAAAACGGCATCACGTTTACAAAAGGCGAAACTGTGTCGGTGATCGACACCCGTACGGGCGCCATCGACGTGGCCGAGCTCAGTGATGAAGTCAGCTTTGACGTTGAAAGCTTCAATCGCCGCGTCATCACCGAAGACTTCAACCGCGTCATTTGCGAACAGCTGGCCAAGGAAATCGACCCATTGGGCGATGAAAAAATCATGATTTTCTGCGCCACCGATGCGCACGCCGACATGGTCAAACGCCTGCTGGATACAGCATTCAAAGAAGTCTATGGCAACGACTACAATGCCGCCGCCGTGCAGAAAATCACCGGCAAAACCGACAAGGTCAGCCAGATGATCAAGCAGTATAAAAACGAACGCTACCCCAGCATCGCTATCACTGTTGATTTGCTGACGACCGGCATCGACGTGCCGAAGATTTGCCATCTGGTCTTCCTGCGCCGAGTCCGCTCGCGGATACTCTATGAACAAATGATTGGCCGCGCTACGCGGCGTTGCGATGAAATTGGCAAGACCGAGTTCAAAATCTACGACCCAGTGGACATTTACGCCGCGCTAGAAGACGTGAACACGATGAAGCCGCTAGTGAAGAATCCCGACATCACACTAGCGCAATTGCTTGACGAGCTGAGCAACCCGGCCAGCTACAACTCGCCGGCAGAGATGGACATGGCGCACGATGGTGGCGCAGCGCAACGCAAAACCCACGCCGACGACGTGCTGGCCGCAGTTAGTCAGAAAGTGATGCGGGTGCTGCGCAAGGCCGAGAAAAACGCCGAGCAAAATCCGAAAGTCAAAGAAAAACTCGCCGAACTGGAACAGCAATGGGGAGTCGCGCCGGCCAAAATGCACGATCACTTGCGCAAGCTCGGCCCCAAAGCTGCAGCCGATTTCATCAGCAACGATACTAGCCTGCTGGAACAGCTTGATACGGTCCGTGAATTGATGGGCACTGAATACCACCCCCTGATTGCACCGCATATAGACGAATTTCTCGCGCGCGAACAGACTTATGGCCAGTACACCCGGCCCGCCGACTATCTGGACAGCTTTGCCGACTTCATCCGACGGTCGCTCAACCAGTCTACCGCGCTTAGTCTGGTGGTAACGCGACCAAAAGACCTCAACCGTGCTCAGCTCAAGGAAATTCGCCTGCTGCTCGACGCCAACGGCTATAGCGAATCAGCGCTGAAATCGGCGTGGCGAAATGCCACCAATCAAGACATCGCCGCCAGCATTATCGGCTACATCCGCCGCGCCGCTATTGGCGAAGCGCTAGTTCCTTTCGATCAGCGCGTTGCCAATGCTATGAAGAAAATCTATGCACAGCACAGCTGGAGCCCTATCCAGCGCAAATGGCTGGAACGTATTGCCAAGCAGCTCACCTACGAAGTTGTCATCGACCGTGATTTTGTCAACCACGCCTTTGCCAAGGATGGTGGAGCGCAGCAACTGGAAAAAATTCTCGGAACGCAACTGCCAGTGGTGCTCGATACGTTGGCAGAGGAACTCTGGCAAGTAGCATAATAGCCAATATTTTAGTCTTTATTGTGAATTTCTCTTTCAAGGAACAAATTTATGGCCATTACGAAATCGTCACTAGAGAAAATTCGACGTGAGAGCTAAAATAATGACCATACCGTCATAAACTGGCATTTGAAAGACATTATGTTGGACTTTGCCTTCGCCACCCACCAGGAAATCTGCGCCGAGCTAGGTCAGCGGCTCAAGCGCCAACGTCTGGTGCAGGCGCTCACGCAGAAAGACCTTGCTGAGCGGGCAGGCGTTGCTCTCGGTACTGTAAAAAATTTGGAAGCCAAGGGCATTTCTTCGCTGGAATCCCTCATCCGCATCGTCATGGCACTGGGTTTGCTCGACGATCTAGCCTCACTGTTTGAGTTGCAAGCCACTTATTCGATTGCCCAGATGGAGCGCGCCCAGTTAGCCGAACGCAAGCGCGCACCCAGCCGCAGCAGATTGGCGGCAAAACATGATTAAGAAAGTCGACGTCTTTTACGAGGGCTGGGGTGAACGCTGGCACTTGGCGACTCTAGCCGACGATGGCCAAAAATTGCTGTTCGAATACAGTGTAGAGGCGCTGGCGCAAGGCCTGGAGCTATCCCCACGGCATTTGAAGCTGCGCGCGACGGCCTATGGTGATTTCCCCGCCCACCAGCTCGGGCTGCCGGGGTTGGTTGCCGATGCGCTGCCCGATGGCTGGGGCTTGCTGCTGATGGATCGCCTGTTTCGCCAGAACGGCATCGACCCGGCCCGCGCCTCGGTGCTTGACCGGCTCTCGTTCATCGGCCGACGCGCCATGGGCGCTTTGACCTTCCAGCCTGCCACCGCAGCCGACTTGCCCAGCGACGACGTGCAATTGCTCAATCTCGCGCAGCAAACGCAATCGCTACTGAGCGGCGAGGACTGCGCCATCCTCCGGCAACTTGCCCTGATGGGTGGTTCACCGCACGGTGCGCGCCCCAAGGTGCTGGTGCATTACCACGATGCCACCGGGCAGATGAGTACACAGCCCTTCGACGGCAGCGCGCCCTGGCTGGTGAAATTCCAGGCGCAGGACGAACATAAGGAAGTCTGCGCCATCGAGCACCTTTACGCCCAGTTGGCGCGTGACTGTGGCCTGGACATTCCCGCCACGCGGTATTTCGACCTGAGCCGCCAGTTGGCAGCCTTCGGCATCGCCCGCTTTGATATCGCGGGGAGCAGGCGTATTCCCATCCACACATTGGCTGGGCTGTTACATGCCAACTTTCGCCTGGCGGGTTCGGTCGATTACACGACGTTTTTGCGCGCCACGCGCTTTTTCACCCGCGACGAGCGCGAAGTGCAAAAGGCTTACCAGCGCACAGTGTTCAACGTTCTGTTCAACAACCGCGACGATCACCCTAAGAATTTTTCTTATCTCCTGGGGCAAGACCGCCGTTGGCGCTTGTCGCCCGCATATGACCTCACCTTCTGCGCAGGACCTGCCGGCTATCACCAGATGGACGTATGCGGCGAGGCGCTGCGCATCGGCCGCGTCCACTTATTGCAACTGGCAGCGCAATGTGCGCTCGATCCGCGCTGGGCGGACCAGGTGATTGAGCGGCAACTCGCTGTGGCCGCCACCTTCGTTGAGCAAGCCGCGCAATACGCCGTTCGTACCGCTATACAACAAAACATCGCAGGCATCATCGCGGCCAACGCTGCACGGTTCAGGGCTACATAAACCGCATTCTTTAATTTGGGACTGCAGGGTATGCCCCTGCAGTCGAGCACCAATAACTTTACAAGGCACTACACATGAATAACAACGACATCGTCCAGAAGCTATGTGTCCAGTCCCGTCTGTTCATAAACGCGTTTTACAAATAGCTCGGGCTTCTGGCGTTGCCACTCCTTTAGCGCCTGG
>JAIENA010000405.1 GCA_019751755.1 Burkholderiaceae bacterium | reverse complement strand
AGCACCAAATTGCGCAAAGTTGGGCCATGGGCGGAATTACGTCCGCACTGCTCGGTCAAGGAACTCCAACCGTGGGACTATCCCTCAACGTGAAGGCTGGCCAAACTTATTATTTCCGTTTTAGCACCGGAGCAGGAGAACCCAGTTACCCCGCGATTGTGTTACGTTGGCAGATTACGCAAGTTCCGACAGAAATTGGTTCGGCGGAAATCGTGGAGACACGATATCAACCCGCAAAACAATAGTGCAAACGCGCCCCAATTGGGCGCCGCTATTAGGTTACCGTTTCGCGCATTTTGCGGACGCAATCGTGCTCGCATTCACTCAATCAGCATAAGTGTCAATTTCGCTCTTATGACTATCCAGCGCCCGCACCCGCGCACTGCCGACTGTTAAGCCCGACGCCCGGCCGTGCCCCAGGAACGGAACACCCGCCAGAACAGCGCCGTGGCCAGCGCCACCACCACCGCCAGCACCCCCACCCCACGCCACGACAACGGCGCCTGATAGATCAGCAACTGGTCCTGCTGGTGCATGCGCAAGGGGAGGCCGGGGACCAGGTAGCTGGTGCCCAGGCGCGGCGTGGCCGCGCCGCTGGCCACGTCTTGCATGGCGCGATGGATTTTGTGGACCCAGTTCGCGTCAAATTCCGGCATGCCGTGGGCGCCGAAATAGCGGTAGCCGTTGCCGGTCGTGTGCAACAGGCCGCCGATTTCGCCGGCATAGACCGTCACGTCGCTGCCCGGCAGGAAAGCCACTAACCCGCCCAGGTGTTGGTACAGGAAATCGCCCGTGAACACATAGCGGCGTTCGCGATCGATGAAGCTGGCCGACTCGTGGGCGTGGCCGGGTGTGGCGCGCGCTTCGATGGTGCGCTCGCCCAGGTCGATCGCTTCGCCTGACGCGACCCAGCGCTGGATGCGCAATGTGTGGGCGCCGCTCAGGGACTCGGTCGCGTGCACTTGCACAGTGCCGCCGTCGGCGCGGGCCTTCAGCTCCGGCGTGGCGAGCAGCAGCGCACCGTCAAAGGCATTCAGGTCGCCGCTGTGGTCGAAGTGGAAGTGGGTCAGCATTGGCATGACGGGCTTGCTGGTCAGGGACTCGGCCACTTCGCGCATGCTGCGAGTCCCCGCTGGACGCTCACCGGAGCCGGTGTCGATCAGCAGTGCGCGTGCGTTGCCCGCCAACAGATAAGAGACGTTGTATTGCGAAGACTTTGGCTCGCCAATGATGAAGCTACTGTCGTCCAGCGCTTCCACCGCGTACCAGTTATCAACGTAGCGTGCCTTCGGGCTCCACAGCTCGCCAGTGCGGACGTTGCCGAAGACGTGATCGCTGGCGTAAGGCGCTTTTGCCAGCCACGAAGCCGCTAACAAAAACGCGAGCAGCAGAAAAATGGTGGCAGCAATGACGGGTAGAATGGCGCGGTAGTTGGATGGAACGGCAGGCATGACAAAGCGCGAAATTGTTGAAAAGTTGGCAATTGTAGCGCGTTGACAGCAATCTTGCCGGACCTGTGGTTCAAGGAGGCTGGTGGTTGAGCGGCCACGCACTGTTGGAGTGAAAAGGAAACCCGAAACGCCATGAAAGCAAGCCTGCAACCCGGTATCAAGTTCGAGCACACATTCACCTTGCCCCGGTCCAAAATGGTTCCGGCACTCTATCCGGAGGCCGAGGAATTTCTCGCCATGCCGGACGTGTTTGCCACCGGATTCCTGGTGGGTTTTCTGGAATGGGCTTGCATCAGGGCGATTAATCCGCACCTCGATTGGCCGGAGGAACAAAGCCTGGGCACCCATATTGATGTCTCGCATGTTGCTGCGACACCGCCGGGCCTGAGCGTGACGGCCACAGTTGAGTTGATTGCCGTGGAAGGTCGAAAGCTGACCTTCACGGTGGCAGCGCATGATGGCGTTGACTTGATTTCCCAAGGGCGCCACGAGCGCTTCGTCATCAACAAGGAGAAATTCGAGGCCAAGGTCAGCGCCAAGGCCGCCCGGTAGCGCGAGTGAGTGCAGAGGCGCGCGGAGGAGTAAAGGATCGCAGAAAATAGTCAGGTGCAAAAAAGTGAAGGGCCACCTCGCTGCGGGTTCACCCTTTAAAATAGCGTTTTTGCAATCATTTCTGGTCACCGTGGGAACTTCTAAACCGATTTTGCTGGCGCTGGCCGCCGCTGCTGCACTGGGTGCAACTGGGTACTGGTTCCATGCGCGCGATAACCAGGCGCCCGAGCCGCACCGCGCCGCAGCACCGCTGGACAGCGGGCCGCAAGCGACGCCGAATTTCTGGAGCGGCAAGGTGGCGCTGGTGGCCGGCAAGGACGGCCAGTTTGCCGACCCGTACGGCGTTGCGATCGATGCCGTCGGTAACATTTATATTGCCGACGGCGGCGACGGCAACCGCATCCGCCGTATTGCGCCCGATGGTGTCGTCACCACCGTGGCCGGTGGCGATGAGGGCTACGCCGATGGCACCGGCAAGCAAGCCCGTTTTCATACCCCGTCCGGCCTTGCCATCGACCGGCTAGGCAATTTGTATGTGGCCGATACCGGCAACCACGCGATCCGCAAGGTGGCGCCCGACGGCACCGTGACGACCTTGGCCGGCAGCGGCGTGGCCGGCACGGCGGACGGCATCGGCAAGGCGGCCCAGTTCAATGGCCCGGTGGGGCTGGCCGTGGCAGCCGATGGCACGGTGTACGTGGCCGATACCTATAACGATGCGATCCGCAAGATTGCGCCCGATGGCGCGGTGACGACGCTGGCCGGCAGCGGCGCGCCCGGCGACGCCGATGGACCGGGATTGACGGCGGCGTTTGATACGCCGTGCGCGCTGCTGATCGATGCCGATGGCGCGCTGCTGGTGGCCGATACCCGCAATGATGCGATCCGCCGCGTCGGCAAGGATGGCGCCGTCACGACCCTGGCGCGCGCGCCGGAAGGGGAGCGCCGTCCACTGCTGCGCCGTCCGCTGGCGCTGGTGCGCACCCATGATGGCCACGTGTATATCGCGGCCCATGGCGGCCGTATCTTGCAACTGACGCCATCGAACGGGATCGATGCGCTGGGCGATGTTGATCAGGTGGTGCAGCCGGGCTACGGCAGTGACGGCAAAGTGCAATTATTCCAGCCGCGCGCGCTGGCGCTGGCGGCCAATGGCAGCATCGTCGTGACCGACGCCGCTACCCGGCGCGTGCAGCGGATCACCCGCGTCGACAGTGGTCAGGGCGCGCCGTCGCAGGGTACGCCACGCCCGGTCGATGCGGCGTTGATGGCGGCGGTGCCCCTGCCGGGCGCGCATGCGGCTGTGGCCGATGCCGCCGGGCCCGCAGCGGCCAGCACCACCAGCACCACCAGCACCACCAGCACCACCAGCATCCCGCTGCAGGCGCGCCAGGGCGCTGCACTGCCGTCGATGCCGTGGCCTTTATCGCCGCAAACGGGGCCGCATGAAGTGGTTGGTTTGATGGGCGAAGTGCGCGGAAATTTCGAAGGCGACCCGCGCGACCATTTCCATTCCGGCCTCGATATCCGCGCCGATGTCGGCCAGCCGGTGCTGGCGATCGCGCCCGTGAAAGTCAGCGATCCGCTGCCGAACTGGGGCTATGGCACGCTGAGCGAAGGCATCAGCCTTGGTCATATTTCGTACATCCACATGCGGGTTGGCCGCAACGCCAAAAACACGCCGCTCGATGAGCGCTTCCAGCTGTTGCGCAATGCCCGTGGCAAACCCGAGCGCGTCCGTGTGCGGCGCGGCGCGCGCTTTGCCACTGGCGACACGCTGGGCATGGTCAACGGCATGGCCCATGTGCACCTCGATTATTTCCAGCAGGGCGGGGCGCTCAACCCTCTGACCCTGCCATTCCCCGGCCTGCGCGACACCGTTGCGCCGCGCATCGCCGGCATCACACTGTTTGATCCGCATGGCCAGCCGCTGGGCGCGCCACGGGAGCGGGCCAAGAGTCAATCAGGCAAGAACGGCAAGGTTGGCAAGAACGGCAAACCCGCCGCCGAAGTCGCGCCAGTCGTGCCGCGCAAGCCGCTGATCATCAAGCGGGAATTGGGTGAACTGGTGATCGTGGCCGATGCGTGGGATCAGATGGATGGCAATGAGGCGCGCCGCCGCCTGGGCCTGTACCGCCTCGGCTACCAGTTGTTGCACGCCGATGGCCGTCCGGCGCCGGGGTACGAGCAGCCCGTCATGACGCAAGTGTACGACCAGTTGCCGCGCAATCGCGACGCCGTCAAATACGCGTATGCACCGAACAGCGGCATCACCGTGTATGGCAACAAGGCCACCCGCTTTGCCTATACCGTCACCAACCGGCTGGAACACGGCCAGGTCACGCCGGGCGCGTGGCGCATTGCCGACCTGGCGCCGGGGGCGTATATCCTGCGGATCCACGCCTATGACTATGCCGGCAATGTGGCGACCGAAGGGCGCGATTTGCCATTGAGCCTGGAATAAGGCGGAAGATTGGCCGCCTTGCCACACTTCGCAAAAATCCCTGTTGATCTGCCGGAACTGTGCTGTACAATTTACTGAACGGTCGTGCTTTTATTGCGCGGACTGAACAATAAGGGAGACAGCATGGATCTGAATTACTCGCCGGAAGACCAGGCGTTTCGCGCCACGGTGCGCGCATTCCTCGAAGCGAACCTGCCGGCCGATTTGCAGCACAAGGTGCAGCACCACCTGCGCCTGACGCGCGACGATTACGTCCGCTGGCACAAGATCGTGGCAAAACAGGGCTGGGCCGCGCCCGCCTGGCCGGTCGAATATGGTGGTCCGGGCTGGAACGCCGTGCAGCGCCATATCTGGGAAGAAGAGTGCGCCCGCGCCGGCACGCCGCCGATCCTGCCTTTCGGGATCAACATGGTGGCGCCGGTCATCATGGCGTTCGGCAATGACGAACAAAAAGCCCATTACCTGCCGCGTATCCTGCAGTGCGACGACTGGTGGTGCCAGGGCTATTCGGAACCGGGCTCCGGCTCCGACCTGGCGTCGTTGAAGTCCACCGCGCAGCGCGACGGCGACCATTACATCGTCAATGGGCAGAAAACCTGGACCACGCTGGGCCAGCATGCCGACATGATTTTCTGCCTGGTGCGCACCGACAGCGGCGTGCGCAAGCAGGAAGGTATTTCCTTCCTGCTGATCGACATGAAGACCCCGGGCATTACCGTGCGTCCGATCATCATGCTCGATGAAGACCACGAAGTGAATGAAGTGTTCTTTGATAACGTCCGGGTACCGGTGGCGAACCTGATCGGCAAGGAAAACAAGGGCTGGACCTATGCCAAGTATCTGCTGGGCCATGAGCGCACCGGGATTGCCGCTGTCGGCCGTTCGCGCAAGGAACTGCTGCTGCTCAAGCGCATCGCCGCCAAGCAAATGAAAAAGGGCAAGTCGCTGCTCGAAGATCCGCTGTTCGCCGCCAAGGTCGCCAACCTGGAAATTGAATTGATG
The DNA here is from genome assembly GCA_019751755.1 of Burkholderiaceae bacterium. Taxonomy (GTDB): domain Bacteria; phylum Pseudomonadota; class Gammaproteobacteria; order Burkholderiales; family Burkholderiaceae_D; genus Rugamonas. The sequence continues at coordinate 281 of JAIENA010000405.1, read as the reverse complement.
GCGCTGGAAACCACGGTGCTGCGCACCATTGCGCAGGAGGCGCACGCGCCGGGCCCGCAAGCGTCGATGTTGAAAGTGCGCGGCTCGGAAATCCAGCAATGGCTGACGGAATTGATGATGGAAGCGGTGGGCCCGAACGCCTTGCCGTTCGATCCCTTGTACCTGGCCGGTGAACGCGAAGCGGCGCTGGGCGGCGATGACGATGCCGCGCCATTGGCAGGACACTACTTTAATTTCCGCAAGACGTCGATTTACGGCGGCTCGAATGAAATCCAGAAAAA
>JAIENA010000462.1 GCA_019751755.1 Burkholderiaceae bacterium | reverse complement strand
GTGATGCCGTACCAGAGCGCCAGCAGGACGACGAGAATGATGCTCGACAGTGCGACGACCCTGACCGCCTGCGCAGTTTCGTTCTGTAAATGACTGGACTCGCTTTCGAGCGTGAACAACGCTTTGCCGATGCGCCCGAGTGCCGTTTTTTCACCGGTCGACAGCACCCGGGCCTTGCCGGTCCCCTGTACCACCATCGATCCGGAATACACAAAAGAGGTGTCGTCACCGCCGGGCGGGGCCATTTCATTCGCTGCTTCGGCGTTGGCCAGTTTCCTGACCGGTACCGATTCGCCACTCAGCAAGGACTCGTCGATCGTCATGTTCTGGCTTGCGAACAGAACAGCGTCAGCCGGTATGCGGTCGCCTTCAGCCAGAAATATGATGTCGCCACGCACGACATCGCGTCCCGGAATCCGCTGTTGTTCGCCGTCACGCAGCACCAGCGCACGGGGGCTGGCCAGGTCGCGCAAGGCCTCCAGGGCACGTTCGCTCTTACGCTCCTGCGCGAAACTCATGCCCATGATGATCACAACCGAGCCAAGCAGAATATAGGCATCCTCCTTGTTGCCCAACACCAGATAAACACTGCCGCAGGCAATCAGCAGGATGAACATCGGCTCGCGCAATACGGCCCAGGCGATGGCGAATAAGGAGCGCGGTTTGGCCGAAGGCAAATCGTTCCATCCCTCGGTCTGGAGACGTTGTTGTGCTTCGGCGCTGCTCAGGCCTGTCAGGGCATCGGTCGTATCGGACATGCATTTCCTGTCAATGATCAAGACTGCGTGAAGCTTGGCTCCCATTCGTTCCACGGGTCTGTACGCTCCCGAACCCTGGCCTGGATCCCGCCAAACTTGCGCTTCACTTACCGAAGAATCTCCAGTTAATAAAACCTTAATATCCAAACCGCATCATGGAAACCAGAAGAGTTGCCATGACCATATAGCCCCCACCCCGATTCGCGATGCAATTCACCGCCGCCGCAGGCCGGCTGCAATGCTTGCCGGGTACATCCTACAAGCCGGCGCGCCCATTGTGCCGGGGCGAGTTCAGCGCGCATCCAATTGCATTGCCCGCCACACCAAGGCTAACCCAGGAGATTTCAATGAACACCAAGTCCGCATTGCCCGATAATATAGCGCCAAACGAATCGGCGCCCCGCAAGATTCTCGTTTGGGACGTGCCGGTTCGGGTTTTCCATTGGCTGATGGTGCTCAGTTTTGCCGGAGCCTATATCACCGCCGAAAGCGAACAGTGGCGATTGCTGCATGTGACGCTGGGCTACACGATGGCGGGGCTGGTGGCCTTTCGCATTCTGTGGGGCTTGCTCGGCACCCGCTACGCACGCTTTTCGAGTTTCATTCGCGGTCCCAAGATCGTCGCTCGTTATTTCGTAGCGATGGTGAGGAGGCGGCCCGAGCACTATGTCGGGCACAACCCGGTCGGCGCGCTGGCGATTATCGCCATGCTCGGCCTGACGCTGGCCATAGCTGCAAGCGGATGGGCCATTTACAACGACATCGGCGCCGATTGGTTGGAAGAGGTGCATGAGCTGGCGGCCAATGTCATGCTGGCCGTGGTACTCATGCATATCGCGGGGGTGCTGGTGGCAAGTTGGTTGCATCGGGAAAATCTGGTGGGCGCGATGTTCAGTGGGCGCAAGGCCGGCACGCCGGATCAGGCGGTGCGAAGGGCGTGGCGCAGCGTGGCGGTATTGCTATGTGCCGGCGTCCTCGGCTTCTGGTGGTGGCAGTGGCATGGCGCGCCATCGGATACGAGCATGCTCAACCGGCCAACCGCATCGAAGACAGCTGATGATCATGATCGAGACTGAGTACGTCCATAGTTTCAAAATAAAGTGACGCGTCACGCAATTCATGTGCAGCCGTGGATTACTGTATAAACCACTGTATGGTATACTGGATAAATGACCAGTAAATTCGCTTTGATTGACCTCGAGCCGGTCACGACGCTTCCGTTGACGTCCGTCGTGGTGTCGTCTGGTGGTGACCAGGCGGGCGCTGGGCGGCTGACGTCCGCCCGCAGCGACAGCGAGTTGGCGCGGGAGTATATCGGCCACGGTGAACTGAGTCCCGCCTCGCGCGCCAATTCACAAAAAGAATTGTTCCGCTTCCTGACCTGGTGTCGCGAGGAAGCCGGTAAAACCTTGCGTGAACTGACCGTTGCCGATATCAACAGTTATAAAGACTTCCTCCGTTCGCCGCCCCCCGACTGGATCTCGACCACAAAATGGCCGCGCAACGATGCGCGCTACCGCCCGTTTTCCGGACCGCTGTCCGACGCCAGCCGGCGCCAGGCGGTGATTGCCGTCAAAGGTTTTCTGCGCTTTGCCGAACAGACCGGGTACCTCGATCGCAATCCCGGCGCCCTGGTCCACCATGTGCGGATCGCCTCGGCCGCCCGTATCACGCGTTACCTGTCGCCCGATGCGATCCGCCTCGCGCTGGGCGCCGTCGACCGGCGCGAAGCGCTGAGCCAGGCCGCCATCCGCCGCCGCGAACGCGACCGTTTCCTGTTGCTGGCGTACACCCACACCGGTGCGCGCCTGTCGGAAATCGTCGGCGCTGACATGGGCGCGTTGTATACGGAAGGCAATGGCCGCTGGTGGCTCGATGTGACGGGGAAAGGCAACAAGGATCGCCGCTTGCCGGTGCCTCCCGACATGCTGGAGGCGTTTCGCCGCTACCGCGCCGCCTTTGGCCTGACGCCGCAAACCTCGCGTGGCGACAGCACGCCGATGGTGCTATCGAGCCGGGGTACCCAATTGCAGCGCGTCACGGATGAAGCGGCGGCCGACGCCATGAAAGCCGTGTTTGCCGATGCCGCCGTGGCGGCCGACCTGTTGGGTGACGCCGACAGCGCATCGGCCTTGCGGCAAGCTTCCGCCCACTGGCTGCGCCATAGCATGCTGACCAACCACGCCAACAATGGGGTGCAACTAAAAACCCTGCAAGACACCGCCGGGCACGCCAGCATCGTCACCACCGCGGCCTACCTGCACAAGTCGGATCTGGAGCGCCACGATGAAATCATGGCGTCCGTGAACGGCAACAACATCGTTTGACGGGTCTACCAAGGCGCTCATCGGCCAGGCAGCCCGGTTGGTCTAGTGCGCGGGAAAACGGACGGTGACGACCAGCCCGATGTGATCCGCTCCGGCATCCAGTCGGATCTCGGCCCGGTGCATGTCAGCAATCCTGCGCACAATCGACAGGCCCAGCCCGCTGCCTGGCGCCTGCGTACCGGCCACGCGGAAGAACCGTTCGAAGACCCGGCCTTGCATCGCTGCCGATATGCCAGGGCCCGAGTCCGCCACCCGCAAGTAACTGGTTCCATCCGATTGACCACAACTGACCACGATCCGCCCCGGCACAGGGGTGTAGCGTGCCGCGTTGTCGACCAGGTTACGCAATAACATGCGCAGGCTTTCGCGTTCGATACGGCACGGGGCATGCGCCATTTGCACCAGCAACTGATGGCCGGCCGCCAGGCTTTGCCAATGCGCTTGCTCCTCGTTCAACAGCGTTGCCAGGTCGTCATCGGCCAACGCCACGCCATCGCTGGCTTGCGGATCGAGCCGCGCCAGCGTCAGCAATTGATCGACCAGGCGGCTGGCGCGGTCGACGCTGGTATTTAAGCCGGCGATGAATTCCTCGCGTTCCGCAACGCTGCGGGCCCGCTGCATGACCTGCAGGTTGGTCTTGATCGCGGCCAGCGGGGTGCGCAGTTCGTGCGCGGCGTCCCCCGTGAAGCGCTGTTCGTATTCCATGCTTTGCCGGACGCGGCCAAACAGCCGGTTTGTCGCCAACAGGAGTGGCAGCACTTCGCTCGGCGCGCCGCGCAACGGGACGTCGGCCAGGTCATTTGGCGTGCGCGCGCCGACTTCGTTGGCCGATACCTGCAGTACCTGAAACACGCGGGAGACGCACCACCAGATCGCCAACCCGGCCAGTATCGCCAGCACCGTGCCAAATACAGTGACCTTGTAGAAGAACCTGCCGCTGATTTCTTCGCGATGGCTGTTGGGTTCGGCGACCTGGATTTGCACCGTGCGGTCGGCGTTCCAGCTGGTATACAGGCGGCTGCGCTGCTCGCCGAACTGGACCCAGGAATACCCCTCCGGCGCGCCCGGCGAAAACGCCACCGACGGCGCGCCGCCGTTTTTGTACAGCAGGCGCTGTTGTGCATCGCGGATCTGAAATAGCAGGTAACGATGATACGCCGGCCGCTCCGGTATCCGGAGGTTGATCGCCAGCGCCGTGCCATGCTCGGTCGCTTCGTTTTCGGCCAGCGACAGCAGCAAATGGGCCGTTTCCGCCAGCGACTGGTCAAATAGTTCCTGGCTCTCCTGCTGCGCCTCGAGATACACGATGAACGCGCTGCCCCCCCACAATATCAGCGTCAATGCCAACAGCACGCCAAGCAGCAAGCGTCGCAAAGACCAGCGCGGCGTGGTCTCGGTCCTCATGCGTTGACACCCTGTGATGGCTGGTCGATGCAGTAGCCAACGGCGTGTACCGTGCGGATCAGGTCGCGTCCCAATTTCTTGCGCAGATGGTGGATATGGACTTGCACCGCATTGCTTTCGACTTCTTCGCCCCAACTGTACAGGTTGTGCTCCAGTTGTTCGCGGCTCAAGACCCTGCCACGGTTTTCCAGCAGCATTTGCAGGAGACGGAATTCCCGGCTGGTCAGCGTGACAGCCGTTCCCGCCAGCGTCGCCTGGCGGGCGGCGATGTCGAGCACCAGGTCGCCATGCACCAGCTCTTCACGCAGTCGGCCGGCGGCCCGCCGCGATGCGCTGCGGATCCGGGCCGCCAGCTCATCGAGGTCAAACGGCTTGACGATGAAATCATCGGCGCCGCTGTCGAGGCCGGCGATGCGTTCGGCAATCTGGTCGCGGGCGGTGACGATCAGGATCGCGCCGCTAAAGCCGGCATGGCGCAAGATGCTCAACGCCTGCATGCCGTCCTGGCCCGGCAATCCCAAGTCCAGCAAGATGCAGCCATAGTCATGTAGCCGCACCGCCGTATGCGCGTGCTCGGCCGACTGGACCCAGTCAACCGCGTAGCCGGCCTGTTCCAACCCGATCTGGGTGGCACGCCCCAGTTGGGGGTCATCTTCTGTCAGCAATATACGCATGGGCTCGATTCGTGGATCTGGTGGGGCTGGTGGATCTGGTGGATTAGCTGCGGCCCATCGTAGGCGGCAGTTGTTAAGAACTTCTTAATAACTGATCACCACCATGATAACCACCGATCCCCTCCTAGGAAAATGTTTCATGATGTTCCAGCCCCCCAGCACACTGCTGCGCCTGCGCCACACTTTGCTCTGGTCGCTCCTCCTGATCGGGCCAGCCCGCGCATTCGGCACCGACGGCATTGCGCCGTTGCCAATGGATGCAAAGCGGATCAGCTTGGCCGGTATCGTGACCGCGCCGGCGCTGGCCGCGCCAGCCAGCGCCAGCACGGCCGCAGGCAATGCCGTGGTCCTGTCGGGAACGGTGGTGACACCGCCCGAATCGCTGGTGCTCGCCGCCGCTGTCACCAGCGGCGTGGTACAGCAAGTGCATACCAGTTCATTGCAGCGTGTGCAGGTCGGCACGGCACTGGTCACCTTGTTTAGTCCGGCATGGATGGAGACGCAACGCGAATACGTTCAGTTGTCAACGCAGTCCCGCCTGGCGGCCGATAAATTATTGCG
>JAIENA010000064.1 GCA_019751755.1 Burkholderiaceae bacterium | reverse complement strand
ATGGCGTTTGCCTGGCGCGACCATCCGCAGGGGCGCTGGCTGGTGGTGCATGAATTGAATGGCTGCGGCAGCGCCAGTTCCAGCCTGTACAACGAGGGACTGGGCAATTTCTTCCTCGACGATATGTTCCTGTATGAAGCCCTGGTCGTGCTTCCTTCGGCCGCCGTGCAACAGCGGCTGGCGCAGGTGCTGGCCGCCAACACGCCGCGCCGCCTGCACCAGCCGCACTACAACATGCTGGCGTATGCGTATGGCACCCGCTACCAGAATTCCAACCAGTGGCTGCTGGAAACCCTGGCGGCGGCCAGCGCCGCGCCGGGCCAGGTGGAAAACCGCGACGAAGCGCAAGCCTGGCTGAAAGCCGCCGGCTTCACGCCGATTCCGGTGCACCTGCCCGCCCTGACCCGCTTGGGCGCCCGCATGTTCCGCGCCAATGTCGCCTTCGATGACCACCCGTTCGAGCAGCGCATGGCGGGCCGCATCGATACCGTCACGGTCGACGCCGTGGTGCGTTTCGTGCGCCAGCGCGACGCCGGCGCCAGCAACTTCGTTGTCCATTGAAGCTCCCCCGCCTCCCTCCTCACTGAGAAAGGACTCATCATGGAACAGGGCAATACGCAAGCCATCCCCAACCCCGGCGGCGGCCATCCGCCACCGGTCGATTTCAATGACCGGCTGCGCGACTGGATCTTCGGCGGCAACGTGGTGGCCAAGCTGGGATTGCTGATCCTGTTCATGGGATTGGGTTTCCTGCTGCGCTACCTGAACGCGGCGTACCAGATGCCGATCGAGTATCAGTTGGCCGGTGTCGCGGCCGCTGCGCTGGCGCTGCTGGCCTGGGGCTGGAGTATCCGCCTGGGCCGGCCCGGCATCAGCTTGCCGGTGCAGGGAACGGCGCTGTCGGTACTGATGCTGGCCACCTTTGCCGCGACCAAGAATTACAGCCTGATTCCGGCGCCCGCCGCGATTGCGCTGCTGGCGATCTTCGTCGGCTTTACGTGCCTGCTGGCGGTGCTGCAAGACTCGGTGTGGCTGGCGGTGTTCGGCATCATCGGCGGCTTTGCCACACCGGTCATGATGTCCGACGGCAGCGGCAACCACGTCGCGCTGTTTACGTGGTGCGCCATCCTCAACGCCGGCATCATCGCCATCGCCATCCTGAAATCATGGCGGATACTCAATGTCCTGGGCTTCGTCTGCACCTTCACGCTGGCCACCTCGTGGGGCGTGCTCAATTACGACCCGAACGATTACCGGACATCGCAAAGCTTCCTGCTGCTGTTTCTGCTGATGTATATCGCGGTCGCCATGTTTTATGCACGCCAGCAGGCGCCACGACTGACCCACTATGTCGACGGCACCCTGGTGTTCGGCGCCCCGCTGGCCGCCATGGGCTTGCAGTATGGCCTGGTGCGCGACATCCCGTTCGGCATGGCGTATTCCGCGCTGGCGCTGGGCGCGCTATACCTGGTGCTGGCGATCTTCGTCAAGCGCCGCATGGGCCCGCACTGCCGCCTGCTGGGCGAAGCCTTTATGGCGCTCGGCATTGTCTCGGCCACCCTGGCGATTCCCTATGGCGTCGATGACCGCTGGATGTCGGCCGCGTGGGCGCTGGAAGCGGCCGGCGTGATCTGGACCGGTTTGCGCCAGCGCCGCACGCTGGCGTGGTGCTTCGGCTTGCTGGTGCAACTGGCGTCGTGGCTATCGTTCCTGCGCGCCCTGAGCCGGATGGATGAAGCCACCATCGCCGCATCGCACATGGCGATCGGCTTCGTGATGCTGGCGCTCGCCGCGTTCTTCATCGCCCTGCAATTGCGCAGCGCCGACGCGGACACACTGAAACCCTTTTCGGCCGGCACCGGCAAGGGCCTGGCCGAACTGCTGCTGCCCGTCGCGGCGGCCTGGCTGCTGGCCGGCGCATGGCTGGAAGTGATCGTGCAGACCGACGGCTATGCGGAACTGAACTTGATGGTCGGCGGCGCGATTGGCGTGGCGGCCGCGCTGTATGGCATCTGCCTGCGCTGGCAATGGCGCAGCGCCGGCTGGCTGGCGCAGGTGGCGCTGCTGCTGGCCTGCGTGACCTTCATCCTGATGAGCAACCTGTCGTGGGCCTATGACACCGGATCGCTGCTCAACAGCGCGATTCCCGCCGCCCTGATGCTGGCGCTCAGCCTGTCGGTGCTGTGCCAACGCCGCCATGCCGGCAACCCTGACGCCGCCGGCAATGGCGCCATGCTGTGGTTTGCCGGCATCGCCTGGTTCCTCATCGCGCTGCCGGCGCTGGCGGCGTGGGGTGGCGGCGTGGCCGCCGTGCGGCTGGCCTCGGAAACACTGCCGTTCAGCTGGTCGCTGTACCTGATGCTGGTAGCCGCGCTGTCCACTCTGGCGTTACAGGTGGCGCAGCGCAGCGCCTGGCCGCAATTGATCTGGTTGTCGGTGCCCGCGTTCGGCGCGCAACAGATCGCCGGTGGCGCCATGCTGATCTGGCTGTACTGGTTTGAGCGCTTGCCCGATGCGGTGCTGTGCGGCGCCGGCCTGATGGCGTGGGTCGCGGCCGACCATGCGCTGGCCTGCTGGCGCCGCACCGACTGGATCGAGCCGGGCTCCGGGCAAACTTTCCTGCACCTGCAACTGGTGGCGATGCCACTGCTGATGGTGTGGCCGGCGCTGCGCATCGTCACCGCCGACGTCGACACGCTGGGCCCCGAGTGGCAGTTGTACCTGCCCGCATGGGGCCTGATGGCCGCCACCGCCTGGCTGCTGCACCGCGCGGCGCACGACGCCTGGCCTTTGTCGCCGTTGACGCTGTGGCACCGCCGCGTGACCTTGCGGGTGGCGCTCGGCTGGTCGCTGCTGGTGACCCTCGCATGGAACTTCGCCTCGGACGGCGGCATGGCGCCCTTGCCGTATGTGCCGGTACTCAATCCGCTCGATGTCACCACCGGCTTCGCCGCCCTGCTGGCGATCAGCTACTGGCGCGGCGCCGCCACGCAGGTCAAGCAAACATGGGGTGCGCGCATGCAATTGCTGGGCGCCGGCGCCGCCTGGCTGTGGTTCAATCTGATGCTGTTGCGCAGCGTCTCGCACTACCTGGACGTGGCCTACACATTTGACGCCCTGATGGGGTCCACTTTTACGCAAGCGATGCTGTCGCTGGTGTGGAGCGGCACCGCGCTGGTGCTGATGCGGCACGCCGCCGTGCGCCTCCGCCCGCGCCAGTGGGGCGTGGGCGCGGCGCTGCTGCTGGCGGTGCTGGTCAAGCTGTTCCTGCACGACCTGCACGACCGCAACAATATCATCACCATCGCAGCGTTCATCGGGGTCGGCCTGCTGACGCTGGCGATCGGCTACGCGGCGCCGCTGCCACGCCGCAGCACCGGTGGTGCCGTATGAAGCGCCACGCTCTGCTGCTGTGCACCGGCGCGCTGCTGTGGCCCGCGCTGACCGGGGTGGTCCGCGCCAGCAACAGCACGGCGCCGGACACGCCGGCGGCCTATGCCTGGTCCTTGCCCGTCACGGTGACCGACGACAATGGCGTGCACGGCCTGCGCCTGCCCTCGCCGGTCTACTTGCAGGCGCAATCGGCCACGCTGGCCGACCTGCGCCTGTTCGACCGGCGCGGCCTGCCGGTGCCGTACGCTCTGCGCCAGCCGCCCACCGATACGCTCACCGATGCACGCGAGCTGCCACTGCGGATCTTTCCCCTGTACCGCCAGCCCGGCGCCCCGGCATCGCTGACGCCACAGGGCGATTTCAAGCTGGAATTGCGCACCGACAGCGACGGCCGCTTGCTGTCGGTGACCAGCGCCGGTGCGCCGTCCCGCCCCCCGCCACCGGGGCAAGCGCAGGGACCGACCTTGGAAACGCTGATCCTGGACCTCGGCGTGCCCGCGCGGGGCACACCGCCCACCGTCACGGCCTTGCGCTTTATCCCGCCCGCCGGCAAGAGCGGCTACAGCGCGCAGGTGTGGCTGGAAGCAAGCGATGACCTGCGCGACTGGCGGCCATTGGGGGCGGCCGACCTGCAATGGCTGTCCGCCACCGACGGCGCCATCCTGGCCTGCGACGTGTTGGCGTTTGAACCGGCCCGCTTCCGCTATGCGCGCCTGACCTGGCGCGGTGGCACACCCGCCCTGTTCGCCGGCATCAGCGCGCTGTCCGTCAACCAGCATCAAACGGCGCCGGCCATGGACAGCGCCGTGCTGGCGCCGGTCCCGGGGCGCGTGCCCGGCGATCTGGTCTACACGGCGGGCATCGGCATCCCGGCGGAACGGGCCGGCATGCGCTTCGCCACGCCCAATGCGGTGTACGCCGCCATGCTGGGCCGCTACCGCGATCCGCCCGCGCCCGTGTGGGCCGAGCCGCCGCCACCGTCGCAGCGCCGGCATCGCCACTTGCGTGACCATTTTCATCGCCATGAGCGAGACTATGAGCGGCGCCAGGCCAACGCCGCCACCACGCCACAGCCACCACCGGACCCGTTTTCCCCAATTGCCAGCGCCACCTTTTATGACATCACCCAGGACGGCAAACGCAAACGCTCCGGCGGCCTGACCTTGCCGGCCACCCAACTGGCGCAATGGGTGGTGCGTCCGTACAGCCCGCAAACCGCCGCCATGCCGCTGTCGCAGGCGCCCCAGTTGCAACTGTCATGGACGCCGGCCACCTTGCTGTTCCTGGCCACCGGCAACGGCCCCTACACGCTGGCCTTTGGCCGCGCCGGGGCAAGCGGCATGGAGCATGACCTCGGCCATATCGCGCCCGGCTATACGGACAAGGAATTACGCGCCTTGCCGCAAGCACAAGCCGGCACGGCACGACCAACCGTGCGGGCAGCGCCGGGCGGCGTCCTGGGCGGGGCCAACAACGGGGCGGCGGCGTCCACCGCAGGTGCCCCGGCCGGTGGCATGGCGCGTGACGGGCAGTCCGCGCATCAGCCGACGAATGTCGGCGCGCCGGGAACAGCGGGGGCGGCCGGGAGCGCTGGCACGATTGGCACGTCTGGCACGTCTGGTGTCGCCGCCAATGCCGCCGCAGCCCCCCGGCCCGGCGCCGCGCCCGCGCTCAGCTGGCATAGGGGCCAGGCCATCAATTTTTCCGATCACGCGCTGCTATGGGGCGTGTTGCTGGCCGGTGTGGCCGGACTGGCGTACCTTACGGTGCGCCTGCTGAAACCGCCGCCGGCAAACGGATCGTGATGACCGTGCCCGCGCCCGGCATGCTGGACAAGTCGAAGGTTCCGGCATACGCCGCCACCCGCTCGCGCATGCCGGCGATGCCGATCCCGCCCGCGACCTGGGCCGGATCAAACCCCTTGCCGTTGTCGGCCACGGTGAGGCACAAGCGGTCACCAGAAGCTCCCGCTTCGCGCACCAGGCTGACCGCGACGTCGGTGGCGCGCGCATGTTTGGCCACGTTCGACAGCGCTTCCTGCACGATGCGGTAGGCGGAAATCGCCACCGCATGATCCAGTTTGGAAAATTCGCCTTCAGCCTGGAAGCGGTAGCGGCAGCCCTGCCCCACGCTGTCGTGCTGGCGCACCATTTCTTCGATGGCGCCCTGCAAGCCCAGCAATTCCAGCACTTCCGGGCGCAAGCGCCGCACCAGCGCGCGGCCGCTGTTATACAACCCCAGCGCCAGCTTGGTGATGCCCTGCGCACGGCGGGCGATTTCCGCCGCCGGATCGTCCTG
>JAIENA010000098.1 GCA_019751755.1 Burkholderiaceae bacterium | reverse complement strand
CATGCCGGCGCCCATACCGTGCGCCTGCCGCAGGCCGGCATGGAGCTCGATTTCGGTGGCTTCGGCAAGGAATACGCGGCCGACCGCGCGGCGGCCAAGTTGCTGGAGCAGGGCATCCGGCACGGCTATGTCAATCTGGGCGGCGACTTCCACGTGCTGGGGCCGCAATTGGACGGGACCCCGTGGCGCATCGCGATCCAGGATCCGCGCCAGGACCACGGCACCATCGCCGCCATCGACGTGGCGGGCGGCGCGCTGTGCACCTCCGGCGACTACGAACGCTATTTTGAGCATGGGGGCCAGCGCTATTGCCACATCCTCGACCCGCGCACCGGCTGGCCCGTCACGGCCTGGCGTTCGGTCAGCGTGCTGGCGCCGCTGGCAGCGGCGGCCGGTGCCTGCGCCACGATTGCCATGTTGAAGGGGCGTGAGGCGCCGGCGTTCCTGGCGTCGATGGATGTGGCGTACCTGGCGCTGGATGCGGCGGGCGTGCCGCATCGTCACACCGAGCGTCACACCGACCATCACCCGGACCGTGATGCCGATAGCGGCGGCAGCGCCGCCGCTGCTACTTGCTGATACAAATCCACTCTTCCATCGGGCACTGCCGCCATGCGATTATCGGGGACTGTGCCGCCGGCAGGCGTGGCGGCCTTCACCACAAGGACGACTTCATGGCCCTCATTACCAAAAAGCTGCCGGCGCTCGCCTGCGTACTGGCGGCAACCACGGCGCTCACCCCGGCAGCGCAGGCGGCAACGCCCTCCGCCGCGGCACCCGACATGGCGCGCCGCCAGCCGCACATCGAAAAAATCGTCGGCGAGATCTCGCCACAGCGGATCGAAGCCACCATCCGCCGGCTGGTGGGTTTTCATACCCGCCACACCATGTCCGAGACGGTCTCGGACACGGTCGGTATTGGCGCCGCGCGGCGCTGGATCAAGAGTGAATTCGAGCGTTGCAACGCTGCCAATGGCGGGCGTCTGCAGGTGGCGTTCGACAGCCATGTCGCGCCGGTTTCGCGCCGCATCAGCCGTCCGACCGAGATCGTCAACGTGGTGGCGACGCTGCCGGGCACGCAGCCGGCCAGCCAGGATCGGATCTATGTCGTCAGCGGCCATTATGATTCGCGCAATACCGACGTGATGGATGAAAAAGGCTATGCGCCGGGCGCCAACGATGACGCCTCCGGCACGGCGGCGGTGATGGAACTGGCGTGTGTGATGTCGAAGTATAAATTCGACGCCACCATCGTGTTCATGACGGTGGCGGCCGAAGAGCAGGGCTTGCTGGGCGCCGCGCACTGGGCGGAACAGGCCCGGCAAAAGAACCTCAATATCGCCGGGATGTTCACCAATGACATCATCGGCAGTTCGCGCGATGAACACGGCAAGATCGACGACCAGCAGGTACGCTTGTTCGCCGAAGGCATTCCGGTTGAAAAAGAGATGAGCGAAGCGGTGCGCGCGCTGGTGTTGACGGGCGGTGAAAACGACACGATTTCGCGCCAGTTGGCGCGCCACGTGAAAGAGCAGGGCGAGCGCTATGCTAAAGGTTTCAAGGTCAGCGTGATCCAGCGCCGCGACCGCTACCTGCGGGGCGGCGACCATATGCCGTTCCTGGAGCGCGGCTATGCGGCGCTGCGTTTTACGGAGCCCAACGAAGACTTCAACCACCAGCACCAGAACGTGCGCACGGAAAACGGCGTCACCATCGGCGACCTGCCGGAATATAACGATTACCAGTACATCGCCAAGGTTGCGCGCGTCAACGCCGCCGCATTGGCGACGCTGGCGCTGGCACCCGCCGCGCCGCAAAAGGTGCAACTGCGCACCGCACAGCTGGAAAACGATACGACGCTGGTGTGGCAGGCCAATGCCGAACCGGACCTGGCGGGCTACCGCGTGGTATGGCGCGAGACCACGGCAGCGGACTGGCAGGGATCGAAATGGGTCGGTAATGTGACGGAGGCGAAGCTGCCGCTGTCGAAGGACAATGTGTTCTTTGGCGTGCAGGCGGTGGATCGTGATGGCAACGTCAGTCCGGCGACCTATCCGGTGCCGTTAAAGTAACGGGTGCGGCGGTGGCGGCTTCGGCCGACACCGCCATGCCTGCCGGCAGTTCACCGTTCGCGCGGCAAATTCGCCAAAAACGCGTGTATTTGCGACACCACCGCCGCGCCTTCGCCGACTGCTGCCGCCACCCGCTTGGTGGAGTTGGCCCGCACGTCGCCAATCGCGAACACGCCCGGCACCGAGGTTTCCAGCGCGGCCCGCACCGGCAAATCCGGCGGATAGACGCCGTGGTCGAAATTGGCGCGGCACTGCGCCTTGGCCACGTCAAAGCCGGTGCGGATAAACCCTTTGTCGTCGACGTCCACGCCGCAATCACTGAGCCAGCCGGTGTTCGGATCGGCGCCGATGAACAGGAACACGTGGCGCACCGGGTAATGGCATTCTTCGCCGCTGTCGCTGTCGCTGCAGCGGATCGAGACTTGCCGCAGCCCGTCGTCATCGCCTTCGAGCGCCGTGATTTCACTGTGGGTGTGCAAGGTGATATTCGGCGTCGCGCCGATGCGTTCGATCAGGTAGCTCGACATGGTGGCGGCCAGCCCGGGGCCGCGCACCAGCATGTGGACCTTGGCCGCATGGGCGGACAGGAACACGGCGGCCTGGCCAGCCGAATTGCCGCCGCCAACGAGCACGATTTCCTCGGTCTTGCACAGCTTGGCCTCGATCGGCGAGGCCCAGTAATAGACGCCGCGCCCCTCGAACTGTTTCAGGTTGGGCAGATTGGGACGGCGGTAGCGCGCGCCGCAGGACAGCACCACGGTCTTGGCCTGCAGGCGCTGCAGGCTGCCGCACATTTCCACCTGCAGCGGATAGGTGTCGCAGAGCAGGCGCCCGGCTGGCGCCGGAATGGCGATTTCAACGCCGAATTTTTGCGATTGCACGTAGGCGCGGCCCGCCAGCGCGCCGCCGGAAATCCCGGTCGGAAAGCCCAGGTAGTTTTCGATTCGGGCACTGGCCGCCGCCTGGCCGCCAAAGGCCCGCGTTTCCAGCGCCAGCACCGACAAGCCCTCGGAGGCCGCATACACGGCCGTCGCCAGCCCCGCCGGCCCGGCCCCGACCACGATCACGTCCCACACCTTGTCCGACGAGAGCTCGGGCAGCATGCCGAGGCAGCGACCTAGTTCCACATTGGTCGGGTTCTTTTTGACGCTGCCGTCGGGACACACCACCAGCGGCAATTCTTCCGGCCGGGGGCGGTAATGTTCGCACAGCGCGGCGGCCTGCTGGTCCACTTTTGGATCGAGCACCGTATGCGGATGGCCATTGGACGACAGCCAGCTTTGCAGGTTGTGCAGGCAGGAATTGCCCGGGGGGCCCACCAGCACGGGGCCGCCGGAATTGACTTCGAGCAGGCCGATGCGGCGCAGGATCAGCGCGCGCACGATGCGCTCGCCCAGTTCGGCCTCCGCGATCACCAGCGCGCGCAATTGTTCGGACGCGATGGCCAGCACTTCGACATCACCGACGGCGTCGCCATTGACAAGGGAAGGGCGGCCCGATAACTGGCCCACTTCGGCGCCGAATTCGCCGGGGCCGTGTTCCACGATGGGCGAGGTGTTGCCCAGTCCATCGTAGCGGCTGATCGCGACCTTGCCCTTCAAGACCACCATCATGCCGAAGTTGGTGCGCCCCGCTTCATACAGCCGCTCGCCATCGCGGAACTGGCGCACCACGCCGAACCGGTGCAGGCGGCGGATTTCATGTTCATGCAGCGTGGGGAACATCTGGTGCCGGCGTGACGCCAGGTTGTCAAGCGCGGCGGCGACGGGGTCGAGGGACGACGGTTCGGGCGTGAAATCTGTGCTGTCGGTGGCCATGGGATGTCCGTATGGGAGGTGGAGACTGCGTTCACATTTCCTGCACAGTCTAGCGTATTTCTCGCGTATTTATTGGCCCCCAGTCCCATTTTCCCGGGGCGCTGCTACAATCCACCGTCGCCTTTTAACCCATCCATCCATGCCCGCAGACAGCAGCCACCATCCGTCGCTCCGGCCGGTCAGTCCTGATGAATTGCCGAATTTTTTCCGCTACCTGAACGAACACCTGAAAGACAACGGACTGCATGGCGCGCCGCTGTTCCAGCCCATGCCGCGCGAGCGTTCATCGTTCCCGCAAGACAAGGAGGCGGCCTTTTCACGCGGCATGCGCACGGCTGTGGGCGACGCGGGCTGGCGCCGCGCCTGGGTGGCGCAGGGCACGGACACCATCCTGGGCCACGTTGACTTGCGCGCCCGTCCGGAAAGCGGCGCCGGGCACCGTGCGCTGCTAGGCATGGGCGTACACCGGATGGCGCGCCGCAGGGGACTGGGCGGGGTGTTGATCGCGTCCGCGCTGGCCTGGGCGCGTAGCGCCACCACGCTGGAATGGATCGACCTGGAAGTCTTGAGTGTCAATGAGCCCGCGTTGGCCCTGTACCGCAAGGCCGGCTTCCGCCAGACCGGGGAAATCGCCGACATGTTCCGCATCGATGGCGAACAACTGGCCTATACCCTGATGTCGCTGAAATTGTCCCGCTAATTTGCCCGCGCATTCGTCTGTCTCCTGTCTCGCTGCGCGTCTCGCCCGGTATTCCGCCCAGCCGCCCCGGGCATGGTTGGCCGTCTCGGATTACAATGGTCGTTTTGCTTACTAACGACAGAACAGACGGAACACGATGGCTTACAAGACTATTGCCGATACGATCGGCAACACGCCGCTGGTTCAACTGGTGCGCATCCCCGGAGCGGATGCGGCAGCGCGCGGCAACATCATCCTCGGCAAGCTCGAGGGCAATAACCCGGCCGGCTCCGTCAAGGACCGCGCCGCCATGTCGATGCTGTGCCGCGCGGAAGAGCGGGGCGATATCAAGCCGGGCGACACGCTGATCGAGGCGACCTCCGGCAATACCGGCATTGCGCTGGCGATGGCAGCCGCCATCCGTGGCTACAAAATGCTGTTGCTGATGCCGGAAAACCAGAGTGAAGAACGGCGCCAGGCAATGGCGGCCTACGGCGCGCAAATCCTGCTGACGCCGAAAACCGGCGGCATGGAATATGCGCGCGACCTGGCCGAGCAAATGCAAAAGGACGGCAAGGGCATTATCCTCGACCAGTTCGCCAACGGCGACAACCCGCGCGCCCACGTGGAAGGCACGGGGCCGGAAATCTGGCGCGATACCGACGGCAAGATCACGCACTTCGTCAGCGCCATGGGCACCACCGGCACCATCATGGGGGTGTCGCACTACCTGAAGCAGCAAAACCAGCAGATCCGCATCATCGGCGCACAGCCGGAAGAGGGCTCGCAAATCGCCGGTATCCGCAAATGGCCGGAAGCCTACCTGCCGAAGATCTACGACAAGGCGCGGGTGGATCAGATTGAATATGTGACGCAGGCTGCTGCGGAGCGCATGGCGCGCCGTCTGGCGGTGGAGGAAGGTATTTTCTGCGGGATTTCGGCAGCGGGCGCCTGTGAAATTGCGTTGCGTATTTCGCAGACCGTGGAAAACGCCACGATCGTGTTCGTCGTGTGCGACCGCGGTGACCGTTACCTGTCAACCGGCGTGTTCCCAGCTTAAATTATCAGTG
>JAIENA010000092.1 GCA_019751755.1 Burkholderiaceae bacterium | reverse complement strand
ATCGCCGCCGCGCGGGCTGGCGCAGAGGCTGTGCCAGGCAATCCTGCCGCGGCGGCAGCGGCGCGGGCCGCGCCGGGTCCACGCGCTAACGCGGCGCCGGCGGGCGCGGGCGGGATCCCTTCGGCGCCACCGACGCCGGGACGAAAGGCCAGCATGCGCAGCAGCGTCATCGAGAAGCCTGCATATTCATCGGGCGCCAGGCCCAGTTCATTGCGGCCATGAACGGCAATCTGGTAATACAGCTGCACTTCTTCCGCATCGAACTCAGCGGCCAAGCGCACGATATCCGCGTATTCCGGCAAATCGGTGGGGACGGCGGCCGGCACGGTCTGCGCCAGCGCGATCCGGTGCAGCAAGGTGCCCAGGTCTTGCAACGCGCCGTTATACGACAGGCTGCGCGAGGCCATTTCATCGGCCACGGCCAGCAAGTCGGCGCCGTCCTGTTTCGCCAGCGCATCGAGCAGACGCACCAGATACGACTGGTCCAGCGCGCCCAGCATGCCCTGCACCGCATCGAGTGTGACTTCGCCGGCGGCATAGGCAATCGCCTGGTCGGTCAGCGACAGCGCATCGCGCATCGAACCGTGCGCGCCCTGCGCCAGCAGGCGCAGCGCGGGCTGTTCAAAGTGGACTTGTTCCTGGCCGAGGATGTTTTCCAGGTGGCCGACGATGTGTCCGGGCGGCATCTGCTTCAAATTGAATTGCAGGCAGCGCGACAGCACGGTGACGGGAATCTTTTGCGGATCAGTCGTCGCCAGGATGAATTTGACGTGCTCGGGCGGTTCTTCCAGCGTCTTCAGCATGGCATTGAACGCGTGGTTGGTCAGCATGTGCACCTCGTCGATCATATAGACCTTGAAGCGCGCATTCGACGGCGCGTACACCGCCTGCTCCAGCAACTGCGCCATTTCATCGACGCCACGGTTGGACGCCGCGTCCATCTCTATATAGTCAACGAAGCGGCCGCCATCGATGGCCTGGCAAGCTTCGCATCGGCCGCACGGCGTGGCGGTGATGCCGCCGGCGCCATCGGGGCCGGTACAGTTGAGCGACTTGGCCAAAATCCGGGACAGCGTGGTCTTGCCGACACCGCGCGTGCCGGTGAACAGGTAGGCGTGATGCAGCCTGCCCGTGTTCAGCGCGTGCGTGAGCGCGCGCACGACGTGCTCCTGGCCGACGAGCGTTTCAAAGTTCCGGGGACGGTATTTGCGAGCGAGGACTTGATAAGACATGCGGGCAATTTTACCACGCACGGCAGCCGGGACTTCGGCAATGTTGCCGTAAGTGTATAGACGTAAAAAAAGCTGCACAGGGCAGCTTTTTTTGAATTCAGAGGCGAGCCTGATCTGCGGCACTTGCGGTGAACGGCTGTGGCTGCTTCGTTCCCGACCTGACCAGGTTGACCATGCCACAATGCGCAGGGGCCCGCCGGCTGCAATTATACCCGCTCCGGCGCAATCGTGGGAGGGGGAACTTGATTACCTCGCTTAGTCACCCGATTCAGATGCCAAGCTGTTGCCAGATCGAATCCACCTTGGCCTTCACTTCCGGCGTCATGGCAATCGTGGTGCCCCACTCGCGGTTGGTCTCGCCCGGCCATTTATTGGTGGCATCGATCCCCATCTTGCTGCCCAGGCCGCTGACCGGCGAAGCAAAGTCCAGGTAATCGATCGGCGTGTGGTCGACCAGCGTGGTGTCGCGGGTCGGGTCGACCCGGGTGGTAATGGCCCAGATCACTTCTTGCCAGTCGCGGATATTGACGTCTTCATCGACCACCACGATGAACTTGGTATACATGAACTGGCGCAGGAAACTCCACACCCCGAACATCACACGCTTGGCGTGGCCGGCATACTGTTTGCGAATCTGCACCACCGCCATGCGGTAACTGCAGCCTTCCGGCGGCAGATAGAAATCGGTGATTTCCGTAAACTGTTTTTGCAGCAGCGGCACGAACACTTCGTTCAGCGCCAACCCCAGCACAGCCGGCTCATCCGGCGGTTTGCCGGTATAAGTCGAGTGGTAAATCGGATCGCGGCGCATGGTGATGCGGTCGATGGTGAACACCGGGAACGAGTCCTGTTCATTGTAATAACCGGTGTGATCGCCATACGGCCCTTCCAGCGCATGCTCAAAGCCGGATGGATGATTTTCATCCGGATAGATATGCCCTTCGAGCACGATTTCCGCCGACGCGGGCACCCGCAATTCGCTGCCGATGGCTTTGACCAGTTCAGTGCGACTGCCGCGCAGCAAGCCGGCAAACTGGTATTCCGACAGGGTGTCCGGCACCGGTGTCACGGCGCCCAAAATGGTGGCCGGATCAGCCCCCAGCGCGACCGCCACCGGATACGGTTGTCCCTTGTTTTGCACCGTGTGTTCACGGAAATCAAGCGCCCCGCCCCGATGCGCCAGCCAGCGCATGATGACTTTATTGCGGCCCAACACCTGCTGGCGGTAGATGCCCAGGTTCTGGCGCTTTTTATTAGGGCCCTTGGTGATCACCAGCCCCCAAGTAATCAGGGGCGCGATGTCGCCCGGCCAGCAATGCTGGATCGGCAAGCGCGCCAAATCCACGTCATTCCCCTCCCAGACGATGTCGTGGCAAGGGGCGCCGCGCAACTCCTTCGGCGCCATGTCCCAGACCGCCTTCACCAGCGAGCCCATCCCCATCAAATCCTTGAATCCCTTGGGCGGCTCCGGCTCTTTCAGGCGCGCCAACACATGGCCGATCTTGCGCAATTCACTGACATCTTCCGCGCCCATGCCGAGCGCGACGCGGCGCGGCGTACCAAACAGATTACCCAGCACCGGCATGGTGTGGCCGGTGGGATTTTGGAACAGCAAGGCGGGGCCGCCGGCCCGCAACGTGCGGTCACAGACTTCAGTCATCTCCAAATGGGTGGAAATCGGAATCGAAACAGGCTTAAGTTCGCCAATTCGTTGCAATTGGGAAATAAAATCACGCAGATCGGTGTATTTCATACTTTTTTACGATTTTTTCGCTTTAGCAAGCTGTATTGAGATTTTTCAGACAAGTGATTGATTTTATTAGTTTTTGCCTCACTGCATGGCAAAATTCTATATCAAAAAGTTATAAAGAACGCGTTTGTTAGTATTGACTTGATATAAAACGGCTTCTACAATTCGCTTTACTTGAACAGGGGACATGGCGAGATCGCCAACTTAGTTGTTACCCATTCATTCACCGGAGTCGGGGCTCCACAAACATTTTAAGGAGTGTTTTCACAAGGCGTCTGCCTTAACCCCCGGGAAAAGTTGTATTGCGGACTGTCCCGCTGACCTGCACAGGCACAGGATAGCGACAGCTCAGGCAAGCAATGATGGCGTTCCACGACTGCTCACGGCAGCGTTGAACGATGATATTTCTGATGCACGGCATTGGCACATCAATAAACAGCTGCGCGGCGAAACATGCACACGCGGCAGGGATGCGCTCGTTACGGACATTTCAGGGGAGTTCTATGACTAATCGCACTACCGGGGTGGCTGTTGCCGCCCGCCAGTTGGCGCAAGTGACCAATGGCATGGCGAAGTTGCGCGTTACCGTGCGCAGCCTGCTGGCCACTGCCCAACACACCATGACCATTTGCGGTGTGACCGCACTGGTCATGCTTGCAGTACTGTACTTCCGCCCGGACCTCGCTCACGCCCTGAGCAAGACTTTGGCGCCACAACAGGCGGAAGCCGAACTGGCCGTTACGGCCCCGCCGCTAACGGCACTGATGGAAGCGCCGGCCGCCCAACCGGCAGCGGAAACGCCCCTGTCGGCGGATGACAAGAAGTTGATGGGCTCGAAGAAACAGCAGGAGTGGGTGACCAGCTGGCTGTCCAAGCGTTACCGTGTCGCCAGCGACGCCACCAATATGCTGGTGTCGACCGCTTACCTGACGGCGCGTGAAATCAAGCTCGATCCACTGCTGATCCTGGCGGTGATGGCAATCGAGTCCGGCCTGAATCCGTTCGCGGAAAGCCCGATGGGCGCACAAGGCCTGATGCAAGTAATGTCGAAGGTCCACCACGACAAATTCCAGGACATGGGCGGCGTCCAAGCCGCACTGAACCCGGTGGCCAACATCCGTGTCGGCTCGCTGATCCTGAAAGATTACGTGACCCGTGGCGGTTCCGTCGAAGCCGGCCTGAAATCGTATGTCGGCGCCGCCGCGTTCGAATCCGATGACGGTTATGGTTTCAAGGTCCTGGCCGAGTACAAGAAGCTGCAGCAAGTTTCCAATGGCAAGAAAGTGCCGACCACCAACCCAGTATTGGTCGCCACCCCTGCCTCGGCTGTGAAATCCACCGAACCCGCTGTCGCCGCCGCGAAACTGGCTGACTCGCAACTGGCCGGCCTGTAAGTCCCCGATCTGCCTGGATCAGGGAACCGCCCACTGGGCGGTTTTTTTTCGTCCCGTGCTAACTCACCGGGCCTGGACATGCAGTGCGGCCCGTACCCCGCCGCCCGTCACATTGGCGATCCGCAGCGCGATGCCAGCGCGGGCGCCCAAGCGATGCGCGATCGACAAACCCAGTCCATGGCCGGGGCTGCCTTCGCGCCGCGCACCGATCTGCCCCAGCCTGGCGGCCACCTGCGCATCGAGTCCGGGGCCGTCGTCACGCACCACCAGCCAGCCCTCCTCTATATAGATATGCAAAATGCCGCCGCCCGCGTGGCAGGCCGCATTGGCGACCAGATTGTCGAGCAGGATTTCCAGCGATGGCGCATGGCAGTGGCCCTGCGCTCCGGACGGCACGCTGACCTGCACCTCGAACGCGGCGCTGTCGAGCAAATGCGCGTGGCGGATCACCGCCTGCTCCACCAGCGGCAACAACGGCACCGGCTGCGCGCCCCAGTCGCCCGGTCCTTCGCGCGCCAGCGCCAGCAAAGTCCGGACCGACTGCCCCATTTGGGCGCAGGCGGCGCGGATGCGCTGCACCTGTTCCATCGCCTGCGTCGGCAGCGTTTGTTGCGCCAGCAAATAGCCGGCCCCATCAAGCACCGCCAGCGGGGTGCGCAATTCATGGCTGGCGTCGCGCGTAAAATGCTGTTCGCGCTCGATAAAGGCGGCCGTGCGCGCCCAGGATTGTTCCAGCGCCGCCGCCAGTGCCCCGGTTTCATCGGCCGGAAACGCTTGCGCAAAGCCCTGCGGCAGTTGGTCCGGCTGCGCCGCCTGCGCCAGTTGCGACAAGCGCAGCAATGGCGCCGTCATCCTGCGCGCCAGCCACCAGCCGGCGCCGGCCGTGACGGCCATGATCAGCAGCGCGCCGCCGCCCAGCACCGTCAACATAAAAGGCAGTTGCGGGCGCACCACCAGTTCGCCACCCACCTCCGCCACCAGCCAGGCGCCGCGTCCGGCCAGCGTCAAACGCCGCACATGATAATGCCGCCCCTGTTCACCATAAAATTCACCGCCGCGCGCCGCCGCCGGCTGGCGCGCCAGGTCCGGCGGAAATGCCGCCACCGCTTGATAGAGCGCGACGGTATCACTGAGCGGCGTGGCCCACCGGCCCGCCGCCTGCATGCTGCGCTGCTGGTGCGCCACTTCGCGCTCCAGCATGCGGTCAAAAAAACGGTCTTCCACTGTATACACAAACAGCAGGCAAAACAGGCTGAA
>JAIENA010000519.1 GCA_019751755.1 Burkholderiaceae bacterium | reverse complement strand
CGGCCACTGCAGATCGTGAGCGGTATTGTCGAGCGTCGGCACACTATGCCGATTCTGGCCAATATCCTCATCCGCAAGGACGGCGAAAACGTCTCGTTCCTGTCGACCGACACCGAAGTCCAAATCACCACCCACGCGGCCATCGGCTCCGGCGCGGACGTCACCGGCACCACCGTGGCCGCCCGCAAGCTGCTCGACATCCTGCGCGCGCTGCCGGAATCGGGCGACGTGACGATGACGCTGCTGAACAAGCGCCTGACGGTTCAAACCGGCAAATCGCGCTTCGCGCTGCAAACCCTGGCGGCCGAGGAATTCCCGACCGTGCAGCAAGCCGACAGCTACAACGCGTCGTTCTCGCTGCCGCAAAAAACCCTGAAGCACCTGTTCAACATGGTGCACTTCTCGATGGCGCAGCAAGACATCCGTTACTACCTGAACGGCCTGCTGCTGGTATTGGACGGCCCGAACGTGATCGCCGTGGCCACCGACGGCCACCGCCTGGCGTTCTGCCAGGTCGCGACCGAGCAGACCTTCGCGCGCCAGGAAGTCATCATCCCGCGCAAGACCATCATCGAGCTGCAACGCCTGCTGGAAGAAAACGACGAGCCGGTCCAACTGGACATCGCCGCCAACCAGGTGAAACTGACTTTTGCCGACATCGAACTGATTTCGAAGCTGGTGGAAGGCAAGTTCCCTGACTACACGCGCGTGATCCCGAAGGGTTACAAGAACGACTTCACGATTTCGCGCGACGAGCTGCTGCGTTCCCTGCAGCGCGCCGCCATCATGACCAGCGATAAATTCAAGGGCGTGCGCTGCATCCTGGCGCCGGGCAGCCTGAAAATCAGCTCGACCAACGCGGACCAGGAAGAAGCGGTGGAAGAACTGGAAATCGATTACGGCGGCGACGCCATCGACATCGGTTTCAACGTGACGTACCTGCTGGACGTGCTGAACAACCTGAAGTGCGACCAGATCAACATCTCGCTGGGCGACTCGAATTCGTCGGCGCTGATTTCGATCCCTGAAAACCAGGACTTCAAGTACGTTGTGATGCCGATGCGGATTTAA
The DNA here is from genome assembly GCA_019751755.1 of Burkholderiaceae bacterium. Classification (GTDB taxonomy): domain Bacteria; phylum Pseudomonadota; class Gammaproteobacteria; order Burkholderiales; family Burkholderiaceae_D; genus Rugamonas. Next base: position 4,500 of record JAIENA010000519.1, on the reverse strand, counting down.
GCATCGTCACCTGCCGCACCCAAGAATTAAACAGTTTCGCTATAGAGAAAGCAGTCCATGTCCGAAAGCCCTAACGAGAAACCCGTTCCAGCAGCACCCATGGTGGAAGAATACGGCGCAGCATCGATCCAGATCCTGGAAGGACTGGAAGCAGTCCGCAAACGTCCAGGCATGTACATCGGTGACACTTCGGACGGCACCGGCCTGCACCACCTGGTGTTCGAGGTGCTGGACAACTCGATTGATGAATCGCTGGCTGGGCACTGCACGGAAATCCACGTCACGATCCACTCGGACAATTCGATCTCGATTACCGACAACGGTCGCGGCGTGCCAACCGGCCTGAAAATGGACGACAAGCACGAGCCGAAGCGCTCGGCGGCGGAAATCGTCATGACCGAACTGCACGCGGGCGGCAAGTTCGACCAGAACTCGTATAAAGTCTCCGGCGGCCTGCACGGCGTGGGCGTGTCTTGCGTCAACGCGCTGTCGAAATGCCTGAAACTGACCATCCGCCGCGATGGCAAAGTCCACTTCATGGAATTCGCGCGCGGCGTGCCGCAAAACCGCGAACTGGAAACGCGCGACGGCATTGCCGTGTCCCCGATCAAGGTGATTGGCGAGACCGACAAGCGCGGCACCGACGTGCACTTCTGGGCCGACGAGGAAATCTTCACGCACGTGGAATTCCACTACGAGATCCTGGCCAAGCGTATCCGCGAACTGTCGTTCCTGAACAATGGCGTCAACATCAAGCTGACCGACCAGCGCACCGGCAAGGAAGAAATCTTTGCGTTCGAAGGCGGCACCCGCGGCTTCGTGGAATACATCAACAAAGCCAAGACCGTGCTGCACCCGACCGTGTTCCAGGCCACCGGCGAACGCCAGTCGGACCAGAACACCACGATTACCGTGGACGTGTCGATGCAATGGAACGACGCCTATAACGAGCAGGTGCTGTGCTTCACCAATAACATCCCGCAGCGCGACGGCGGCACCCACCTGACCGGCCTGCGCGCCGCGATGACGCGCGTGATCAACAAATACATCGACGAGAACGATTTCGCCAAGAAGGCGAAAGTGGAAATCTCGGGCGACGACATGCGCGAAGGCCTGACCTGCGTGCTGTCGGTGAAAGTGCCGGAACCAAAATTCTCGTCGCAGACCAAAGACAAACTGGTGTCGTCCGAAGTGCGCGGCCCGGTGGAAGAAATCGTCGCCAAAACGCTGACCGACTTCCTGCAGGAAAAGCCGAACGACGCGAAAATCATTTGCGGCAAGATCGTGGAAGCGGCGCGTGCCCGTGAAGCAGCCCGCAAGGCGCGCGACCTGACCCGCCGTAAAGGCGTGATGGACGGCCTGGGCCTGTCGGCCAAGCTGGCCGATTGCCAGGAAAAAGACCCGGCCCTGTCCGAACTGTACATCGTCGAGGGTGACTCCGCAGGCGGCTCCGCCAAGCAGGGCCGCGACCGTAAATTCCAGGCCATCTTGCCACTGCGCGGTAAAGTCTTGAACGTGGAAAAGGCGCGCTTTGAAAAGATGCTGTCGTCGGAGCAGATCACGACGCTGATCGCAACGCTCGGCACCTCGATCGGCCCGGACGAATTCAACCCCGATAAGCTGCGCTACCACCGCATCATCATCATGACCGACGCGGACGTCGACGGCGCCCACATCCGCACCCTGCTGCTGACGCTGTTCTACCGCCAGATGCCGCAACTGGTCGAACGTGGCCACATCTACATTGCGCAGCCACCGCTGTACAAGGTCAAGGCCGGCCGCGATGAGCGCTACCTGAAGGACGACGCGGAAGAAGCCAGCTACATGATGACGGTGGCGCTGAACACCGCCGCGCTGACGCCGCGCGAAGGCGCGGACCCGATCCAGGGCGAGCAGTTGGGCGAACTGGCGCGCCAGTACAACCTGGCCAACGCCATCATGACGCGCCTGACCCGCGTGATCGACCGCGCCGCGCTGACCGCCATCATGACCGGCGTGACCTTGAACCTGGACACCATCGACAACGCCAACGCGTCGGCGCGCGCGATGGAAGAGCGTATCGCGGATCCTTCCGTGAAGGTGTCGGTGCGTTCGGATGAACTGTCCGAGAAGCACATGCTGTGGGTTGAGCGCCTGCATCACGGTAACGTCAAAGTGTCGGCGATCGATGCGGACTTCGTGCAAAGCACGGACTACCGCGTGCTGGCCGCCGCCGCCGCCACCTTCGAGGGCCTGATCGGCGAAGGCGCCGTGATCCGCCGCGGCGAAGGCGAGCGCACCAAGGATTCGGCGGTGGTGGACTTCCACCACGCGATGCAATGGCTGCGCGACGAAGCCGAGCGCGTGGTGTCCAAGCAGCGCTATAAAGGTCTGGGCGAGATGAATCCTTCGCAGCTGTGGGAAACCACGATGGACCCGACCGTGCGCCGCCTGCTGAAAGTGCAGATCGACGACGCGATCGCCGCCGACCAGATCTTCACCACCCTGATGGGCGACGACGTGGAACCACGCCGCAACTTCATCGAGGCCAATGCACTGCGTGCCGGTAACATCGACGTTTAAAAATTCTTGACACAAGAAGTCAAAAAGCCAACCCTTGAGGTTGGCTTTTTTTCATCCATAAAAATTACCGGCGATGTAACAATGTAGGGCGGATTAGCGGGCGAAGCCCGCGTAATCCGCCGCGCATACCCACGGCAGTATTCATGATCCAAAGGTTCCCCGTTTGAGCATTGCGCAAGCCCACCACCCCGACCCCAGGCGATTCAGCGCGGCGCTGCTGCTGTCGCTGGTGTTCCATGCATTGCTGTTAAGCGTGACGTTCGGCGGCTCGACATTCGGCTTGCCTGGCCTGCACTTGCCGTGGAAAGAGCGGCGCGCCGGCGCGGAGGATTTGCAGGTGGTGCTGGCGCCCGCGCCTTTTACTGTTCCGTTGCCCCCGCCGCCACCGCCTTCCTCGCCCGAGGTCATCACTGACAAGGCCGAGGCCGCGCCTGCCATGCCCCCATCGGCACCCGCCCCCGCGCTACCGCCACCAGTTGCCGCCCCCGCCCCTGCCACGACGTTTACTGCGGTGAAGCCGCCCGAAATAATCCAGCCGGTCGCCACCAACACCACTCCGGTGCGAGTACCCACCAACCCAGTGGCGCGATCCGCTCCGGCATCGGTCACAGCAGGCCCCGCCCCTGATGCGGCGCAGATCGAACAGGAAGCGCGGGCACGGGCGCTGGACCTGGCCAGGATTGAACGCGAGAAGCAGGAAACCGAACGGCAAAAGCAAGCGGAGGTCATCGCCGCCTTGCAGCGGGAAACCGCGCGGCAGGAAGCGGCACGGGTGGAAGAAGCGGCCCGCAGTGACGCCGCGCGGGCGGAAGTGGAGCGGCAAAAGCTGGCGCGGCAAGAAGAAGTGCGCCGGGAAGCGGCATTGCGACAAGAGCAGGCCAGGCAAGCTGCCGCAGCGGAGCAAGTGCGGCAGGACGAACTGCGCCGCGAAACAGCGCAACGGCAAGAACAAGCCAAGCAGGCCGCCGCCGCCGAGCAGGTGCGGCAGGAAGCATTGCGGCGCGAGACGGCGCTGCGGCAAGAACAGGCGAGACAGGCCGCCTTGGCCGAGCAGGCGCGACAGAACGCCGCCCGACAAGAACTGGAGCGGGCCCAGGCGGCACGCCTGGAAGCGGAGCGTCAGCAGGAATTGACACGCCAGGAAACCCTGCGGCGGGATGCTGCCCGCCAGGAGCAAGCGCGCCTGGAAGAAAAAGCGCGGCAAGACGCCGTGCGTCAGGAGCAGGAACGGGCCGAGGTGGCGCGGCGGGATGCCGAGCGCAAGGAAGCTTTGCGGCAGGAACAGGCGAAGCAAGCGCTGGCCGACGCGGCACGGCAGGCCCAGCAAGAAGCTGCACGGCAGGAGGTGGTTAAGCAAGAAGCGGCACGGCAGGAGATCGCCCGGCAAGAGGCTGCGCGGCAAGAAGCCGCTAAGCAAGAGAGCGCAAAGCAGGATGCGGCGCGACAAAAGCTGGAAGTGGCGCAGCGTGAAAAGGCCGAGCGGGAGGCCGAGCGCGAAGAACGGTTGCGCGCGATTGGCCGGCAACTCAAGGAGGAAGCCGCGCAACGCGACGCGGCGCTGAATAACCCGTCACGTTCGTCCTTGCCCTCGGCCAGCAGTCAGCGCCGTGGCTGGCTACTGGGCCGCGCCGACCAGAATGCTGATCTGGTGCTGTACGCGGAGGCCATGGCCAAGAAGATCGAGATGAGCATGGCGGTCAATGCCCTGCGTGAGGTGGTGAAACAGCGGCATGTGTGGCCGGTGGTCACCGTTGCTGTCCGCGCGGATGGGTCGGTGGAGAAGGTGACGTTTGTGACGTCGAGCGGGGTGCCTGCCATTGATGAAGCGGTGCGCAAGATCGTGGCGAGCCAGGCGCCGTATGGGGCGTTTCCGCCGGGGTTGGCGCGGCAGTTTGATGTGATTGAGGTGAGGCGGACTTGGGTGATGGATACGGGGGT
>JAIENA010000250.1 GCA_019751755.1 Burkholderiaceae bacterium | reverse complement strand
TTGGCCAGGTTGTCGGTCGACAGCGCGGCGGTGTGGTAGGTCGGCAGCGTGATCAGGTGGTGGAAGATGCCGGCTTCACGGGCCGCGTCCGCCTGGAAGGTACGGATTTTCTCGTCCGCTTCGATCGCCAGGTCGGTGGCGTCGTATTCGACGCTCATCAGTTTGGCGCGTTCGTAGGCCGACACGTCTTTGCCTTCTTCCTTCATGCGGTCGTACACCTGCTGACGGAAGTTCAGGGTCCAGTTGAACGACGGGCTGTTGTTGTACACCAGTTTCGCGTTCGGGATCACTTTGCGGATTTCCGACACCATGCCGCCGATCTGGGAGATATGCGGTTTTTCGGTTTCGATCCACAGCAGGTCGGCGCCGTTTTGCAGCGAGGTGATGCAATCGAGCACGCAGCGCGCTTCGCCGGTGCCGGCGCGGAACTGGAACAGGTTGCTTGGCAGGCGCTTAGGACGCACCAGCTTGCCACCTTGCTTGATGACGACGTCGCCATTGTTCATGGTCTCGGTGGTGACTTCTTCCACGTCCAGGAACGAGTTGTACTGGTCGCCCAGGTCGCCTGGCTCGTTGGTGTAAGCGATTTGCTTGGTCAGGCCGGCGCCCAGCGAGTCGGTACGGGCCACGATCACGCCGTCTTCCACGCCCAGTTCCAGGAACGCATAGCGCACCGCACGGATCTTGGCCAGGAAGTCTTCGTGTGGCACGGTGACTTTACCGTCCTGGTGGCCGCATTGCTTCTCGTCCGATACCTGGTTTTCCAGCTGGATGCAGCAGGCGCCCGCTTCGATCATCTGCTTGGCCAGCAGGTAGGTCGCTTCGGCGTTGCCGAAACCGGCGTCGATGTCGGCAATGATCGGCACGATGTGGGTGATGTGGTTGTCGATCTTGGCCTGGATCGCTGGCTTGCCGGCGGCGTCGGCGGCGTCCAGTTCGCGGAACAGGCCGCCCAGTTCACGGGCATCGGCCTGGCGCAGGAAGGTGTACAGCTCTTTGATCAGGGCCGACACGGCGGTTTTTTCGTGCATCGACTGGTCTGGCAGCGGGCCGAATTCCGAACGCAGGGCGGCGATCATCCAGCCCGACAGGTACAGGTAGCGGCGGTCGGTGCTGTTGAAGTGTTTTTTAATCGAGATCAGCTTTTGCTGGCCGATGAAACCGTGCCAGCAACCCAGCGATTGCGTGTACTGCGAAGGATCGGCGTCGTAGCGGGCCATGTCGGCGCGCATGATGCCTGCGGTGTAACGGGCGATATCGAGGCCGGTCTTGAATTTGTTCTGGGCGCGCATGCGGGCGGCCGATTCCGGGTTGATGGCGTTCCAGGCGCTGCCTTCTTTGTCTTTCAGGGTAGCAATGGCTTTGATGTCGTCGTTGTAGGTGGACATGGTAGTGATCCTAAGTGATTTAAGAAAATGTGGCGAGACGCGGTCCGGTACTGAATCCAAAAGCTGACTGCATGACTACATAGTAGACCTTTTTTGAGTTTTGTAAAAGATGTCTTATATAAGACATATAACTCAAGTTACCCGTTATATTTCAAATACTTACGGGACTATTTTTGCAATATGAAATGATTTTTCAGAAAATGAAGCGATCGCCGCCAGTTTTTTGGCTGACGCGTTCCGCAATGTGAAAGCAGATTTCTATATCGTGGTAAATCCGCTTGGCGCGCGCAGGTTGGACCGGCGCAGTGAGGGGTGGGGCAGCCGGCAGCGCTGCAATCGGGTTGGCAGAGTGGTGCAACAGACAAGGCATAGGAAATTCTCCCTGAACGGGTGGGCCGTTACCTGATCTGATTCTAGCGGGGACTGGTGACGCCGTTGTGACAGCAGGGGAGGGTGTTGTCAATACACTACGCTCCCCGGGCAGGACGCCCGGAGAGTGGGGGGAGGGAGCTGCTCAGCAGGGCAAATTAATGACGTTTCGCCGCGCTGGCATCACGTGGGGCGCGGAATTCGGAATCCTTGCCCCAGTTAGGCCAATCTTTCGAATCGGCCAGGTCGCGGCCCAGGCTGTACAGCAATTGCAGGTCGCGCGCCATGCCGGTGAACGGCCACTGGGCGCTCCATTCATCGGACGGCTGGTGGTAATGCTGGGTGTTGTACGTTTCCTCGGCGGCCTTGCCCGCCGCCAGGCCGCCGTCTTCCCAGTCTTCGCCGGAACCGAACGAGAAGGCCGGGACGCCGCGCTTGGCCAGCGGGAAGTGGTCGGAGCGGAAGAAGTGGCCGGCTTCCGGCTTCGGATCCGGCGCGTAGCGGATATTCCACTGCTTGGCCTTGGCCACCAGCGCATCCATCAACTCCAGTTTGGCGCTGCCGGAAATCGTGAAGTTGCGGGCCGGGCCCTGCGGGCTCAAGGCGTCCATGTTGATGACGCCGGCCGTGGTGGCCAGCGGGTACAGCGGATTGGCCGCGTAGTACTCGGAACCGAGCAAGCCTTTTTCTTCCGCCGTCACGGCCAGGAACACCACGCTGCGCTTGGGCGCCGGGGCCTGGGCATAGGCGCGGCCCAGTTCCAGCAGGGCGGCAATGCCGGTGGCGTTGTCGACCGCGCCGTTATAAATCGTGTCGCCCTTGGCGTTCGGCAGGCCCACGCCCAGGTGGTCCCAGTGGCCGCTGTAGATCACGGTCTGGTCTTTCTGGCTGGTGCCGGGGCGCAGGGCCGCCACGTTGTGCGACTTGATCACTTGCGCGTCGACCGCGTAGTGCGCGGAAAGCTGGATGCCTTTCAGCTCGACCGGTTTGAAATCACGCGTTTGGGCCTGCTTTTTGACCGCATCGAAATCCAGGCCGGCGCGCTGGAACAAGTCCACCATCACGTCGCGCTGAATCCACGCTTCCATTGGGGCGTGCGACTTGCCGGGCGCCTGGCGCACGATGTCGTACATGACGTTGGTGTTGGAATTTTTTACGGTGGGCCAGCCATACGAGGCTGGCGCCGTTTCGTGCACGATGATGGTGCCGAGCGCGCCCTGGCGCGCCATTTCCTCATATTTATAGGTCCAGCGGCCGTAGTAGGTCATGGCCTTGCCGCCGAAATCGCCTTCGCCCGTTTCAAAATCGGGGTCGTTGATCAGCACCACCGCCAGCTTGCCCTTGAGATTGACGCCCTTGAAGTCGTCCCAGTTGCGTTCCGGCGCCTTGACGCCATAGCCGACGAACACCAGCGGCGCCTTGTCGAAGTCGACGCGTTGTTGGCCATTCATGGCGGCGCGCACGGCCATCTGCTCGCCCTGCAGGAAGGTCTGGCTGGATTTGCCGTCGTTCAAGGTCAATGTCACCGGCCCCTTGATTTCAAAGCGGCCCAACGGGACTTCCTGGGTCCAGGCGCGCTTGCCGTTGACCAGGTCGCCGCCCGGCTTCAGGCCGGCGGCCTTGAATTGCTCGATCAGGTAATTGACCGTCTTGGTTTCGCCGGCCGTGTTCGGGCCGCGGCCTTCGAATTCGTCGGAGGCGAGCACCTTGACGTGCTGCGACAGGCGCTGCGCATCGATGGTTGGAGCAGGGTCTGCCGCATTGGCAGCCGCGGTCGCCAAGAGCATGGTGGTAGCCAGCAGGGCGTTTTTCTTCACTGGGGATCTCCTTGATAGGGTGAAGGGCGTAAGAAATCCGGCCAGTATCCGGGCTGCGCCGGCGCCGGTCAATTGGCGGCATGTAACAGCAAGTGTATCGCGCGTAATGTCGGGGTATCTGGCGCCGCGCGGGTTATAGTGTCGTGCTGCTGTATGTATAGGCACGGGCGCACGCTATAATCTTTGAGCTGGCGCAAGCCGCCCCTTTATTGAATTTTGTTATGAAAAACACTTTGCACCGCTTGGCGGATCTGCTGCTCGACGTGGTTTTCCTGGTGGAACAGGATGGCCGCATCGCCTATGTGAATCCGGCTTGTACCATCGTGTTTGGCTATCAGCCAGAGGAAATGATCGGGTGCCAGATGCTCGACTTTATCCACCCCGGCGACCTCCAGCGCACCATGGCTGAAATGGACCTGGTGGTGGCCGGGCGGCTTGGGCTGGGCTTTGAGAACCGCTACTTGCGCAAGGATGGCAGCGTGGCGCACATCCACTGGGCGGCGCGCTGGTCGGACGAAGACCAGTTGCGCATCGGCGTGGCGCACGATATCAGTGAACGCAAGATGGCCGAACAGCGCCAGGCTTGCATGCTGGCGCTGTCGACCGCGGCGCTCAGCGCCGAGTCGCACGAGGCCATGTTTGCCGCGTTTCACGCGATCTTGCTGGAATTGATGCCGCTGCGTGGATTGGCGGCGGTGCTCGATCCCGGCGCGCGCATCGTCTATGCGGCGGCCATGCCCGGTGGCGGGGCGGCGCCGGACACGTCGCGCTGGTTTGCCGAACCGATGTCGACGCCGGGCATGAAATTTGGCGAATTGCGCTTCGATGTCGAGCGCCCCAGCCTGCTGTCCAGTCACGACCGGGACGTGCTGCAATTTGCTGCCGCGCAGGCGGCCACGGTGATTGAACGGCTGGCGCTGCACGCCGATCTGGCGTATGCGGCGCGCTATGACGAATTGACCGGCTTGCCGAACCGCCGCCTGTTCCAGGACCGCATGCAATCGGCGTTTGCGCGCAGCCGCCGTGACCGTACGAGCGGAGCGCTGCTGTTTATCGACCTTGACGACTTCAAGCGTGTCAACGATGCCTATGGCCACGCGATCGGCGACCAGCTGCTGCAATCGGTGGCGCACCGCATCGTCACGTGCGTGCGTGAATGCGATACGGTGGCGCGCATCGGCGGTGATGAATTCGTGGCGCTGCTGGAAAATGTCGAATCCATGGAGCAGGCTGACGCGGTGGCGGCCAAGATCCACAAAATGATCGGCAAGCCATTGCTGCTGGGCGGCGTGCGCCTGCAGGCCGGCGCCAGCATCGGCATCGCGTTATATCCGGAACATGGTGATGCGCCCGACCACTTGATGCGTTACGCGGACCAGGCGATGTATGCGTGCAAGGCCGCGCATAAGGCCAACAAGGCCGACCAGGCCGACCGGGCCGCGCAGCAGGCCGAACCGGACAGCGAGACGCAGATCGAAGCGTAAGCGCGACCCGGCTGGCGCGCGAGCGCTGGTGTCAGACCATCAGCGGCGGGTGGTTAATGAAACGGCAAGGTTTGCCGTTAATGCCGCATGAGCTCGATTTCCTCTCTGTCTAACTGGCAACCCGCTGCGCGCTTGCCGGCCGCCGCCGCCGCTGGCGGCAAGGCGGCGTCTTATGGCGCCGCCGCGCCGGCTGCCGCGTCCGCCATCGTTCAACTCAGTCCTGCAAGCCTGGCGGCGGCCCGCCAAGCGCAAACGGACGACGTGGTATTGCCGCTGTCCGCGCGGCTCAAGGATGTGGGCGCCGCCATGTTGCGGCAATTTAATACGGGCGCGGCGGTGCCGGTGACGCAGCCGGCCTTGCCGGACGGTGTGGATAACCAATTTACCCTGGGCATCGTGACTCGCAGCGGCGTCCAGGTCGACCTGACCCTGGCCAGCCTCGACGATGGCATGGCCTTCCAGCTCAGCGCCAGTGCGGAACTTGGCGAGGCCGAGCGCAGCGCGTTG
>JAIENA010000158.1 GCA_019751755.1 Burkholderiaceae bacterium | reverse complement strand
TCGCCGGCGTGCCGCGCATGCACCTGCGTCTTTAATGCCGCGCTTCGTTACCGCATCAACGCGGACGGCAGCATCCAAGTGGATTAACACGCCGACCGCAAGCCCACTTTGACAGGAGTGACCGTGCAGCATCTCATTACCACCGCCGCCATGATGACCAGCCGCGAAATCGCTGAATTGGTTGAGTCCCGGCACGACAGCGTAAAGCGCACGATCGAGCGCCTTGCTGAGACTGGTGCAATTCAACTTCCACCATTGGTGGATGTCAAAAATGACCAGGGCCAGACCGTTGCCGAGTACCGCGTGGGGAAGCGCGACAGCTATGTGATCGTTGCGCAACTCTCGCCGCAGTTCACGGCACGCCTGGTGGATCGCTGGCAGGAACTGGAGGCTGGCGCCGCGCCAGCCCGCCAGCTCTCGCCGGCCGAGATGTTCCTGCAAAACGCACAAGCCATGGTCGACATGGAGCGCCGTCAGCTTGAACAAGCGCAGGCCGTTGCCCGCATCGAGCAGCGCGTGGAGCAGGTCGCCCAAACCCAACTCTTGACCACCCGCCCAGCGAATTCGGAATCGATCTGCCACATGCGCCCGCGCGCCGCAAAGATGTTCGGGATACCTGAGCACGTGGTGGAATGCATTATCCGTCAAAGCCCGTTGGCCCCGCGCCCGGCTGGCATGGTTAAGAACGACCGCGCCGAGGCCGAGGGTAGCAGCTACGCCGTGTACTGGATCAAGGATATCAACGACGTGCTGCGCCGTTTCGTCAGCGAATGCAAGATGGTCACTCCATCGTTTGCGACCCACCCCTACATCCACAGCCGTTTCAAGCTGATCCGGAAGGATGCCTTGTGAGCGACCTCGACAAGATCACTCAGCGCTTAAAGATCGCAGAACTGGCGCTCGCGCACCACGCGGCACAGGCCGCAGCTGCCGCTGCGAAGCGCGCCTACCACCTGGCGTGGCAGCGCTTCGAAACCGGCGACGAAACCCACGGCACCGGCGACTACGTACACGACGAAGAGCGCATCAGCGCGCACCACCCGCAGTTTGACGAAGCGCGCCAGGCCACGAAGGCGGAATACGCTTTCTTCCAGGCGAAGAAGCGCGAAGAGTATGCCGCCAAGCGCCGCCTGAGCAATGCATGTCGCAAAGCAGTTCAACCTTAACTTTCCCCGCGCCGCCCGCACGGGGCGCATTCACCCACCACAAAGGAGTTTTACCCATGCCACGCAAACCGCGCGCACCCGCACCCAAGCAATCCCTGGCCAGCCTGTTCGACAAGCTGCTGGACGATCTGAAACTGAAGAATGACGCCGCCCTGGCGCGCTCCGTGAAGGTGACGGCGCCGGAAATCTGCAAGGCTCGTCACGGCAAGAACACGATCAGCGCGATCCTGATTCTGAAGCTGCACGAGAACCTGGGTATCCCGGTTGCCGACATCCGCAGCCACATCAAGGACATGCCGGCATGAACGAACGGCAGGAAGCGCAGCAGCACAGCGCGGAAGAAGAAGTGCTCGATATCCAGCCCGGCCACGTCATGGCGCGCGCGCACTATGAGCGCGTCGCGGCGGAAGCGGCAACTGAAGCCGGCGCCGAGCAGGAATGAAAAGGCCGGCATGCAGGCCGGCCAATCCAAAACAACGAGGGAAACTATGCTAACACAAGAGGAACGCGCAGCCGCCCCGGCGTGCGCGCAGGGCACCCCTACGCCCAATGATCACATCGTCCAGCGCGCGCACGGCTGGAACGAGACTCGCAAGGAGGTAATCTCCTCCACTGGCGAGGCAAAGTCGCGCGCGAAATCGAAGCATCGCGTCGCCGAACAGAGGCTGGCCGAAGCCTGCGACCACGCCACGCGGAGGGCGCAACCATGACGACCAGCGTCCAACAGTTCGCCACCGAGCAAACAAAAGACCTCATCGAGGCCACGATCCGCGCGCGGCGCCAAGTCAGTGCTGCCGATCTGTGCGTGGCCCTGTCCATGCCGCTGGACCGCCTTCGCCGCTTCACGCGCCCCCTGGCCGTCGACGGCCGCATCCACCGCGTGCGCCCAATGGGTGGCGGTGCGCCGCGCGGCGGCATTTGGGCCGCCGGCCCGGATCCCGTCGACCTTTCGAATGAGGAAGGAACAGCAGAACCAGTCCACCTGTTTTCCCGCACCTGGCCGGCGCCGAAAGTGCAATTTGCGCCGCTGGAAATGTGCCTGTTTGGGCGTGCTGCGGCACCGGAGGTGCGGGCATGAAGGCTATCGATTTGTTTGCCGGCGCTGGGGGCTTTTCGACTGGCGCCCACATGGCCGGCATCGAAGTGGCTTGGGCTGCAAACCATTGGCCGGCGGCCGTTGCTATCCACGCCCAAAACCATCCAGACGCGGAGCACGCGTGCCAGGATCTTCATCAAACCAACTGGTGCGATGTGCCCGCCCATGACCTGCTCTTGGCATCCCCGTGTTGCCAAGGTCATAGCAAGGCGCGCGGGAAAGAGCATGGTAACCCGCAGCATGATGCCAGTCGCTCGACCGCCTGGGCAGTGGTATCGGCAGCGGAATACCACCGCCCGCAGTTCTTCGTGGTCGAAAACGTTCCTGAATTCGCAGCCTGGTCGCTGTATCCGGCATGGTGCGCAGCCATGCAGGCGCTTGGGTATTGCATGACGCCGATGGTAATCGATGCGGCCGACCATGGGGTGCCACAACACCGCCTGCGCCTGTTTATCGTGGGAGTACGCGCGAAGAACCCATTGTTGTTCGATGTGCCCAAACGGGCGCACGTGCCGGCCAGTAGTTTCATCGACTTCGGCGCGGGCAACTGGCAGCCGATTGAGAAGCCTGGCCGCGCTGAAGCCACGCTGGATCGGATTACAGCGGGCCGCCGCATCCATGGCGACCGGTTCATTTCGAGCTATTACGGGAACGAGCGGGGTGGCCGCGCCATCTCTCGACCGATCGGCACCATCACCACGCGTGATCGGCACGCCGTGATCGACGGTAAGCGCATGCGCATGCTTTCCGCTCAGGAGTGCAGGGCGGCGATGGGTTTTCCGGTCGACTACATCCTGCCCACGACGCACCGTGACGCCGTGCACATGCTGGGCAACGCCGTTTGTCCGCCGGCTGCGCGCGACGTTATCGTTTCGATGCTGGAGGCGTTATGAGCGGAAAACCAATCCACGGACTATCCGGCCTTCCTGAATATCGCTGCTGGCAGACGATGCGACTGCGCTGCATGGAGCCTACCAATCCGGCATATGAAAATTATGGCGGCCGCGGCATTGCCGTATGCGAGCGCTGGCTGCAATCACCCGCGAATTTCATCGCAGATATGGGACCAAAGCCTTCGCCAGCCCACGAGTTGGATCGGGAAGATAACGACAAAGGCTATTCGCCAGAAAACTGCCGCTGGGTCACGCGCAAGGTCAATGACCGGAATCGCCGTTCGAATCGAATGGTTGAGTACTTGGGCGAAACGCATGCGCTTGCGCATTGGTGTGAGCGTTTCGGCATTCGGCGCGACACTGCGAAAAAGCGGTTGGATGCAGGTTGGACGCCCGAGGAATCGTTCACGATTCCGGCGCGCGCAAAAGCTGCCAACGGCCAGGCAAAGCCGGTAAAACATCCGTGCCCGAACTGTGGCGCGCTGGCAATGGGTGCCCTGTGCCGACCATGCGAAAACCGGGCGCGACCGGCCCGCGCGAACATCGGGTATGAGCGCGAGATTGCGAGGGTTGTATGAAAGCCGACATTCTGAAACCGATCCATGACTTGATTCAGCGTGGCGCCCTGTTCGTCGTCAACCACTCGGGCGGCAAGGACAGCCAAGCCATGTATCTGGTATTGCGTGACTTTGTGCCAGCAGCACAACTCGTCATCGTGCACGCAGATCTGGGCGAGGTCGAGTGGGCCGGCGCGGTCGACCACATCCGCGCCACCACGTGTGGTGAGCCTCTGCACATCTGCCGGGCGCGCCGCACGCTGCTGGAAATGATCGCGGAACGCGGCATGTTCCCGTCGCCGCAGCAGCGTCAGTGCACCAGCGACCTCAAACGCGGACCGATCGAGCGCACCATTCGAGGCCTGGGCGCGACCCTGGTGGTGAACTGCATGGGTATGCGCGCAGAGGAAAGCCCGGCCAGGAAGAAGTTGGTCCAGTTCCAGCGCGCAGGCAATAAGTGCGTACAGCGTCGGGTGTCAACCAAGGGAAGGCTGCTGCACGCCGGCCGGGAATGGTTTGAGTGGCTGCCTATTCACGACTGGACCGAGGCGCAAGTGTTCGCTGCCATCGCCGCCGCTGGCCAGCAGCCGCATGTCGTCTACAGCCTGGGGATGACCCGGTTTAGCTGCGTGTTCTGCATCATGGCCAGCGAACGTGATTTGGCCACGGCGGCCCGCCTGGCGACGGAACGTCCGGAACTGCTGAACGATCCCCATCTGTATCGCAAGTATATCGACCTGGAAAAAAGCACTGGTCAGGTGATGCTCATGCCTAGCAAGAGCAAGGGCCGGCGCACGCTGGAGGAAGTTACCGGGGTGGCGGCATGATCTACAACCCCGGCCACACCGACTACATTCACCAGCGTAACAAGGAAGCGAAGCCAGGGCCCAGCTTCACCATGAAGAAGTGCACCGGCGCCTGCGGCCTGCGTCGTTCCGTCGGTCAGTTTGCGCCCGGCAGCACGGTGTGCTTGCGCTGCGCCCAGGGGACGAAGTGACCAATTCCCTTAAATTCAAGTCTAATTGGATTCAATCTGATTTCGCGTCAGTGCGAGGCACTGGCTCGCTTCTCTACAGCGGCAATGGCAGCAGCAATGGCATCGGAAACAGTTTCTTTTTCTGGGGCGTCGACAGTTCCGGACGAGTTCCCTGCCTTTTCGATATAGGCGAGGCAATGCCAATTCCCATTCGTCAGGCGGCTGACGTCCAGCACCGCAATAAAGGTGGGGAATACTATTCTGAGGCGATCTTTTACTCCGCTATCAAGCCAATTGGCGAATGTATTGACGCCTATATCAATAGCATGATCTTCGGCTTCACTAGGGGTAGGCCACCCGTTGACAACGGATGCGCCAAAGACGACATGTTGGCCAGATTTAAAGTTGTAAGAAGCATGCCATACCCCGGGCGAAACTTCATTGCCTTTCGCCGAAATTGTAAGGCTGTTCACGCTCAGTGGATCAAGTGCGGCCATGAAATCTCCCCTAAAAGTTTTCATTGTAACAGGTTGCTCGTTTGGCAATTCACGGGAGGGCTATGAAGCGTTTATCTATCAAGCCCAGCACCAAGCTCATGTCGCGCACGCAATTCAAGCGCCGCGCCCCGATGCCCAGCACTGGCATGCTGTCCGTGCAGGTGCACCAGCGGCAGGCGCCAGCGCGCAAGGCGGAGATGAAGTCGCGCGGCCCGCGCATGACACCTATCCGGCGCGCCGCGCAGGGCCAGGACTGCACGCTGCAGCTGGCCGGTGTGTGCAACTACAACCCGGAAACGACCGTGCTGTGCCATTCGAACTTCCTCGCCGACGGCAAGGG
>JAIENA010000204.1 GCA_019751755.1 Burkholderiaceae bacterium | reverse complement strand
AACGCGCTCAATAAGATTGGCCTAAAAAGTATGTCGACCAGCTTTGTCGCTAGCCAGCTGACGCAGGACGGCAAGGCGCCTGCCGAGAGGACGGTGGCGACCGAGCGCGCGAAGGCCGGCACCCCTGTCGGCGCGGTGTCCGCGCTGGCCAACGGCGTGCAGATCGACGCTGCCCACCTGAGCCACTGGCATTTGGGTATGACAGCGCATCCGTAGCGAGCTGTCAGCAAGGGTGCCGTCCGTAAGCTGCCAGTAAGTCAGCTGTTGCACGGGACGGGCAGCAGCATTCCCGATGCGGTCTCGTTCAAGGCTGAGGCCAGGGCGCCGCTTCGGATCATTCCCAGGACTGTTGATTTTTCGGGAGTGCATTGTCCGGGTCGTGGACGGCGACTGCATCGGCGCCTGCCAGCGCGTCCGTATAGATGACCAGATTCGCGCGGGCGGTGATCGCCGAATTGAAAAGAATGCCCTTGGCGCCTGCGGTCAGCACCTGGTCGCCGATAACCCAGGACGGCGGCTCGATGCCCTGGTTGAAATATATGTTCCGCCAGTCGCAGTAGAAATCCTGCCAGAGCGGGTCCCAGTCGCTGGTGTAGCCGCCACGGAAGTCCACGACGGCATCGACGCTCACGTTGTAGCTGACCATGAGCCCGGGCGGCATGAGCGCATCGAGCTGCTGGTACTCGGCAAGGGCGGTCTCCAGCTCCAGTGACAGGTAGAGCGCGTTGACGCCCGGCCGGTTGGCGCGCCCGCCATACATGCCGGCACCAGCCCCCGAGGCGGGCGCGAACGACCATTTGGGTTGATGGACCCGGTAGGCGACTGTATTGAGCGGGGTGACGATCATCCTGCGTACCCGGCCCGAAGCGATTGCAGGTATTTGATGAGAGCTTCCGTGCGCTTTTCCGACACGAGGTCCTGCGGCGTTTTGTAGTCGAATACCGGCAGCGGATGGTTCTTGAACCAGAAGAGCGCTTTCTCGACACTACCCGACACGTCGGCGGCCGCGCGTATCACGCGCAGCGATTCGCGCAGATGCGCCTGGAGGGTCTCGGTGTCCGGTGCCAGCCTGAGCGTGTTCCTGTGAACGCGCGCTTGCGCGGCAAGGGTCTGCATATCGACCCTGAATACAAGTCCGAACCGTTTAGGCGAGATCGATGGGCTCGCATCGGCATTGAGGAAGTCCATGAATCCGTCGAAGTTCCGATCGAATACCGGAACCGCCTCGGCGACCGTGGCGGCCCGTTCTGCGGTAGCCATGCTTGCTCCTGGGTGCACTATGTATGCACTATTATTGCACTATTTTTCGAATTTTTAAACCTGCGATGCGGGACGCCGAGTTGGCCAGCGGCACACCGCCAGCACATTGGCATCACAAATGGCTGACGTGAGCGCGCAGCGATTTGAGGATTTTCCCTGCAGTGTGAATGCTCCGGAAGTACCCGCATGGAGCCTTCCAGCGACACGTTTAGCAGTGATGCGACCTCTGCCCATGTCTCCCGATGTGCATACTAGTGCGCGCCCGTTTTCCGTACTGACTCCGTACTGTTAGCGTCGATCAGCCACAGAAGAATGTTCGGTTGGAATGCGGTGTACGTGCAATGGATTCCCACGCCGAATTCCGGTAAGTTGGCGGTTATCGAGCCTTCATACTACCAGACCATGGGACACAAGATCGCCACCGCGTCGGCCCGGGCGCGCCTGACGCCGCGGCGCGAACCCTACTGGCACCGCATCCAACAGGGGTTGCATCTCGGGTACCGCAAGATGGTCGCTGACAGTGACGGGAGTTGGATCGTCCGGACCTTGATGGCGGGCGGGAAGACCGAGGCGAGCCTGGGAAAGCTGGCCGAGTATAAGCCGGGTGAGCGGTTCGATCATGCCATCACGGCGGCGTTGGCATACGCCGCCAATGGCGGCGCGGCCGGTCCCGATATCGATGCCGACCCCGACCCTGGTGAAGCCACCACCACACTGCCACCAGATGCCCAACCGTACACCACCTGGGATGCATGCACCGACTACGTCCAGAAGACGCGCGATCAACGGGGGGAGGGGGCGGCAGCCGATTTGGCCGTACGGTACCAGCGGTGGGTGGTAGGTAGTCCCATCGAGAAAGCGCCGCTGAGCGCGCTGACCGCCGATCAGTTGCGCAATTTTCTGCGCAGGCTTGCCGCAACCCCCGCGAAAGTCGACTATTCAGGCGGGACGCGACCGCGGGCCAAAAGCACGGTCAACCGCGAGATCGCGGCGCTCCGGGCGGCGCTCAATCATGCCCATGCCGAAGGCAAGGTTGGCGTGGACGCTGCATGGAAGGCGGCACTGAAGGCCATCCCCAATGCCACGCAACGGCGTCGGCTGTACCTCGACATCGATCAGCGGCGATCGCTGGCGGACGCCGCCGCTGAGGATATGCGATTACTCATCCGAGGGATGGCGCTGCTGCCACTGCGTCCCGGCGCGCTCGCCGCGCTTGATGTGCGGGATTACGATCCAAGGCTGCCCGCCCTGGTCGTTGGAAAGGACAAGGGGGGCCATGACCGGGCGATACTGTTGCCGGCGATAGCGATTCCTATCCTGGAAATGGCTTGTCGTGGCAAGCCGGAATACGCGCCATTGTTTTCCCGGGCGGACGGCGCCAGGTGGAACAAGGACTCCTGGAAGGGGCCCATCAAGGCTGCCGCGAAAAAGGCTGGCCTATCCGATCGGACCACGGCGTACACCATCCGTCACAGCATCATCACCGATCTGGTGCACGGCGGCCTGGATCTGCTCACGGTTGCGCAGATCAGCGGGACGTCGGTGGCAATGATCGAAAAGCACTATGGCCACCTGCGTGGTGCCATTGCCGCTGGTGCGTTGGCGCGACTGGTCCTCTGAATTCACCGGGAACACGGGGGAAGGCCGGCCATTTTCCCTCCCCCTTTTTTTAGCGCTTCGCCGGTGCGGGGCCGTCACGTTCAGCCTTGCGCTGTTCAAGCCAGCGCTCAATCTCATTGCGTGACCAGCCGGAGGAACGGGAGGTTAGTTTCAATTGCTTGGGGAACAGGCCTTTCCTGATCTCCTTGTAGATGGCTGAGCGCGATTTTCCACACACCGCCATGACTTGTTTGATTTTCAATACGCTATCACTGAAGTCGACAAGTATTCCGGACATATTACCTCCGCAAGGATTGATGGTTGCGGCCCCGAGTGGATACATGACACTGGCGGTGTGAGTTGAACACGCGGCCATCCTTCGGGACACAGCAGAAAACAAGAGGGTGGGTTACCCAGGTGTTGCGTGCCTGAGCTATGAACATGCAAGAGGGCGCTTCCGTGGTGCGCGTCGCGCACGGAAGTTTAATCGAGGCGAAGTGTGACGCCAAATGAACCAAATACTGGCCTGATGCTCGCTGGCCCACTGCCGCAACTTCAATATCGGCAATTTACCTCCCGTGTCAATTCATCACGGGCATCTGGTAATCCACGCAAATCATCTTGCCATGGGGGCGCTGCGTACTGTCCCTGCAACTCTGATATCGAATGCGCCGGCGGGTCATGAAGCGCAGGACTGCAGTCGAATCGTCATGCACCTGCACCGAGGGGGCGAGAGTGCCAATCATAAGGCTTGCCTACTTCCGCAGGGCCAGCTGCTGCATTTGCAATCTAGGCGGCGCAGCGATGGATGTCAAACGTTGTGCACCGGATTTCCGTGAATGTCACTGCGCAAATTACTCGGAACCGTGGAAGTGCCTTGACTCAGGCGTGGGTTGACATTGGGTGTCGGATAAGTTCCCGTGTGCCCGGCCACCGGTCATGCCTTGTCATCTGCGTTGCTGGCAACTTCTTTACGTGAGAATGTGTGAGTTTTTCTACATTGCAACCTGATATGCTGCACCAATGACGGCAATCGGCCAGAAGCGGACGTCCAGATACGATATCCAATGTACAACTGGCTCGATAGAGAATTTTGATGCCGATGCCTTTGTCGGTAAATAATGCGTGGACTGCTCTACTGTGTTAGCTGGCGCGCCAAACCTTTAATATTTCACCTTCTATGCACCGGTCGCTGAACAATCTTCCTCAACGTGTTGTGATCGATACGAACGTGCTGCTGAACGCAGCATTTGTTGCAAACAGTAGCGCGCGGTATTGTCTTGAGCATTTAGCAGGCCTAGGCTTTAATTTAATCATAGATGCGGCGATCGAGAACGAGGCGAAGCTAATTTTGCGTCGATTGAAATTGAAACTTACTCTAGGGTACGACCCTGCTGTTGTATTCGACAATTTTTTACGCTTCGTAAGAATAATCATCTTGCCCAAGGCGACGATAATGCCATCTCGTCACGTGAACAAGGCTGACCTTCATGTTTATTCAGTGGCGGCTCACTATCAAGGCTGGATTTTGACAGGCGACTTGAAATTTGCTGCTGAGTGCCAATCAATTCCGCTACCAGTCAGGCTGCCCTGGGATGTAATGATGGAAGTAGCGCAAAGAGCAAATAAAGTTCCGCCGATGGAATATCTCTTTCATAGTGCGGGCGTTTCGCGGACGAGTGGAAGTCTTTTTGCTCGGGTACTTCCGGGGAGCTGGGCAAATCAAAGTTTCCCGAAAATTTTCACGGTATGCGATGTTGAAAATGCCGCCAAACTGGCGTATGACAATGGGCGCCGCGAGTGGGTATTTTCGACGAAATTTGGTACTGAAGTTCGACTCAAGTGCGAAATCACAATGGAGCAAGAATGGATTGTCTGTGCTAGCTATGATATGGATGGTCGGACAAACACCGGGAAATTAAATCTGCGTGCATGCGACACAGCGGGTGCAAATGTGCAAAGTGAGACGCAACTATCAGGCGCGCTTCCAAGCGCTGTACCCGGCAATATCGCAATTGGTGCAAGCGCTGGGGGAACTGATCACTGGAATGGGTATCTTCGCCGCATCGTGGTATACCCAAACGCCATGCGCAAGGAAAATTGGAAAGCTATAAGAAAGCTTCCGGACTCTGCACCTGACCCCGCTGCGGGAAATGTCCTCGAAGCCGCGTTGTCACGCGCTACACGAAGGGACAATAGAATCTTTTTTCCATCCGAGAGCGAGCTCAAGAGAGCATGGTACTGATGTTTCCTTGGCACCGCCTGTACCGGGACAATTAGGCGCGCTTGGACGTGACTGAACTCTTCGGGGTGGCAGCAGTACCACCCCGTCAAAGAGTCTAAGCATCACTCTGTTCGGCCATTTCCATCGCATCGTCGACTTCGATTCCTAGATAGTGCATGGTACTTTGAAGCTTGGTATCAACTTGCCCTATATATGCAAACAAAGGTCAGCTGCCTCAACCTAGTTTTCGCGTTGGACTTATGGGTAGATCGATAGAATTGACGCGCCGCGTCGCCGCCCGCGTTGAACAAGAATGAGAGAATATATCCGAGATGACTTTCGAAACAAATTGGTTGCAATGGTCCTTTGAGCGGTCCAGTCGGCAATTTCGCATTTACGTGATAGAGCCGAAGGCTTACGCGCCGCATACACACGGCGAAAT
>JAIENA010000461.1 GCA_019751755.1 Burkholderiaceae bacterium | reverse complement strand
GTAGGCGGCCTCGGCTTTCAGTTGCGCGGCCTTGCGCTGCTGCTCTTCCTGCGCCTGACGCGCCTGCGCCGCATCGGCATCACGCCGTGCCAGCAATTGCTCGCGCAGGCGGGCCTTGCGCTCTTGCGACTCCTGTTCGGCGCGTTTGCGCTGTTCGCGCTCCTGTTCGCGCCGCAAGTGATCTTGCCGCGCCTTTTCCGCCGCCGCGACTTGCGCCTCGGCCTTGCGCCGCGCCGCCAACTCGGCTTGTTTGGCCTGATCCGCCACGCGCGCCTGGGCCGCACGGGCCGCCAGTTCCTGCTCGCTTTGCTGGCGGCGCTGCGCCGCGTCCTGTTCCGCGCGCTGCTGCGCCTCGGCCTGTTCGCGGGCCAGTTCGCGGGCCCGGTCACGTTCCCGTTCCGCCAGCGCGTCCCGTGCGGCCGCCGCCGCATCGCTGGTTTCCACCAGCGCGTCGAGCAAGGCCGTGACCGACTCCGGGCGCTGGTCATGAACATAGGCGAAGCCACGCTGCAGCACCTGCCACTGCGCGCTGTTCAGCGCCGCCGGCGGCGAGGGCAGGAATTGCGCGGTGCGCACGCCATCGAATGGCATGCGACCTTCGAGCATCTGGTAAATCATGACGGCGATGGCGTACACGTCGAGCCGGGGGCTGGGCTGGCGCTGGCTGGCGCCGGCCTCCGGGGCGCGGTAGCCGCTGGTGCCGGCATTCGGCGCCTGCACGCCCACCGTGCTGCCGGCATTGCGCGCGCGCAGCGCGATACCGAAGTCGAGCAGCTTGACATCGCCCCGGCTGGTCAGGAAAACGTTGCCGGGTTTGATGTCGCGGTGCACCAGGCGGAATTTATCCCACGCATAGTCCAATGCGTCGGCAACCGGGCGCAACAGTTGCCCGACGCGCTCCCACGGCGCGCTGCCCTGCTGCGCCAGCCACGCATCGAGGTCTTGCCCGTCCAGGCATTCCATGATGATGAAATAGCTGGACGTGGCCGGGTCCTGCGCCCAGTCGTAGACCCGCACGATGCTGTCGTGCGCGAGGCGGCGCGCCTGTGTGGATTCCTCGATCAACAGCTTGGCCAGCGACGCGCTGTGGGTAAATTGCGGCGGCAGGATTTTCAGCGCCACCTGGTCGCTGTGGCCCAGTTCCGCATGGGTGGCGAGGTCGGTCGCCTGCCACACCTGGCCCATGCCGCCAACGCCGATAAGGCGCTCCAGTCGGTAGCGCCGGTTTTGCGGGCCGATTTCCTGGCCCGCCATCAAACCCAGTTCCGTGCCCTGGCGCGGCGCCATCGGCGCAGGGGCGCGGGCGGCGGCTATTGGGTCGCCGCCGCCCGCGCCAGCTTGCGCGCCCGGGTTCAGGCCGTGCGGCCCGCCCTGCCGCATGGCGTTATCAGTGCCTGCCGGGGCCGCGCGCCGCAGGTTGGCGGCGCCTGTACTGCCAGCCGCACGCCGCCCAGCAGCGGGCGACCGGTCCCCTTGCCGGCCATCGTCTGGCAGCACGGACGGCGCACCCAATGGCGAATATTCGGCATCAAGGATGGCGTTCCGGCGGCGGTCGAACTCCTGCAGGCTCAGCAAGCCATCTTCGTGCAGCGCACGTAATTCGCGAATTTTTTCCCTTGCAGTCTGCATCGGTTAGACAGCCGGCAGCGGCGCGCCGCATTCGGCGCAGAATTTCGCATCGGGCCGACTGGCCGGCGTCACGTGGCCCTGCGCGCAGATGCGTGACGCTCCCGCAGTGGCGGCGACCGGCGTGGCAACCGGCGCGTACGGCATCGCCGGCGCGGCAGTGTGCAAGCGCGCAGCATCCGCTCGATCGGCTGCATGGGCGGACGGTGCAGCGTCCACCGTCCGCCCCGCCATGCCTTGCGCCACGGCCGCGCCCAGTTGCATTTGCGCGTGCAAGGCATGCGCCTGGGTGGCGTTTTGTTGCTGCAATAACTGCAACTGGTGCTGGCGGTCCTTGGCTTCCTGCGCATCGCGGTGCTGGCGTTCGGCGCCGACCTGGTCTTGCGCCATGCGCAGCGCATCGAGCGGACTGACGCTGTGTTCCGCGCCCACCACTTCGGCCATGGCGCGCAACTGCTCCGGACTCATACCGGCACGCACCTGTTCTTTCATCCACTGTCCCAGCACGGCGGCATTGTGTCCCGGCGCCAGGGCCAGCTTGCCGCTGTCGGACAACTGGCCGATGGTTTCCACCCGCGCCACCTCCAGCTGCGCCAGTTCCAGGCTGTGCGCCTGCTGCGCCAGCAGCGTGTCATAGTCGCCCTTCCATTGCGCATAGTGGGCGTCGCGCTGGTGTTCGCGCAGGCGCAATTCACGCTGCCATTCCGCTTCGCGTTCGCGCTGCGCCAGCGCCTGGCGCTGTTCATCGATGGCCAACTGGTCCAGCATGGTTTGGCGCGCCAGTGCCTGGTTCTGGCGGCCATGCACGCCATCCGCCTCAATCGTGCGCAACAGCTTTTCGTGCTGGGCCACAGCGTCCTGCGTCGCGCCGTCGCGCCGCAACTGGTCGAGGCGCTGCCGCACTTCAGCCACCTGCACCTCGCCGCCGGCATCCTTGACGTGTTCCGTGCGCGCCAGCTCGCGCATATGCGCCAGGTGCTGCTGGTCTTCCCACTCCCGCACCCGCTCCGCTTCGCGCTTGCGGGCGGCGTTGGCAAATTCCAGGCCCTGCTGGCGGGCGATATGGTGTTCGGTCTCGAGCGCCGCTTCCCGCTCGCGGGCCGCCAGTTCTTCCTGCCGCAAACGCAGCAGCAGTGCGCGGCGGTGCGCTTCATCTTCCACCCGCAGCGCCTGCGCCACCTGGTTTTGGATTTGCTGCATGTGTAGCTGATGGCTGAAGCGCTGCTTGGCCAGTTGCCGCTCTTCGTGCGCGGCCTGCTGCGCCATTTCCAGTTCGGTGCGCAGCTTGATGTGGGCCAGTTGGCGCAGTTGCTCCCAGGCCGCCGCCTCGCCGAGGCGGCCCATTTTCTTGCGCGCCAGTTCGTGCTCGAGCGCGGCCAGTTCCGCCCCCGCTCCCTTGGCGATGGCGGTTTCACGGTTGTTCGATTCCGCAATGCGCGCCGTCAGATCGAGCGCGCGCGCGCGCAAACCCTGCATCCGTTCGGACTCTTGCAGCGCCAGTTCCGCCTTGCCGACGGCCGCGTCCTGGTGCAATTCGGCGCGCCGGTAATCGGTGCGCATCTTCAGTTCTTCCCGCAGCAGCGCCTGCCATTCCTCCTCGTTATACAGTTCATCGAGCTGCTTGACATGTTCGAGCTGGACATGGCGCTGGTCGGCCACCAGCCACAACGACCCGACGCGCTCGCGGTTCGCATCGAATTTATCGTGGCGCAGCGCCAGCGTCTGCACCTCCACCGCCGCCAGGCCGAAGTCAAGAAGCCGCAGACGCAGCGCCGATTGCAGCCGCTCATCGAGCTGCGCGCGCAAGGCCGTGTCCTTGCCCATGTCGCGCATCGAACGGCCACCAATGAATTCCGCTGCGATCTGGCGCACCGACGGCGCCAATAAATCGTGCAGCTGCAAGGTGGTGACGGCGCCCGGCGTGGTCATGAAATGCTGCGCGAAGGATGGCACGTGCTCGACCCGCAGCGCGACCGTAAAGCGCGCCGCGACTTTCAGGTATTCCGCCGTATGCAAATCACTGAACGAGAAATCGACCGGCAGCGGCGCGCTGCGGGTAATCAGGATTTCCGCGTGCTGGTCGCGCAACAGGTTGTTCAAGCGCGTAAAAAAACTTTCCAGTTCGTATTCACCCTGCGGCACTTCGGTGGCTTGGCCGCCTTGCAGGATATAGGCGCGCGTGGCGACCGGTACCCGCAGGATTTTATTGAACAGGCCGGACAGTGCGCTGATACCGAAATACACCGCCAGTTCATCATCGGCGGGGACCCAGCGGTTGTCACGCAACACCGGTTCGCTACGCGGCGCGCCCAGGCTCAAGCCGCAATGGGCGCAATAGCCCGCGTCCCGTCCGGCACCGGCGTCGGGTCCATACGCAGTCTTGTGATCGCAGCGCGGGCACCTGGCGCCGCCCAATCCAAACATCCGGAACATTTTGTCTCCCTGTTGCAACTTTACCCGCCGCGCCCTGCCGTGATTTTAGCAGGCGCATGCGGCGTCAAATCATGCCGATCCGTGCGATGCGGGCCATGCTGGCGCCCCGCGCCTGAATCGCCGCGCGCACGTCGGCTAATACTGTATCGGCAATTGCGCCAAAAAGGTTACTTTCTGGCACCAATATGCGGTCACCCGGCGCCGCCTGCACGGCGATCAGCGCGAGTTTGGCCTCCAGTTCCCGCACCGCGTCGACCCGCCCCGCATGCCATGCGCCGGAACAGCCGGTGGCGATCAACCGGCCGCGCGGCACAAATTCACGCCCGCGCGCCAGGCGGTCCGCCATCACCAGCGCCAGTTCATAGGAATTGCCCTGGAAACGGGTCTCGCTGAACCGCACCACGGTGCGCCAGCGGCCCAGTGCGCGACCATCAAAATGGCGCGCGGCAGCCAGCGCCTGACGAACTGCAAGTTGACCGGCGGCATTGAGTTCCGGCACTGCAATCGTGTCTTCCTCCTCACAACCCTGCGCTGCCGACAACAACGGCGCGACGCTCACTTCGACCCAGGCCAGGGTGTCATGCACGCCGCCGCTGTGTAACGGGAACCAGGCGCGGGCGGTGGAGGTCGCCGCGGAAGGGTCGGTGTGGCCGGCCAGTGCGCCCAAATGGGGCAAGACCAGCACACCCGGGGTGGCGGCGCCGGTGACCACAGTGGCAACCGTGCCGCCATCGACACTGGCCGATTGCGCCGCCACGCCGCACATCAGCAGCATCCCGGGCAGTGCCTGGGCCAGCGCGGCGGCGGCGCTGCCGCTGCTGGTGATGGCCGTGCCCTGGTGCCACGCATCGGACCAGCCATGGGCGCCGACCAGGCCAACGCCCTTGCCCGGATGCCAGACCCCGCGCGCCATGCGGTCGGCCAGCACCGCCGCCAGTTCCCAGCCCCGGTCATGCTCCGGCGGCAGGCAATCGAGGCTGAGCACCACTTGTTCGCGGCTGTCAAAGCGCGTTTCCGTGTGGCGCGCCAGCCGTACCACTTGCTGCATACGCGCCGCCAGTACTGGTGATCCGGCCACCGCGCATTTGACTTCAGCGCGGTTGGCGCGGGCCCTGCGGCTGGCGGTCATGGTGGCAACGCGGCCATCGGCCAGCACAGTGCGACATTCGATACTGGCGGGCCGCTGCAATGGTAATGTGGTGTTCATAGATGCGGCTCCCTGCGTGTTGGCGACGGCTCAGGTTCATCGGCCAGGGCGCGGCGGGCCGCCAGGTGGTAAGCCAGGTTGGCCGTCAGGCGGTCCGCCTCGTCCAGCAGTAGGGTCTGCTGCGTCGCATCGGCCGTTGTACCTGCCTGCGTCGCCAGGCGCCAGCGCGCCAACAGGGCCCAGCACTGGTCCAGTGCCTGCAGCGCCGCCACGCTGTGGCCGGCGCGCCGCGCCTGCGCGGCGGCAGGCAGC
>JAIENA010000455.1 GCA_019751755.1 Burkholderiaceae bacterium | reverse complement strand
ATTTGGACGCCCAAACCGCGTTTCTGAATGACGTCTCAAAATCCATGTTTCATTCATTCCAGCAACTGAGCAACCTGAACCTGCAATTGGCGCAAACGCTGTTCGAAGAAGCCACCATTGCCAGCCAAAATTTGCTGACGGCCGACCAGCATACCGACGTCATCAGCGCGGCAACCTCCCGTGCCCAGCCCTCCGCCGACAAATTGCGCGCCTATCAGCAGCATCTGTCGCGCCTGGCGGCGGACACCCAGGTGGAGTTGTCCCGCGTGACCGAAGAACACGTGCAGGAAACCTCGCAGACCGCCAAGGCCTTGGCGGAAGAAGTCGCCCGTACCACGGTGGAAGAAACCGAACAGCACATTCGGAAACAGCAGGAATCGCTACACCAGTTCAGCGATCCGTTCACCAAGGGCGGCAAACGCGGCAATACCAGTAATGTCGTGCGTGGCAGCGCCAGCATGCAAAGCAGTTCGGGCGGCAATACCCAAACCGGCTCGACCGGCAGCAGCCAAGGTTCCGGCAAACAAAGCTGAACGCATGATTAACCGGCAATGATCTTGCCGGGCGGACGCGTCAGACGCGTCCTGCCATTGAACCTGCGGTGTTTATGCGCCGCAGGTTTTTTTTATTGCAGGCATTAATTTTCCGGCAGAAACCGATATTAAAATCGGTATGCCAAACAGTATAAATTTCATTGGACGGATATTACGCCGCGCCCTACTGTCGAGGTCCCGCCTCCCCACGACAATAAAACCATGAAGAGACTCCTTCCCGCCCTGTGCCTGGCCGCCAGCACACACCTGTCCCTGGCCGCGCCCGCCTCCCCCGCACCGGTCAAGCTGACCATCAACGCGGCCCAGGTCAAAGGACCGATGACGCCGATCTGGGCCTGGTTCGGCTACGACGAACCGAATTACACCACCGCGCCCAACGGCAAGAAGCTGCTCGGCGAGATCGCCGCCCTGAGCCCGGTCCCGGTCTACGTGCGCGCCCACAACCTGATGACGTCCGGCGACGGCAGCTATGCGCTGAAATGGGGATCGACCGGCATGTACAGCGAAGACCAGGATGGCAAGCCGGTCTACAACTGGACCATCGTCGACCAGATCTTCGACACCTACGTGGAACGCAAGATGAAGCCGCTGGCGCAGATCGGCTTCATGCCGCAGGCATTGTCGCAGCGCCCGCAGCCTTACCAGCACCAATGGAAGCCCGGCACGCCATACCAGGACATCATGACCGGCTGGGCCACACTGCCCAATGATTACGCCAAGTGGTCCGAGTTGATCTACCAGTGGGTCAAGCACTGCGTGGCGCGCTACGGCCAGCAGGAAGTCGAGAGCTGGTATTGGGAAGTCTGGAACGAACCGGATGGCCATTACCTGATCGCGGCGGACCCGAAACAGGAATACTTCAAGATGTACGACTACGCGGCCGACGCCGTCAAGCGCGCGCTGCCGACCGCGCGCATGGGCGGCCCCCACACGGCCGGAGCGGGACGCTTCATGGATGAGTTCCTGCAGCACGCCTTACACGGCAAGAACTTCGCAACCGGCAAGACCGGTTCGCCGCTGGACTTCGTCGCGTTCCACGCCAAGGGCGCGCCCAAGGTGGTCGACGGCAAGGTGCAAATGGGCATGAACACGCACTTCAAGCGGCTCGACGAGGGCTTTGCGCTGGTCGAAAAATACCCGCAACTCAAAGGCGTCCCGGTCATCATCGGCGAATCCGATCCGGAAGGCTGCGCCGCCTGCGGCATGCAGACCAACCCTGAAAACGCGTACCGCAACGGCACGTTGTACTCCAGCTATACGGCGGCCTCGATTGCGCGCGAATTCGACCTGGCCGGGCAGCGCGGCGTCAACCTGATCGGCGCGGTGAACTGGTCGTTCGAGTTTGAAGACCAGCCCTGGTTTGCCGGTTTCCGCGACCTGGCGACCAACGGCGTCAACAAGCCGGTGCTGAACGTGTTCCGCATGTTTGGCATGATGCACGGCGACCGGGTGGCGGTGGGCGGCGACCAGGCCTATGACGCGGCGCGCATCATGGCCGAAGGCGTGCGTGGCACGCGCAACGACATCAACGCGCTGGCGACACGGGGCCAGCGCAGCATTGCCGTGATGGTCTGGAATTACCACGACGACGACGTGATCGACGCCGGCTCACCGGTGGAACTGCAGATCGCGGGCATTCCGGCCAAGCAGGTGCAGGTGCGCCACTACCGGGTCGATCACGACACCAGCAATTCCTATAGCGCATGGAAACGCATGGGGTCGCCGGCCACCCCGAGCCCGGCACAAATCGCCACGCTGCAACAAGCCAGCGAACTGGCCCAACTGGGTAAGGCGACGCCGCTGAAAACACCCGGCGGCAAGGCGACGATCCGCATGCAGTTGCCGCGCCAGGCGGTGTCGCTGGTCACCCTCAGCTACTAAGTCCATCCACATTAGAAAGGATTAGGGGTTCACGACTATAGCGCGTACACTGGCTTGACACGTCGACGAGGAGTGCATGATGCAGAACGTCACTTGGTTCCAAGGCTGGAAAATCATCCTGCGGTGCGCACAGTTCAACTGCCAGGATCAGCCGCAGTTTGCTTCGACCGCGATCCTGAAGCATTTGCCTCCGCCCTCGGATCACCACGGTATTGAGTTGCTGCATCCCACGATTCGTTCGATTGTCTTTCCGATTGAAGCGTTTGGTACGCCGGCAGAGGCTAACGGGGATGCCCTGCAGCAAGCCAAGCGTCAGATCCTGGAATTGAACGCGGCAGCCAACTGACCAACCCGCTGCCGCCACAGAAAGTATTTGTGCGACGCACAAATACTGTGTTACACTTCGTTCTGTTGTGAGGTTCTCGAGTGCCTCACTGCTGTAGCACCAGTTACATTGGTCACAAGTTGACACCTCGCAGATAGCGAGGGTCAACAGCTTCGCACCATGCAGATAGCATGGGCAGGGCCGCGATTGAAGCATTGGCATTACATTGAAATGAAGCCCGCCCTATGCGGGCTTTTTTTTCGCACCCCACCAGGTGGTCAATGACCGCCTCCAATCGCAGCCTGGCACGTTGCGGCCAACCAGCAGCATACAAGGAATCCCAATGGCCAAAGAAGAACTGATTGAAATGAATGGCATGGTCGCAGAAGTATTACCGGACCAGCGCTTTCGCGTGGACCTGGACAACGGCCACAAACTGATTGCCTACGCGGCAGGCAAGATGAAGAAGAACTTCATCCGTATCCTCGCCGGCGATAAAGTCACGCTGGAACTGTCACCGTACGACCTGAGCAAGGGACGTATCGTGTTCCGCCATATTGAAAAGCGCAGCCCCGGCAGCAGCCCGCCGCCAATGCGCCGCCGCTAACCCGTTGGGCCATTGCGCAGCCGCCATCGGCGCGGCTGTGACATGGCAACACGAGCAGGTCACCTGGATCGAACATGGGCATTGCAATCAACCCAGCCGAAATCGAGTTCAGCGCCATCCGCGCACAAGGCCCGGGTGGGCAAAACGTCAACAAGGTGTCGTGCGCCGTGCATGCGCGTTTCGATATCGGCGCCTCGTCGCTGCCGCCCGATGTCAAGGCGCGCCTGCTCGACATGCGCGACGCCCGCATCACGCGGGACGGTGTGCTGGTGCTGAAAGCCCAGCAATCGCGCAGCCTGGAACAAAACAAGGAAGACGTGCTGCGACGCCTGCAGGCGCTGGCTGACCAGGCGGCCCACGTGCCGCTGGTGCGCCGCCCAACAAAACCCACGCGCGGCGCGCAGCGGCGCCGGATGGACGAGAAATCCCGCAACGGAAAAATCAAGGCGCTACGGGGCAAGGTCAGCGATTAGTACATCACTTGGTGGTGATGCCACAGCAAAGCTTTACCGGTCGGCGGCCAATGGCGCCATCCCCTGCACGAGCCGGACGGCGCCGACTACCCGAACAGCGGATCCCCGCTTTGCCCGATTCTTGCTCAGTTTTTAAATTCCCGCCGTAAATCTGCCAGCGTCGACGCGATATGGTCATGCATCATGCCGGCCACCGCGTCGGCCTTCCCTTCCGACCACCATTCCAGCATCGCCAGGTGTTCCTCGTGCGCGCGGTCGTCGCGGCCGACCGGCTCCAGGTGCTTGCGCACATAGCGCTCGGAAATCACGTTCAGGCGTTCGATGATCTGGATCGTCAGCGGACGGCCCAGCGGCTCGACCAGCGCCATGTGGAAGGCCCGGTTCAGGCCGCCCACCAGCTCCTTGTCCGACACCATCGCTTTATCGAGCGCTTTGAGCGCCAGCCTGGCGGCCGTCTTGTCGGCCGCTGTCGCCACCTTGCACGCCTCGCCCACCGCATCGGGCTCCAGCCGCAAGCGCAGCGCATACACTTCCTCGGCCTCGTCCGCGCTCAGCGGACGGACAAAGAAACCGCGATTGGCGTGCGAGACCAGCAAGCCATCCTGCTCCAGGCGTGCCAGCGCTTCCCGCAGCGGAATCTTGCTGACCCCCAGTTCCGCAGCCAGCGCGTCTTGCCGGATCGGCATGTCCGGCAAGATGCTGCCGCTGATGATGCGCTCACGCACCAGCGTGAAAATTTGCTCGGAGAGGGTCTGGATGACGAGCATCATGGCTTCGTATTTAAGATAAAGTATACGAATTAACGCACGCCACACCGGCAAAGGCAAGCCGCCATGGCAGGCCATGGCGGCTTGCGGGCCGCATTACCAGAAGATCACACGCTGGGCCGGCGCCAGGTACATCTTGTCGCCTTCCTTGACATCAAACGCGTCGTAGAAACCGGGATGGTTCTTGACGCTGCCATTGACCCGGAATTCCGCCGGCGAGTGCGGATCAGACTTGACCTGGGCAATCGCGGCGGCGTCGCGCGCCTTGCCACGGCGCGCTTGCGCCATGCCCATGAACAGGCGCTGTTGCGCCGTGTAGCCGTCGATCACCGGGCCCGGTTTGCCTTTCAGGTACAGCTGATAGGCGCGCGTGGCCATCACCAGGCCGGCGTTGTCGGCGATGTTTTCGCCCAGCGTCAGTTCGCCATTGACGAAGTAGCCCGGCACAGGACTATAGGCGTTGTACTGGGCCACCAGCATCTTGCCGCGCGCGGCGAATTTCTCGCCATCTTCGCGGGTCCACCAGTTACGCAAGTTGCCGTCGCCATCGTATTGCGAACCCTTGTCATCAAACGCGTGGCTGATTTCGTGGCCGATCGAAATCCCCACCGCGCCATAATTGACGGCCGGTTCCGCATCCGGGTCATACAGCGGATATTGCAGGCGCGCGGCCGGGAACACCACTTCGTTCAGCGTCGGGCTGTAATACGCATTCACGGTTTGCGGCGTCATGCTCCAGGCGGCGCGGTCGACCGGCTTGCCCAGCTTGTTGATCGCGTGCTGGTGGCCAAATTCGCGCGAGCGCAGCACATTGCC